>JAKLLR010000129.1 GCA_022014175.1 Gammaproteobacteria bacterium | reverse complement strand
AAGAGGCCCTGCTGGGTGTTGTTGAAGAGGCGACGGAGAGCGAGGGCGGAGAGTAAATCCCGCTGCCACTCGCTTAATCGTGTCCCCTCGGGGTCAGGCGAAGTAGCCCTCACCCTCCAGTTTCAGCAGCACCTGCTGCACCGCCTCATCCACCGAGAGGTCGCTGGTATCCAGCACCAGTTCTGCAGCCTCTGGTGCTTCATAGGGGTCGCTGATGCCGGTGAACTCCGGGATCTGTCCCGACCGGGCCTTGGCGTAGAGCCCCTTGCGGTCTCGCTGCTCGCAAACCTCCAGTGGGGTCGCCACATGGACTTCAATAAACCCCCCCTGGGTTTCGACCATGCTGCGGACTATGCGGCGGGATTCAGTGTAGGGCGCAATCGGCGCGCAGATTGCGACGCCGCCATTCTTGGTAATCTCACTGGCGACATAACCGATGCGCTGGACATTGATGTCCCGATGAGCCTTGCTGAAGCCAAGTTCGCTGGAGAGATTCGTGCGAACGATATCGCCGTCTAGCAGGGTCACCGCGCGACCGCCATGCTCCAGTAATTTGCTCATCAGTGCGTTGGCGATGGTGGATTTGCCGGAACCGGAGAGACCGGTAAAGAACACGGTGAACCCCTGGCGGCTGCGCGGGGGATAGGTTCGGCGCAGCTGTTTCACCACTTCGGGGAAGGAGAACCAGGCCGGGATATCCTGGCCTTCTGCCAGTCGTCGTCGCAGTTCCGTGCCGGAAATCGAGAGGGTACGGGCGCCCTCTTTAACATCCGTGATTGGCACATAGTGGTCTTCATCTTCGAGGTAGACCATCATTTTAAAGGGCACCATCTCAATGCCGATTTCATCCTGATAGGCGGTGACCATCTCCTGGGCGTCGTAGGGGCCGTAGAAATCGTTACCGTTCTCATCCTGGCCCGGTCCGGCATGGTCGCGCCCCACAATGAAGTGGCTGCAGCCGTAGTTCCTGCGGATCAGGGCGTGCCACAGAGCCTCCCGTGGGCCGCCCATGCGCATGGCCAGGGGCAGCAGGCTCAATGCTGTGGTCGCTGCCGGGTATTTGTCGAGGATCTCTTTGTAGCAATGAACCCGGGTGTAATGGTCTACATCGTTGGGTTTGGTCATGCCGACCACCGGATGGATCAGCAGGCTGGCTTCGAGTTCGCGGGCAGCCCGCACTGTGAGTTCATAATGGGCCCGATGCATGGGGTTACGGGTCTGAAACGCCACCACTTTCGACCACCCCTGTTTGGCAAAACGTTGCCGCACCTCTCGCGGGGTCTGTCTCAGGTCTGCAAAATCGTAGTGGATTGGTGCTGCCAGTCCTTCCAGTTTGCCGCTCAGATAGTGGCTACCGCTCTGTTGCTTGAGGTGAGCCACACCAGGGTGTTTGATGCTCCGGGTTCCGAATACGGCCTCAGCCTCTCGGTCCGGGTCAAATGCCCAACACTCTTCCAGAGTCAGGGTGGCCAGCATAAAGCCCTCGGTATCCCGCAGGGCGATGATCTGGCCAACCTGTAGCGCGTTAGCCTGGGCCTCGGTGGTGTCCAGCATGATCGGCATGGGCCAGAGAGTGCCATCCGTCAGGCGCATCTCATTGAGTACTGATGTGTAGTCCGCCTGGTTGAGAAACCCTTGAAGTGGAGAAAATGCCCCGCAGAGTAGCAGCTCCAGGTCGCAGATCTGACGCGGTGAGAGGGTTATGGCGGGGGCATTGAGGGTAGCGAGTTTGAGGGCTTCAGCGCGGGGTTCGTCGACCATGAGGTCGACCAACTCTTCGCCGTAAGGCGAAATCAGGTGTTCCATGAGTAGTTAAGTCTCTGTGGCTAGAGTAAAAAGCAAAACGCCGGTGGCGGGACCACCGGCGGCGCATTTTAACAGCCTGAAGCTTAATCCGGGTGATTGGTCTCCGATGCGGCGGGTGAGACCAGGGGAATCAGAGTGAGGCGGCCAAAAAACTGTCGTTGAGCTTGTTATCGTAGAAGGAGAGCGCCTTGTTCAGGTTGGACTCCGTCCACCGTACCGGCTCAAACTCCGGATGATTCTCGGTCACTCGTCCGCCGGAACAGAGCTCCAGCCGCACCCCCATGGGATCAAAGAAGTGCAGGGAGAAGGTTTTACCAAAGGATTGCCGGGTGGGGCCGTAGATGTCGATGTTGACCCCGTCCTCCCGCAGATACTGGCCGTCGGTGAGAATGTCTGAGGCGTCTTCTTTGGTGAAGGCGATGTGGTGCAGCCGCCCCGCATCGCCGGGGAAGACGCTGATCTCCTGCCCCCCTACATCCTTGGACATGCGGAACAGCAGCCCGGCCAGGGGTGTGCTGCCATCGTCCTTGGTGAGAATTTCGGACAGCCTGAACTCCAGCACCTCCTTCAGAAAGTTGATGGTTGCCGCCGGATCGGGTGTCGTGATGGCAACGTGGTTGATGAACAGGGGTGCGGGGGTCCCCCGTAGCTGCCGTGGGGTGTTCCAGTCCGGAGAGTCGTGTCCGGTGGGGTAACCCAGTATCCGGTTTTCCGCAAACAGGCGGAGGGTCTGTCCCCCGGGAATCACAAAACTGATGGACGCGCCCAGGCCAGCCAGGGGCGTGTCGGCGGGGCAGCGGGTGACGGGGATACCGGTTGCCTCTACCCGGGCTTGAATCTGATCCAGGTCCTCATCATCACGGACCTGGAAGCCGACTTCGATGAGTCCGTTCTCAGGGGTTTCATCAATAACCAGAGAGAACTGCTGAGGTTCATGCCAGCAACGGAAGCAGGCGCGACCGGGAGAGACCTGGGTCTCCAGCAGGCCCAGAGTATCACTATAAAATTCACGGCTTTTAGTCAGGCGGCTATCGTTCAGGCCGATGCGCACGTAGCCGAGCTGTACGATGCCCCGGTGTTTAAGACTCATCTCCACTCCTCATTCTTGGGGTATTTTTTTGGATCGTCAGGGTGATTGTGGTTCAGGTGGTTTCGTCGAAGAAGGTCTCGGGCACCGCATTTTCGTAGTAGAACGCCCCCCGGGTCAGATGATCCATGGTCCAGGTGATTGGTGGAACCCGATCGGGGATTCCCGGAGTCACGTAGGCACCGCTGAAAAATTCATTGCGATTGCCGGATGGATCATGGAAGTAGACAGTCTGCACACCACCAATGCCGTGACGGGAGAGGCCATAGTCGAAGGTTGGCACCCCCTTCTCTTTCAACAGATCGACACCGCGGACGACATCACCCCGATCGTCCACCATAAATGCCAGATGGTGCAGATGGCCGTTGGGCCCGGGCCCCAGGGCCAGGTCATGCATGGTGTTGCCGCAAAAAAGGAAGGAGATCATCATATTTCCGCCTGGGTCCATGGCCCGTTCCGACTGGCCGAAGTCCAGCACCTTGACCAGGAATTCGGTAACTTCCGCGGGGTTTTCCGCTGAAATCAGGCAGTGGTCCAGGTGGTTTACTTTGCCCCCGGTCTCTGTGCTGCCGACCGGATCCGGATTCTCCATGCCACAGGCATAACCGATCTTGTCGGCGTGATAGTAGAGGGTCAGCAGGTGGGTCGATGGCAGGGTGATCTGCACCCCTTCACCCTGGCCGGCGATCTCGTTGGCGGCAATGCGGGTGACGTTGGCCCCGGCCGCCTCTGCTGCTGCAGCGGCATTATCAAGGTCTGCTGGGTCGTTGACCTTGAAACCGATGGATTCCAGTCCGGCACTATCAGACGGGTTGAGAATAATGCAGTGGTGATCCTGATTATCTTTGGCCTGAAGGTAGACTTTGCCGTCCACACGGTCGGTTTCCCTGAGGCCAACGATATCAACATAGTGGCGTGCTGCCGCGTCCACATCCATGACCTGAAGGCTTGCGTAACCAAAACGGGTTAGTGCCATGATTTTTATCTCCTCGTTGGGTGAACTGCCGACCGATTTGGCCTTCCAGTTCGATTTTTTGCCAGTATAGAGCGATCCCCTGACCCGGGCTAGTTTTGAAGTTGGGCTAACAGGTTGCTCATGGGCTGTCTGTTAATTCGTCTCCAGGGGCGACGAATCAGAAACGTTGTATCTTCTGTCGGCACTGCACGACAGAGCAGTTCGTAGCGCAATTCGCCGGAGCGGCGATCACGCCGCTGTTTCTCGGAAATCGGCGCCAGATAGCGAATAGCACCGCTCTGCATTTCAGCCTGACAGGCGCCGCAGCCCCCGTTATCGCAGGCGATCCGGATCAGGACCCCGGCCTCCTCTGCGGCACGGGAGATCGCCTGTTCCGTCCTGCAGGAGAACCGCACGCTCCCCCCCCGGGTATCCAGAAATGTGATCTGGTGCTGCACGGAGTCAACCGGATGGCCGCTGACTCAGGCCGCCGCCTCCAGATTGTAGTTGCGCAGGAATTCCAGAGTCTCCGGTCCTTTGCCGGCTTCGCTGGCGAGGATTTTCAGTGCCGCGTCACCGATGCCGGCCATATCACCGCCCCGCTGACCCAGCTGCTCCAGCTCTTTCAGGCCCTCGTCAAGGAAGCTCCAGAAGTCGTCTAGGGCGGTCTCCCGCACCCGGCCATACCCTTTGGTTACCCGGGCAGATTCTGCAGCTAGAAAGCCGAGGGCCGGGTCTTTCTCAGACCAATGGCTGATCGCCTCTTCCCACCGTTTGATCAGGTCCATCTCCTCCTGATGGCGGTAGGAGCCGGGCCGCAGACGGCGCATCCAGGCCACCATTCGCATCGACCAGTAGCCAAAGGGCGCGCTGGTCTTCATCCGGGTTTCACGCTTCAGTTTGTCAAAATTGGGGGTGATTCGGTGGCCAAGTTTACGCACAGTCTGAGCCAGCCCCCTGGGTAGCATGCCGTAGATCTGGGGCGCGTCGGGCACCAGAAAATCGGTCACCTCAAATTTCTGGTCCGGTTTGATGCCGTAATCCTTGCGGATTTTCTCAAACCGGTCCGCCCGGGTTTTCAGCTGAGCTACCCGGGGGCCATCTTCGTAGGTCATCCAGTTGGAGAGG
>JAKLLR010000128.1 GCA_022014175.1 Gammaproteobacteria bacterium | reverse complement strand
GTTAGAGCGCAGCAACGGAATTTTCTTGTCCAGTGACTCGCCGGTCCAGGACATGAAGACGCTGGGGATCATCAGCACAGCGCCATTGTCAGTCTGCTTGATGTAGGCCGGGCTGGTGGGATCCCATGCGGTGTAACCGCGGGCTGCGTTGGTGGCGCGGATGCTGCCGTTGGGGAAGGATGATCCATCCGGTTCACCCTTGATCAGCAGGCTGCCGGAAAAGTCGGTGATAGCGCCGCCATCTGAATTGGTGACGATGAAACCGTCATGCTTCTCGGCGGTGATATTGGTCATCGGGTAGAAGATATGGGAGAAGAATTTGACCCCTTTGGCAATGGCCCAGTCCTTCATCGCGGCGGCGACCACGTCAGCGGTGGCGGGGTCCAGCGGTTCGCCGGTCTGCACGGTTTTTTTCATCGCTTTGAAAGCGGTCTTCGAAAGCGCCTCCTCCATGGTTGCGATGTTGAACACATCGCAAGCCCAGATACTGCTCAGCGGCTCGGGTTTCTGCACCGCCATTGGGGGGCGGTTAGTGATTTCAAGAATTGCCTGGGCGCGGGATTCGCTTTGACTCATTTTTCGTCCTTGGAAGATTGAATAATTGTTGTTAAATGGCCAGCACCCGATCTGGCGGGGTGTTACATCTTCGGTGATTGCCAAACGCCTGGCAGGTTGGTCATTTAATCCTGTCGTGGAGCACCCCGGATGCAGCCGATTTGATAGCCACACCGCTGACCCCTGGACTAGCATATTAATAGCAATAACCATACCAACGGATCCAGAGCGTGCGCCGGTCGGAAAACTACCCCTGAGGTCAGCGCCAGCCAGCTGTTTTCTGGGCCATCCGGGTCTAATGACGACCAATGCCGCTGTCAGCCTGTCTATGGCCCGGGGCGATCCCCGCACCACGAGAGTGCGTCTTGGTTTCGCCACGAGGCGGAGCCGCCGCCTCCCGTGGTCTCCCTGGCAACCTCTCGAGTCACGGGATGCGCTCGGCCCGAGGCGGTGAACCCGTTACACTGACTGTGGTCGAAGCACTTTGCTTCAAAGCCCCAGTCAATCGTTGGAGGTATCCTGTCCATGCGTCTGTTACCGGTCTCACTCACTCTATGTGGCGCGCTCCTGACTGGCGTGGTCGCTCAGGCCGCCCCGCCCGACGCGGCCGCCCTGATTCGAGAGGCGATGGCAGGAGAGCATAGAGATCTCTCCAACCGTGAGCGGGATGGCTACCGCCACCCCCTTGAAACCCTGCAGTTTTTTGGCTGGCAGCCAGAGATGCAGCTGGTCGAAGTCTGGCCCGGATCAGGTTGGTACAGCGAGTTGCTGGCCCCCATCACCCGGCCTCGGGGTCGTTACCACGCCGCTGGTTTTGACACCTTGAGTGAAACCGCCCCTGCCTACCGTGCCCGTATTCAGAAAGCCTGGCTGGCGAAGCTGGTCGCCCGCCCCGAGGTTTATGACCACACGGTCGTTACCACCCTCGGCACACCCCTGGCGGGAGCGATCACGCCGCCGGGCTCCCAGGATATGGTATTGACCTTCCGCAACGTGCATAACTGGCTGAAAGCGGGTAGTGCTCCCGAGATGTTCGCTGCCTTTGCGAGTGCGCTAAAACCCGGTGGCATTCTCGGGGTGGTGGAGCATCGGGCAAACCCCGGCACCTCTCTGGAGTTGATGAAGCAGAGTGGTTATGTCACCGAGGCAGAGGTTATCCGTCTGGCGGAAGCTGCCGGATTCGAGCTTGCCGACCGCAGTGAGATCAACGCCAATCCGGCAGACAGCAAAGCCCACCCGGATGGGGTCTGGAGCTTGCCGCCAACCCTCAAAAGCTGTCAAACATTGACCGGCGACGAACAGCTGGTTTGCCAGGCGCCTTATCGGGCGGTTGGGGAGTCGGACCGGATGACGTTGAAGTTCCGCAAGTGGCCCAGCGGCGGCTAGTCTGGTCGGTGTGATCCCTGTCAAAGAATTGTGTGGATATCAATATTCGGCGGCGCATATGGGAAACATAATATCGGGCTCCGCGCCTGATTTAGGATTCCGCTGAATGCTAAAAATATATGTTCGAGACGTCCCGTCCTTACATCTGCTTATCCAGGTTCTTGCCGGTGAATTTAATTTCAAATTTATAAGGCTTAAAAGATGAGCAATCTTAAAATCAGTCAACATGAGTTGCTGCCCTTCGACTTTAAGGCAAAGCCGATTATGGAGGGCTACCTGGAATTATTGAATCTTGATACTAGTGATTATACTTTTTCCGCGAACTATTTATGGTTAAGCAATGGCAGCGGGTTCTACTCTATTATAGAAAACACGTTCTGTTTTTTCCTTCTTGTCAACGGTGAGATTTCAATGTTGCTCCCACCTATTGGCCTGCAAAATGATATTATTAAATCAATCCCTATCTGTTTTAATCTTATGGAGGAGAATAATAGCTCTAAAAATCATACGAAGATCGAGTACGTGGATGAACTCCTTGTTTCGGGATTTATTAATTATATAGACCCAGATTCAGAAATTGGCGATTTGCTGGAGGACTATGTTGTAGAGCGGACGCTGGTGGATTACATCTATGATTGTAATGACTTGATTGAGTTAAAAGGTAATAATTTCAGTGCTAAAAGAAATGAAATAAACAAATTTAAGCGGATTCATCCGGATTATTTGTTGGAAACGCTTGACGTCGAGAAACATTCAGATGGAATAGTTCGGCTCCTTAATAAGTGGATTTCTGATCGGATGAAGTATTTGCCTTCAGATCAAACAGAATTATTTATTGACGGTATTTATAGCGAGCGACTTGCTGTAAAGAGAATGCTGGATTACTACAGTGAATTGGATTTGATTGGATTGGTAATTATAATTGATGGCAAAGTTCAGGGGTTTACTGTAGGCGAGAGGATTAACGAAGATACAGCGAGCGTGATTGTCGAGAAAACAGACTTCGATATTCTTGGTTGTGCGCAGTTTATTTTCAGGGAGTTCGTAAAAAAATTGTCAAGTGAGTATGGCGTTTCACGCATTAATGTTGGCGATGACATGGGTTTTGAAAACCTTAAGAAGGTCAAGATGTCATATCGGCCAAGCCTGATGATACCCAAGTACACAATTTACAAGCGTCAATGATCAGAAAAAAGAGATTTTCTGTCCGGGCGGCTCAGCTTAAGGACCTGGATCTCCTTGTTAACCTCGAGCGTCGGGTTTTTAAGCCGTCTGATGGAATGCTTACGCGTCGTTCATTCCGTTACCACCTGGGGTCAAAGAACATTTTATTGGTGGCCAACGAAGTTGGCCGTTCCTCTCAAGTGGTGGGTTATATACTGGTTCTTGTTAGAAGACTTTCGGGTCGAATTTATTCTCTGGCAATTTGTCCTGAAAGTCAGCGGCGAGGTGTTGCTAATTCATTGCTGAAATATGCGCTTGAAGAATGTGTGATCCGGGACCTAAATAAGGTCAATCTGGATGTTAGAGTTGAGAATATTGCGGCGCAAGAACTGTACAAGTCCGTTGGCTTTGAATTTAATGAAAATCGGCCCAACTACTATGGTATAAGTGAAGATGCATATGGTATGCAATGGGTAAACCGATTTCTCCGCAGTTAATCTTATAGGGAGAATTAAATATTTTTAATAGAAAAATATGTGGGCCGTACAATACAGGGCGGTAGAATCGGATGTTCGTAACCGTCGCCCGCTTCTCCTTCCCCCATGAGGCCCATATTGCCAGGGCCCAGCTAGAGGCTGCGGAAATCCCCGCGGTGATTGCGGATGAGCACACCATCGGCATGGACTGGCTCTACTCCAATGCCCTGGGTGGGGTGAGAGTGCAGGTGCCGGAAGCCTATGCTGTGGCGGCTATGGCACTGCTGGCTGAGGAGTTGTCCGCAGCGGTGGTGGCAGAGCAGGGCGAGGATGCCTTGCTCTGTCCGGTCTGCGGAAGTGGAGAGACCGAGTTTGTGGTCAAAGGACAGCGTATGGCCTATATCATGATGGCCTTGACGCTGGGATTCTGGCCGATAAGGCGGCAGATTAAATGCGATAGGTGTGGTGCCCGGAGTGATTTCAAGGGCTAAGACCGTGCTGTTTCCTGCGCCGGTCCAAGCGGCAGAAAGTAGCAGAGGCAATCCCCCGCGGCGAGTTCCGGATTCGGGGTTGCCATAAAGAGTTTGAGCGGCTGGTGAGGTCTCAGGGCGTTCTGAACACTGGCGAAGTACTGCTCCACCCGGTTCTGGCCCTGGGCATCAATGACGCTGAGCGCCCTGAGGCCCTGTTCGCCCAGCCAGCCGAGGGTGGTCTCCGTCGTGACCAGGCCGAAGTTGTGCCGCTCAATGTCATCGGAGATGGTGACGTCGAACCCAGCCTGAGGCCGGTTGTTGTAGCTGATGGACGCGCCTTCGGTGAGTTCCAGGCGCAGTGGATGTTTGAGCACTTCGAACACCTCGGCAGAAATATCTGGGGCGTAGAGGTTGTCGGTGAAAAAGTAGTGGCAGAGCCCCTCATAAGCCACCTGATGGGAGCTTTCCTCCTGGCTTCCGCCGACCTCTACGGTGACCAGCGGGAGGTCGTCCCGGGCGGCTTCGAGCAGGGCGCCCATCTGCAGATCAGTGATGACCAGCCGATGGGTAAAACAGGCGGTCAGGGCGTTGTGAGCCCGGCTTTCACAAGCGCTGACGCCGAAAGCGGGTCCGTCGCCCGAGGTGTTGTGAATATCCACCACCGCTTCTGGCCGCAGCTGTTCAATCTGCTCGAGACAGGCCCTCGCAAGCGCTCCTTCGGGGCCCTCAAACGGTGGCTTGAAACAGCGGTTGAGGTCCCGGCGACCCACCGGCATTCTGTGGCTAAAGAGTGGCGGCGTGAGGGCAGCGGCAACCGAGGCGATGAAGCAGTACAGATCGACGATCGGCTGTTGGTCCTCTCGTAACCACTGGTGCAGGGCGATACAGCCCGAGGGTTCGTTGCCGTGCAACAGGGTGACCAGAACCCGGTTGCGGTGGCTGTTTTGCCCCTTGATGTGAATCCAGGTGGGGCCACCAAGTTGCTGCAGAAAGGCTTCGACGGTTTCAGGGATCGGCCCGAGTTCCTCGCGGGTCAGGTAGCGGAT
>JAKLLR010000028.1 GCA_022014175.1 Gammaproteobacteria bacterium | reverse complement strand
AGCTCCAGCGCATGGGATTCGCCTACGACTGGACGCGGGAGCTGGCCACCTGTGACCCGGCCTATTACCGCTGGGAGCAGTGGCTCTTTACCAGGCTGTTTGAAAAAGGGCTGGTTTACAAGAAGAGGGCGATGGTCAACTGGTGTCCCAATGACCAGACCGTACTGGCCAATGAGCAGGTGATCGACGGCTGTTGCTGGCGTTGTGGCGGTGCCGTTGAGCAGCGCCAGATTGCCCAGTGGTTTCTGAAAATCACCGACTATGCCGAGGAGTTACTGGCGGACCTGGATCGGCTCACGGGTTGGCCGGAACAGGTGGTCACCATGCAGCGCAACTGGATCGGCCGCTCGGAGGGGGTCGAGATCGCCTTTGTGGTCCCCGGGTCAGATCAGGCTCCGGAGCAACTCTGTCGGGTCTATACCACTCGGCCGGACACCCTGTTTGGGGTGACCTATCTGGCCGTTGCCCCTGAGCATGAGATTGCCCGGCAGGCTGCTGCCAGCGATCCGGCGCTGGCGGCCGCTATAGACGCCTGCAGGCCCGGTTCCGTTGAGCAGGCCACCATCGACACCATGGAAAAACGGGGTGTGGCCACCGGCCGGTTTGCGATTCACCCCCTGAGTGGTGCCCAACTGCCGATTTTCGTCGCCAATTTCGTATTGATAGGGTATGGCGAAGGGGCAGTGATGGCGGTGCCCGCCCACGATCAGCGGGATTATGAGTTTGCCGGCAAGTATGGTCTGCCGCTCAAGCCGGTGATTGTGCCAGAGGGTTTTGCCGGTGACCCCGGGAGCCTGATCGAGGCTGCCGCCTACACCGAAAAAGGGGTGCTGGTGGATTCCGGCGAGTTCACCGGGCTGACCTCGGCAGAGGCATTTGATGCCCTGGCTCAACATCTTGAGGCCCGGGCGCAGGGCAAACGGCGAGTGAACTTCCGGCTGCGGGACTGGGGTGTCTCCCGCCAGCGCTATTGGGGCACTCCGATCCCGATGATTCACTGCGAGCAGTGCGGCGATCTGCCGGTGCCTGAGGCAGATCTGCCGGTGGTGCTGCCCGAGGCGGTCACCGTGGACGGTGCAGGTTCCCCCCTGGGGCGGATCCCCGAGTTCTATTCAGTGGATTGCCCCGGGTGCGGTGCGGCGGCCCGACGTGAGACGGATACCTTCGACACCTTCTTTGAGTCGTCCTGGTATTTCGCCCGCTTCGCCTGCCCGGATCAGACCGGCGCGATGCTCGACGAGCGGGCCAATTACTGGTTGCCCGTGGACCAGTATGTGGGTGGCATTGAGCACGCCATTCTGCACCTGCTCTACGCCCGTTTCTTCACCAGGCTGATGCGGGATGTTGGATTGGTGGATGTGGATGAACCGTTTGAGCGGTTGCTGACTCAGGGCATGGTGCTGAAAGATGGTGCCAAGATGTCGAAGTCGAAAGGTAACACGGTGGATCCCCAGGAGATCATGGAGCGCTACGGTGCCGATACCGCGCGGCTGTTCATCATCTTCTCCTCCCCCCCGGAGCAGTCTCTGGAGTGGAACGACGACGGTGTTGCGGGGGCCCACCGCTTCCTGCGCCGGTTATGGGGGTTGGGCCAGGAGTTGATCGCTGCCGGGGGGTATGAGACACCAGCGGTTGAACTTGACGGGGCCTACGCGGAGCTGCGCCAGAGCCTGCATCAGCAGCTGACCCAGGCGAACTATGATTTCGGCAAGCACCAGTTCAATACCGTGGTGTCGGCGGGGATGAAAATGCTGAACGCCATGACCCAGTGTCCGGCAGCTGAGTCCGCCGCAGACCGCGCACAGCGGGATTGGGTGCTGGGAGAGGGTTTTGAGATGCTGCTGAAGATGCTCTCGCCGATCGTGCCCCATATCACCGATCTGCTCTGGCGGAAGCTGGGCCACACCGGGGCGGTGTTGAATGAACCCTGGCCGGAGCCCGATCCCGCGGCACTGGCGCGGAGCGAGGTGGAGGTGGTGGTGCAGGTCAACGGTAAACTGCGGGCACGGGTGGCGCTGCCGGTGGGGTGCGCCGAAGATGAGGCCCGTGCGGTGGCGTTGGCGGAGCAAAATATTCAGCGATTTATTGACGATAAACCGATCCGTAAACTGGTCTATGTACCAGAGCGGCTTATCAACATAGTGGTGTAAAACAATGGCGAACAGATTAGTTGTTCGGAGTCTGGGCTGTCTGGTCATTCTGCTGCTGCTGGCGGGTTGCGGGTTCAAGCTGCGGGGCAGTTACGCCCTTGGCGATGCGTTCTCCGAGAGTTACCTGCAGAGCAACGGTCGGGTTTCCGCCCAGTTGCTGGAGTCTCTTAAACAGGGATTGACCTCCAGTGGCAGCCGGGTGGTGGCGCAGCGGAGTGAGGCGGGGGCGATCATCATTTTGCAGGCTGAAAAGGTGGACCGCCGGGTATTGACGGTCTCGAGCAGTGCCAAGGTCCGGGAGTACGAGCTCTACTATGGGATCGATTTCGAAGTGCAGGATGCGGTTGGGGAGACCCTGGTGCGCCGCCAGCGGGTGGAGTTGCGGCGGGATTATCTGTTCGACCAGAATGAAGTGCTGGCGAAAGATAACGAAGAGGCGCAGGTGAGAGAAGAGATGGTCCGGGAAGCGGGGCAGCAGATTTTGCGCCGGATTCAGGCGGTGTCCCGGGGATGAAACTCCGCCCGGAACAGGTCGCAGCGCAGCTCCAGGGTCCCGTCTCTTCGCTCTGGTTGATCGGTGGCGCGGAGCTGCTGCTGGTGCAGGAAGCCAGTGACCAGCTCTGGCAGGCGGCCCGTGCCCAGGGCTGCGAAGAGCGGCTGATTTTTCATGGCGAGTCTGGATTTGACTGGCAACCGGTACGGGAGGCACTGCAGGCGTTCTCGCTGTTTGCCACCCGGCGGTTGATCGAGGTGCGTCTGGAGGGTCGGTTGGGCAATGATGGTCGTGATCTGTTGCAGGAGCTTGCGGATAACGGCGTGGATGACAATGTTCTGTTGATTCGAACCGGAGCGATGGACTCCTCCTGGTCCCGCACCGCCTGGGTCCGGGCGTTCGAGCGCCGGGGTGTGGTGGTGCAGTGCTGGCCGGTCTCTGCGGAAGCATTGCCACGCTGGCTGGAGGGCCGACTGCGTGAGGCGGGTTTTCGCTCGGAATCAGGTGCAGCCCAACTACTGGCTGATCTGGTTGAGGGCAACCTGCTCGCGGCCCGGCAGGAGGTGGAGAAGCTGGCTCTGCTCTACCCGCCTGGTGAGTTGAGTTGCGAACAGGTGATCTCCGCAGTGAGCAGCTGTGCTCGATATTCACCGTTTGATCTCTCTGATGCGGTCTATCAGGGCGATGGGGCGCGGGCGTTGCGAATACTGCCGGCCCTCCGGGAAGAGGGGATCGAGCCTCCACTGCTATTGGGCACCCTCTGTCGGGATTTGCGATTGTTGATTGGTGATGATGGTGGTTATCTGCCGAAATCCAAACAGCAGCTGTTGGCCCAGGCCAGGCGTCGGGGCAGTGGTGGTTTGTGGCGACGGTTGCTGGTTCGGGCAGCGGGTATCGACCGGGTGATCAAGGGGGTTGAAAAAGGGGATGCCTGGACCGGCCTGACCGGCCTGGTGCTGGCGATGGCAGGACAGGCTACAGCGGTCGATTAAGTTATGGACATCAAGACATACATGAGGGAAGTGGGGCTCTGCGCCCGGGGGGCTTCGCGGCTGCTGGGGCGCGCAGCGGCGGGTGACAAGAACCGGGCACTGATTGCCATTGCCGGGGTGATTGAGGGCCAGCGCAGCGAGATCGCTGAGGCCAATGAGAAGGATTTGGCTGCAGGGCGTCAGAGTGGTCTGGATGAAGCCCTGCTGGATCGGCTGCTGCTAAATTCTGACCGCATCGACGGCATGATCGATGGCCTTAAGCAGGTCGCGGCCCTGCCGGACCCCGTTGGTGAGGTGAGTGGCCTGCGGGTTCGGTCCAGTGGCATTCAGGTGGGGCAGATGCGGGTGCCCCTGGGGGTGATCGGCATCATTTATGAATCCCGTCCCAATGTGACCATCGATGCCGCGGCGCTCTGCCTGAAGTCCGGTAATGCGGCGATTTTGCGGGGTGGTTCCGAGGCGTTTCAGTCCAATCTCGCCCTCGCCAACTGTATTCGTATCGGGCTGGAGCAGTCGGATCTGCCGGTGACCGCGGTGCAGGTGCTGGAGACCCAGGACCGGGCTGCGGTGGGTGAGTTAATTACCATGGAAGCGGATGTGGACGTGATCATCCCCCGGGGTGGCAAGGGCCTGATTGAGCGGATCAGTCGTGATGCCCGGGTGCCGGTGATCAAACATCTGGATGGCAACTGCCACGTATTTGTGGATAAGGCTGCGGATCTGGCCCAGGCGGAGGAGATTGCCTATAACGCCAAGACCCACCGTTACGGGGTCTGTAACGCCATGGAGAGCCTGCTGGTAGCGGCCCCGGTGGCCGAGCAGTTCCTGCCGAAAATCGCAGGCCGTCTGCGCCAGGCCGGCGTCACAATGCGGGGCTGCGAGCTGTCCCGCGCCATTGTGCCGGAGATGGACGAGGCGACCCCGGAGGACTGGGATACAGAATATCTGGCGCCTCTGCTGGCGATAAAAGTCGTGGCGGATATCGACGAAGCGATGGCCCATATCGCCACCCACGGCTCCGGCCACACCGATGCCATCGTGACCGAGAACTACAGCGCCGCTCAGCGTTTCCTGAGGGAGGTGGACTCCAGCTCGGTGATGGTAAATGCCTCCACCCGGTTTGCGGACGGCTTTGAATATGGTCTGGGTGCGGAGATCGGCATCAGCACCAACAAGCTGCACGCCCGAGGCCCCGTGGGCCTTGAGGGGCTAACCACCCTGAAGTACATCGTGCTCGGCAGTGGCGAGATCCGGCAGTGAACCCGGTTTGACCGGCGCCATCGGGATCTACGGCGGCACCTTTGACCCCGTTCATCTCGGGCATCTGCGCAGTGCGCTGGAGGTGCGCAATGGTCTCGGGCTCGACCAGGTCAATCTGATGCCCAACCGCTCGCCCCCCCATCGCGATGAGCCGGGGGTGAGCGCGGCGGCGCGATTGCAGATGTTGCAGCTTGCGGTGCGCGGCGTGGACGGCCTGGGGGTGGATGACCGGGAGCTGCGTCGGCAGGGCCCCTCCTACACCGTGACCAGTCTGGAGGAGCTGCGGACGGAGTCGCCGCAGCGCTCGCTCTGTCTGATCCTGGGCAGCGATGCGTTTTTCGGGCTGCCTCAGTGGCACCAATGGCACCGGGTGATTGAGTTGGCCCATATCGTGGTGGTTCAACGCCCCGGGCATGCGGTGGTGCCGGAGGGGCCGTTGTCGGATCTGGTAGCAGGTCATCGGGCCGAATCGCTGGAGCTGCTGCGTCGGCAGCCCGCAGGTTGGCTCTGGTTTCAGCCGGTGAGGCAGTTGGAGATCGCTTCGAGCGAGATCCGAAAATTGATCAATAGCGGAGAGAATCCGCGATTTCTGCTGCCGGATGTGGTCTATGCCTACATCAGTCGGCATGACCTCTACAAATTGAAGGATGATCGAATCGATGGAACCTGATTCACTCAAGGCGCTGGTGGTTGACGCGATTGAAGAGCGCAAGGGACAGAATATTGTGGTCCTGGATGTCCGTCTGTTGACCGAAGTGACGGACTGGATGGTGGTGGTCAGCGGTGGCAGCAGTCGCCAGGTCAGGGCGATTGCGGAAAACGTGGCGGAGCGGGTGAAAGCCGCCGGTGAGCCAATCGGGGGCATCGAAGGTGAGCCGGGGGCGGACTGGGTGCTGGTCGATCTTTATGGGGTTGTGGTGCATGTGATGCTGCCCGAAACTCGGGAGTTCTATCGGATTGAAGATCTCTGGAGCCTGCCTGTGGTCAGCGCGGAGTCTGCGGAAACCCAGTGAAAATCCGGCTTGTGGCCGTGGGTCAGCGGATGCCGACCTGGGTCGAGAACGGCTTCAACGAGTATGCCCGCCGGATGCCCCGGGAGTGCGCCCTGGAACTGGTTGAAGTAGCCGCCGCCAAGCGGGGCCGGGCGCGAAGTGCGACGCAGTTGTTGGCGGAGGAGGCAGGAAATCTGCTTGCGGTGGTCAAACCCACTGAACAGGTGATTGCGCTGACAGAGCAGGGTAGGCAGTATTCCACGCTTGAGCTTTCCCGGCAGATGAAAGCGTGGCTGCAGGGTGGTCGGGACATGGTTCTGCTGGTTGGGGGCGCCGACGGATTTGCCCCGGAGGTGCTGCAGCGGGCGTCGTCGACCTGGTCCCTCTCCCGCCTGACCTACGCCCATCCACTGGTTCGGGTGGTTCTGGCGGAGCAGCTCTACCGGGCCTGGAGTGTATTGCAGAACCGCCCCTATCATCGTGGGGATTGATGCACGCTCTGGAGTCATTTTTTATACAGGCATGATGGCAGGTTGAACCTGGCCAATTGATTATGCAGACACCGATATCGTCAAAAATCCACATCTGGGGGGTGATGCGCTCACTCATCGCCGTGGTGGTGATTACTCTGGCGGTATTGTTGGTGCTGGCCCGGGCTGCCTATCCGTTGATTGCGGAGCAGCGTGAACAGATTCAACTATGGGCCAGTGAGGCCACCGGGCGGCCTGTGCGTATTGAGCGGGTTGAGGTTGGCCGCAAGGGCCTGTCGCCGGAGTTCAGCCTGATTGGAGTATCGGTGCTGCGAGACCGGGCGTCCGCCACGAGTCTGGTTGAACTGGAGCGGGTGCGAGTGGTGCTGTCGCCCTGGCGGAGCTTGCTGGAGCTGCGACCATCTCCCAGTCAGATCGTTATCGTCGGGCCTGAGTTTGAACTGGAGCGGACTGAGTCAGGAGAGGTCCGGCTGCTGGGGCTGACCCCGGACGGGGTTGATGCAGGAGAGAACCAGCTACTGTACGAATGGCTTGCGAGTCGTCCGGCTCTGGAGATCGAAGGCGCCCGTATTCACTGGCGGGATACGCTCCATCCTGATGAAAATCTGGAGCTTGAGGCTGTCGATTTTTCCCTCAGTAATCAGGGGGATGAGCATCGTCTTAGCGGTCGTCTCGGGGGTGCTGAGGAGTCTCCGGTGGATGGCCTGCAGTTTCAGTGGGTGTTGTACGGGCAGTTGGGAGATGAGAAGCCCTGGCCGGGAGCTCTGCATATCCAGGCCGCCGAATTGCCCCTGGGGGCGTTGCCCTATATTCGGGACTATGTCTCAGGGCGTTTTAGCGGCCAGGCCTGGATTGCCCATCGTGGTTTTGCCCTTGAGAGTCTGGTGCTTAATCTGCTGGGGGACGACTGGCTCCTGGGTGGCAATGGCCGGACCGATTTGCTGCTGGACAACCTCGATGGACGGATGCAGTGGACCCGTCAGGATGCGGGTTGGCGGCTGCAGTTGCACCAGTTCGAAGCGGATGTGGATGGACGTCACTGGCCCGCCGGGGAGCTGGATTTTGCTTTGTTAGAGAGTCCGGATGGAGTCCGCCGGTTGGAGTGGGGGGGTAGCCATCTCGATCTTGCGGTGGCGGAGTACGCTGGCAGCTGGCTTGCGGAGCGGTTGGGCCGGACCATTGCGCTGCCAGTCAACGGGTTGGAGGGGGCGATCAGGCAGTTTCGAGGGGCCTTCGATCTGGAGGGCCTGCGGGATCAGAACCGCGCGTACGCCTTTAAGGGGGTTGCCGCAGATATCGGTTGGCAGGCTGAGGGGTCCGTTCCCAAGGTTTCTGGCTTGAGCGGCACCCTGGCGCTTGATGAGCGGGGGGGGCGGGCAGAGCTACGCAGTGAAGGGCTGACAGTTGATGCCAATGCCTGGTTTCAGGGACCCTTGCAGCTGGATTCGCTTTTGGGTGAGGTGAAATGGGGGACGGAATCTGCTGGTGGCTGGCAGATCACTGCGCCGGCCATCAATTTGGTTACGCCGGATATGACCGCCACCGCCCGGTTCAATCTCAACTGGCCGGTTGAACCGGCAGAGAGCCCCGAGATCGACGGCACCCTGGAGATCAGCAAGCTGTCGGTACCCCGGGTGCCGACCTATCTGCCGCTTAAGCTGTTCCATAAGAATCTGGGTGACTGGCTGGGGCGGGCACTGATCGGAGGAGAGGTGACCACCGCCACCCTGCGGGTCAAGGGCCCGCTGCGTCAGTTTCCATTCAACCAAGGGGGTGGTCTGTTTGAGGTGCGCAGTCAGCTCAGTGGTGGCCTGCTGGACTATCAGGCCGGCTGGCCCCGGTTACAGGCGCTGCAGGGTGAACTGATTTTTACTGGATCCGGGATGACCGGGCACCTCAACAGCGGGAGGGTATTGCAGACCCGGTTGGAGAGTGTGGATGTCGCGCTGCCATTTTCCCGCGGGCAGCAGGTGGTGGCGGTGGACGGCGTTGCCCGGGGGGCAGCTAGCTCGTTTATGCAGTTTCTGGCGGACAGCCCGTTGGCGAACCGTTTTGCCAGGCTGGCGGAGGTGATGCAGCCGGAGGGTGGGGGTGCCTTGAAGTTGGCGTTGCGCATTCCCTTGAAGCGGGGTGCCGAGTACGGTGTCGGTGGCGTGGTTAATGTGGACGGCACCGATCTGAATTTCCCGGCGATCAATCTGCGGATCAATCACGTGCAGGGGGATATCGGCTTCAGTGAGGCCGGAGTCTGGGCGGATGAGCTCACCGGAGAGCTACTCGGTGGTCCACTTGCGGCGAGCATTGTCACTCGGGGTCGAGCCACCCGGATCAGGGCGAAGGGTGAGCTGGTCGGCTTGGAGCTGCAGGCCCTGCTCGGTCTGGGCGGCCCTGAGTCGCCAGGGGTTTTGAGGGGCAAAACCCCGTGGCAGGGTGAGCTTACCCTCGACTCTGCAGGTTCGACCCTGCAGTTGCAGAGCGAGCTCAAGGGTTTGGCACTACAGCTGCCGAAACCCCTGGGCAAACCCGCTGATGCCAAACGGGCGTTTCATTTTACCGGCCTGCAGCAGGCGGAGGGGCTGAGGCTCCGTGCCAGCCTCGGCAGTGAGTTTTCCGCCGATCTTGAGGCCAGCGCCGTTGATGCGGGCTGGACGGTGACCAGCGGGGTTGTGCACGCCGGAGTAGCCCGCAGCCCGCCGTTTGCCGCCGCAGGTCGTATCACCCTCTCCACGGATCTGGCGAGCCTCTCGCTGGACGACTGGTTGAGTTGGTCGCGCGCCCGGGGTCTGCTCGACGAGCAGAGCGATAGCTGGCCGCCACTGAGCCTCTCGCTGCAGGCAAAACAGGCAGCTTTCCTGGGCCAGGCGTTCGACGAATTCAACCTCAGCGGGGAGCAGCGGGGACAGGCCTGGGCCTTTGATCTCAACAGTCTCCAGGCCCAGGGCGGAGCTGAATATGATCCAGAGGGTTACGGCCTGGTGACTGCTGAGCTGGAAAGATTGTGGCTGGAGTCCCCCTCTCTGCTTGGTGATGGGCCTGAGCCCGGGTCCGGGGCTGGATTAGAGGATGCACCCGGGGATGAGAGGCCGACCCGGATCCCGGGGCTAGATGTGACGGCCGCTGATGTCCAGTTCAAGGGCTGGTCGCTGGGGGCCTTACGACTGAAGGCGATGCGCACACCGGACGCCCTGGAGATCGAACAGTTCCAGCTGGCGATGGAGGATGCCGGGCTGCTACAGCTGAGCGGTCAGTGGCGGGACACCCCCCCGGATGGTGTGACAACTCATCTGAAGGGGACGCTGAAGACCGGGGATTTCGGCGCGTTTCTGCGCCGGGTTGAGATCGGCGAGAGTTTGAAGGGGGGCAAAGGCGTGGTCGATATTGATCTTAATTGGCCCGGCTCTCCCGCCGGATTCGCTCTGGCCAGCCTGAATGGCACTGCAGCGGTGAATTTGCGCAAGGGCTCTGTCAGCACGGTTGAACCCGGCCTGGGTCGGGTGTTGGGGTTGATCAGCCTTGATTCGATCAGGCGGCGGTTATCCCTGAACTTTGGCGATGTGGTTGATAAAGGCTTGGCCTACGACACCCTGGTGGGGGGGTATAAGATTACTCAGGGGCGGGCCGAGACCGATGCACTGGTGCTGGATGGCCCCGCCGCGCGTATCGCAATTGCCGGTGGTGCCGACCTTGGGGCGGAGACTCTGGAGATGGAGCTGGTGACCCAGCCCAAGGTGTCTGGTGGCCTCAATACCGCGGTAGCGATCGCCTCGCCCGTTGCCGGGGCCGCCATGTTTCTCGGCCGGAAGCTGCTGGGTAAACCGATTGACGGGCTGGTTGGTAATCACTACCGGGTGAGTGGCAGCTGGCAGGATCCCCGGGTTGAACCGATGACAGCGCCCTGAGGTGCCGAGGCCAGCTGTTCCGCTTGTGGCGCAGCAACGCTGTATTTGCCAGGGCTTGGCGTGGTAGCGCTGTCCCGGCAGGTTTGCATCGGGGATATCCGGTGTGGATGGGGATAGGATCGTAGCTCTGCTCATGATGGTGCCTTCGGTCAGTGATCCCGGAAAAAACCGGCTTTTGACGAGCCTCCCCGGTTGTTTCAGGGCGACTTCTGTCGTGGGGATTCCCATGCATAGAGGGCCGGATTGTTGACGCTATCGTCAGATTACCGTGGCCGTTTTGCCCCCTCACCGACCGGCCCGCTGCATCTTGGTTCTCTGGTTGCTGCGCTGGCAAGTTATCTCGATGCCCGGGCCACGGGGGGTGCCTGGCTGGTTCGGATGGAGGACCTGGATCGACCGCGCACGGTCCCCGGGGCGGCGGACAGGATTCTGTGGCAGCTTGAGGCCCACGGTCTCCATTGGGATGAATCCGTGCTTTGGCAGAGCAGCCGTGACCCGGCCTATTTCGACGCGTTGGCCACCCTTCAAGCCCAGGGGCTGGTCTATCCCTGCGGCTGTAGCCGGGCTGAAATCAAGGCCAGCAGCGTTGATAGTATTTATCCCGGTACCTGCGCCGATGGCCTGAAACCGGGTCGTGAACCCCGTGCGTTGCGGCTGCGGACGGCGGGTCGGGTCGAATTCAGCGACCGCCTCTGCGGACCCTATGCTCAGGATTTGGAGCAAACGTGCGGCGACTTCGTAATCCGGCGGGCGGATACCCTGTTTGCCTATCAACTGGCGGCGGTGGTGGACGACGGATTTCAGCGGATCACTCAAGTGGTACGCGGCGCTGACCTGCTGGATTCGACGCCGAGACAGATCTATCTGCAGCGGGCTTTGGGGCTCACCACACCCGACTATCTGCACCTGCCCCTGGTGTTGGACAACGCAGGGCGAAAACTGGCCAAGCGGTCCGGCGCGCAGGCCCTGCTGGGTGCGCAGGCCGAGGACAACTTGATCGCCGCGCTGGGTTTTCTGGGTCAGCCACCACCCCAGGAGCTGGCCGGGGCTCCGGTGTCGGAGTTGCTGGTCTGGGCTGAGGCAAACTGGTCTCTTGGTCCGCTGTTGCAGATGAGTCAGGGGTAGAATAGATGCGTATACACGGATGAGGTTTCTGCTAAGGTTGCGGCCGATCTCCGCCGATGGAGAAGTCTGTTGCTAGCGGGCCAATCCGTGGTGTTGCATCTAGTGCATCTATTGGAGATGCTGCCCCCTGCCGGATCGATCATGAAAAATAACTATTTATACCCATACCTTTTGCTGTTGACTGTCGGGCTGGTCCCCGCCATGGGCCTGTCTGATCAGACCCTGCCGACGGTTGTAATTGTGCCCACTCCTGTGCAGTCGGTGCATTCCGAGCAGGGTTTGGTGGAGGCGGTTGAGCGGGTCTCTCTAACTGCTGAAGTCGGTGGCCGGGTGGCCTGGGTCGGGGTAGATCTGGATGAGTATGCGGAGCGGGGCAGCCCGGTTTTGCGCCTTCGGAGTGAGCAGCAACAGGCGGATCTGGCTTCTGCCCGGGCGGATCTGGCGGAAGCGGTTGCGCTGGAGCGGGAGGCAAAAGATGCTCATCGCCGCACCCAGGCCCTGTTTGAGAAACAGGTGGCTACCCAGGCCCAGCTTGACGGTGCCAAAGCGGCCTACCATGCAGCAGTGGCCCGTCATGCCGCCGCCAAAGCCCGTTTGGCCGGAGCTGAAGAGGGGCTGGGACGGACCACTGTGAGCATGCCGTTCTCCGGCGTGATTAAAGCTCGACTGGTTGAGCCTGGAGAGGTGGTGACTGCGGGGCAGCCCCTGTTTGACGTTGTTTCGCCGGATGCCTTGCGGGTGATCGCCGCAGTGCCCCAGTCGCTGGTGAGCGCGGTACGTGCTCTGGGCAAGGCGTGGATCGAACTGCCGGGTGCCAGAGTCGTACCGACACGATTAACCTTCGCCCCGGGTGCGCAGGCGATGAGCCACAGTGTCACCGTCCGACTGGATTTGCCGGCTGAGTACCCGGATCTGCTGCCGGGCATGTTTGTGCGGGTTGGATTTGCTACCGGCACTCGTCTGGCCCTGCTGGTGCCCTCGGTGGCGGTGGTCCGTCGCAGTGAAGTGGTTGCGGTCTATGTGGTGGCGGAGACGGGTGAGGTGGCGCTTCGCCAGATTCGCCCGGGGCGCCTGTTGGAGGGTGGCCAGGTCGAGGTTCTGGCGGGCCTGAAAGCTGGTGAGCGGGTTGCGCTCGATCCCGTGCGAGCAGCATTTGTGTTGAAGGAGCGCCGCCCGGGTTTAAACTCATGAGCTCACCCTTGGGGCTCTCCGGGATCTTGGCCCGGTTCGCGGTGCGCTCCCCGTTGACGCCGTTTATCACCCTGACCGGGCTGTTGCTCGGGGTGGTGGCGGTGATGTTCACCCCCCGCGAGGAGGAGCCCCAGATCGATGTGACTTTCGCTAACGTCTACGTCACTTTCCCCGGGGCTGCGGTGGATGAGGTGGAGACCCTGGTCAGCACCCGGGTTGAACAACTCCTGGCAGAAATTGAGGGGGTTGAACACGTCTATTCCCTGTCGGCTCCGGGGCGGGCGGTACTGACAGTGGAGTTCGAGACCGGAGAACCCCGCACCGATGCCATTGTCCGGCTCTATAACAAGGTCTTCTCAAATCTGGACTGGCTCGGGGACAACCTGGGCATCCCGCTACCCCTGATTCAGCCCATGGGGATCGACGATGTGCCAATCCTGACCCTGACCCTCTGGACGGACGACCCTGATCGGGCTGGGTACGAGTTGCAGAAAATAGCCCACACCGTTGAATCCGAGTTGCAGCGGGTGCCCGGTACCCGGGATATCTCCACCATCGGTGGTCCGGACCGGGTGGTGCGGGTGGTGCTTGATCCGGTGCGCCTGGCGGGATATGGCATCGCAGTGACTGATCTGCGGGCGGCGCTGCTTGGAGCTAACAGGTCCGCCCATGCTGGTGCGCTGGTGACAGACAACCAGGAGCTGTTGGTGGATGCCGGACGCTTTCTGACCCATGCCGATGAGGTACAGCAGCTGGTGGTTGGGGTGCATGACGGACAGCTGGTCTATCTGCGGGATGTGGCGACGGTTGAAGCCAGCTTTGATCAGCCTGACCAGTACGTCTGGTTTGCCACTGGTCCGGCGGCGGAGAGCAAGGGGATCCGGCAGCAGGGTAAGTTTCCGGCGGTGACCATGGCGGTGGGCAAGCAGGCGGGGACCAACGCGGCGGTCGTCACTCGTCAGGTGATCGAGCGCTTTGAGCAGCTACGGGGTACTTTTGTGCCGGAAGGGGTGCACGTCACTGTCACCCGTGATCTGGGGGCGACGGCTGACGATAAAGCCAAAGTGCTGATTAGCAAACTCGCTTATGCCACTCTCGGCGTTATTGTGCTGGTGTTGGTGAGTCTTGGCTGGCGCGAAGCGCTGGTGGTGGGCGGTGCGGTGATTATCACCCTGGCGCTGACGCTGTTTGCCTCCTGGGCCTACGGCTTTACTCTGAACAGGGTCTCTCTGTTTGCGCTGATTTTTGCCATAGGCATTCTTGTAGACGACGCCATTGTGGTCGTGGAGAACATCCACCGGCATCTGGCGCAGAGCGCTACAGATGTTCTGGAGGCGATTCCCAAAGCGGTGGATGAGATCGGCGGCCCGACTATTCTGGCCACCATGACCCTGGTCGCCTCGCTGTTGCCGATGGTTACCATAGGCGGTTTCATGGGCCCCTATATTTTGCCGCTGCCGGTGAACTCCAGCATGGGCATGGTCATCTCACTGCTGGTGGCGCTAGCCATCACCCCGTGGCTGGCTCGGCTGTTCATGGCGGGTGGGGCTGGCTCGGCTCTGACGGAGGAGATGGACACCTGGGTGATGGTGCTGTTTCGGCGTCTGGTGGGCCCCTTTTTGCTGACTAACCGGACAGGACGGCTGCGTCGCCGGGGGCTGTTTCTGTTGATGTTGCTGCTGGTGCTGTTCTCCGTCGGGCTGATGGTGAGCAAGACCGTACTGTTCAAAATGATGCCGCCGGACAACAAGCCCGAGTTTCTGGTGCTGGTGGATCTGCCTGAGGGCAGTAGTCTGGAGCAGACCGAACGGCTGCTTGCAGAGCTGGGTGAGTACCTCTCCGGCGTGGCAGAAGTGACCGATTTCGAGACCTATGCGGGGACCGCCAGTCCGATCAACTTCAATGGGCTGGTGCGGCAGTATTACCTCCGCGAAGGTGCTCATATGGGGGATATTCAGGTCAATCTGCTGGGCAAGCACGATCGCGAGCGTCACAGCCATGAGATCGCCAAGAGCGTGCGGCAGCCGCTGCAGGAGATCGGTGTCCCGTTTAATGCCAACATCAAGATTGTGGAGGTGCCACCAGGGCCACCGTTACAGGCGGCTCTGGTGGCTGAAATCTACAGTATTGATACCGACGGCCAGGCCCGTATCGCCGAGCGGGTGCGAGAGTTATTCGAGCAGGACCCGGAAGTGGTGGATGTGGATGACAGCCTGATGAGCAGTGCCCCCAAACTGCAGATTGAGGTGGACCGGCAGAAGGCGGCCCTGCACGGCGTTACCCAGGCCGAGATCGTACAGACCCTCGCAGTTGCGCTGGGGGGGGATGATGTTACCTACCTGCATACGCCTGCGGCCAAGTATCCGGTGCCGGTGCGGCTGGAGTATGCAGAGGCGGACAAATCCGAGTTGAACGCGTTGTTGGGTACCCGTATTCGCGGCACCGGTGGGGAGATGGTGCCGATTATGGAGCTGGTGAGTGTGCGTGAGACGACCCGCGAGCCCCTGATCTATCACAAGGATCTGTTGCGCTACCAGTATGTAACCGGGGAGGTTGGCGGTGCGGCGGATACCCCCCTTTACAGTATTCTCGATATCTACCGGCGCATCGCGACGGAAGATATGGGGGAGTATTTGCCGATCAGACAGTACCTCACTGGCCCTCCGGAACTGCAGGATGGCTACAGCCTGAAATGGGATGGCGAGTGGCGTCTGACCTATGAGGTGTTCCGGGATCTCAGTGTGGCTTATCTGATCGGATTGCTACTGATCTATCTGCTGGTGGTGAGCCAGACCGGCTCCTATCTGGTGCCGGCAATCATTATGGCGCCGATTCCCCTGACCCTGGTGGGTGTGGTGCCGGGTCACTGGCTGATGGGTGCGGACTTCACCGCACCATCGATGATTGGCCTGGTGGCCCTGGCCGGCATTATTGTGCGCAACTCCATCCTGCTGGTGGATTTTATCGACCGGGAGGTTAAAGCGGGCATGAGTCTGCCGGAGGCGGTGATCCGTTCCGGCGCGGTGCGAGCCAAGCCAATCATTCTGACCGGCCTGGCTGCCATGTTTGGGGCCTATTTCATCCTTGACGACTCCATCTTTAACGGTCTGGCGATCTCTCTGATCTACGGTGTGATGGTCTCCACCCTGCTCTCTCTGGTGTTGATACCGGTGATGTATTATGCCTACCGACGCCGGAACCCGGTCCTTCCGGGGAGCAGAGAGCCGGATGCCGCAGCGAGTGCCGGGTCGAATCCCGGGGTTTGATCAAGAGACTGGAGCAGACCGTGGTTTTCAAGGAGCACGTCAGGAGTTGGTTCAACCGCTATTTCTCGGATCGCCAGGCGATTATTCTGGCGGGGCTGCTACTGGTCGGTTTTGGCATCATTATCACGCTGGGCGGTGTGTTGGCTCCGGTGCTGGCCAGCCTGGCGGTCGCCTATCTGCTGGAAAATCTGGTGGCAGGCTTGAACCGACGGTTGCGTCTGGCCCGAATGCCTGCCGTGTGGCTGGTCTATCTGCTGTTTATTGGTTTTCTTGGGGTGCTGGCGTTTGTGGTGCTGCCCCTGCTATGGAACCAGATCGGCCAGTTCGCCCGGGAGCTGCCGAGTATCGTCAACGATGTCCGGGCCGCCCTGGCGCAGCTGCCTGAGCGTTACCCCAGTTATTTCAGCCAGGAGCAGGTGGATCAGATAACCGCCAGCGCGCAGCACCAGATCGGTCAGTGGGGTCAGGGCTTGTTGAGCTACTCTCTGGCCAATCTGCCGGGCCTGATTACCCTGCTGGTTTATCTCATTCTGGTGCCGCTACTGGTGTTTTTTTTCCTCAAGGACAAGAGCCAGCTGATGGCCTGGGTCAGCGGTTATCTGCCCACGGAGCGCCATCTGGTGGATCAGGTCTGGTCGGAGATGGAGGTCCAGATCGGCAACTATGTTCGGGGTAAAGTAATCGAGATCATGATCGTCGGGGTGGCCAGTTTCATCACCTTCGGTCTGCTGGGTATGAAGTACGCGGTGATGCTGTCGGTACTGGTGGGATTGTCGGTGATCGTGCCCTACGTGGGCGCCACGGTGGTGACCATTCCGGTGGTGCTGGCGGCATATTTTCAGTTTGGTTGGGGGGCGGAGTTTGGCTGGGTGGTGGCCGCCTACGCGGTGATTCAGATGCTGGATGGCAACCTGCTGGTACCGGTACTGTTCTCCGAGACCGTCAATATCCACCCGGTCGCGATTGTGCTGGCGATTCTGGTCTTCGGCGGTATCTGGGGATTTTGGGGGGTGTTCTTTGCGATTCCGCTGGCGACGCTGGTGAAGACGGTATTGAATGTCTGGCCCGGGCTGCGTCAGGAGATGGGAGCGGCCACAGCGGAGTCCGTGCCGAGTTGAAACCGGGGTTTAGTCCAGTCCCAGATCGCTCCAGATGGAGTCGACTCTGGCTTTGACTGTCGCGCTCATGCTGATGGCCCGACCCCACTCCCGCTGACTCTCCCCCGGCCACTTGTCGGTGGCATCCAGCCCCAGTTTGGAGCCCAGTCCGGCGGTGGGAGAGGCGAAATCAAGGTAGTCAATCGGGCTCTGTTCAAGCACCAGCATATCCCGTTTGGGATCGACCTTGGTGCTCAGGGCCCAGACCACGCTGTTCCAGTCCCGTACGTCTATATCTGCGTCCACCACCACAATAAATTTGGTGTAGAGAAACTGTCGCAGGAAGGACCAGACCCCCATCATCACCCGGCTGGCATGTCCCGGATAGGTCTTGCGAATGCTGACCAGGGCGAGGCGGTAGGAGCAGGCTTCCGGGGGCAGGTAGAAGTCCACAATTTCAGGAAATTGCTTCTGCAGTAGCGGCACGAAAACCTCATTCAATGCCTGACCCAGGATGGCCGGTTCGTCCGGGGGGCGGCCGGTGTAGGTGCTGTGGTAGATCGGGTTATCCCGATGGGTCATTCGCTCAACGGTGAAGACCGGGAATGAGGCCACTTCGTTGTAGTAACCAGTGTGATCCCCGAAAGGTCCCTCTTCGGCCTGGTCGCCCGGATGAATCAGACCTTCGAGCACAAATTCGGCGGCGGCGGGCACTCGCAGGTCGCTGTCGATACAGCGGCCCAACTCTGAGCGTGAACCCCGCAGCAGTCCCGCAAACTGGTACTCGCTCAGGCTGTCTGGAATGGGGGTGACCGCTGCCAGCAGGGTCGCTGGGTCGGCGCCCAAAGCGACCGCTACCGGGAAGGGCTCGCCAGGCCGTTGTTGTTGCCAGGCCTGGTGGTCCAGCGCGCCGCCACGATGGGGTAGCCAGCGCATAATCAGCCGGTTGGGGCCAAGCAGTTGCATGCGGTAGATGCCGAGATTAAGCCGCCCCCCCTGGGGGCCCTGGGTGGTCACCAATGCCCAGGTCACCAGGGGGGCGGCGTCTTCGGGCCAGCAGGTCTGGATCGGCAATCGGCCCAGATCAATTTCACCACCCACCAGCTGGTTCTGCTGGCAGAGCGGTCGCTTGATCAGCCGCGGGGGCATGTTCAGAACCTGCCGGTAGAGCGGCAGCTTGTGCCAGGCCTCCCGCAGGCTGCCGGGGGGCTCCGGGGTTTTCAGAGCGGCCAGAAATTCTCCGACCCGCCGCAAATCGGTCGTGGACTCTGCGCCCATGCCCCAGGCAACCCGTTCCGGGGTGCCGAACAGATTGGCCAGCACCGGGGTATCGTGACCCACCGGATTCTCCACCAGTAACGCCGGCCCTCCGGCCCGCAGCACCCGGTCACAGATTTCGGTGAGCTCCAGTTTCGGGTCCACCGGTGTGGTGATTCGCTTCAGGGTGTCCCGCTCTTCCAGCAGGGTGATGAAGGCGCGCAGGTCACTCATGGGCGGGACAGATAGTGCAGCAACAGGCCGCTGAACAGGGCAGCGCCGACTGCATTGTTGTTGAGAAACGCTCGAAAGCAGCCATCCCGGTCTCGTTTGCGAATCAGCCACTGCTGCCAGAGAAACAGACCCCCGGAGATAACCAGGGCGAGCAGAAACCAGAGCCCCAGTTCGGCCCGGTGGCCGACCAGAAAAAAGCCGATCAGGCTGCCGATCTGCAGGATGCCGATAAACAGCCGGTCATCCTGACCAAACAGGATGGCGGTGGAGCGAATGCCGATTGTCAGGTCGTCATCACGATCGACCATGGCGTAGAGGGAGTCGTAGGCGGTGGTCCAGAGCAGATTGGCGGTAAACAACAGCCAGCAGAGAGGAGGCAGGCTACCGGTGGTGGCGGCAAAGGCCATTGGAATGCCCCAGCCAAAAGCGATGCCGAGATAGATCTGGGGCAGATAGGTGTAACGCTTCAATAACGGGTAGGTCGCGGCCAGCAGCGCACCAACAAAGGAGAGGCCGATGGCCAGGCTGTTGAGGGTGAGGACCAGACCAAAACTGACCAGCGCCAGCCCAACGAACAGAATCGGCGCATGGCTGGCGGGCAATTCGCCGGTGGCCAGGGGTCGCTCCCGGGTGCGGGCGACCCGACCATCAAAATCCCGGTCGAAGTAGTCATTGATGGCGCAACCGCCGGAGCGCATCAGTACTACCCCCAGGGTAAAGACGCTAAAGAGATGCCAGCCGGGCCAGCCCTCCGCCGCGAGCCAAAGGGCCCACCAGGTCGGCCAGAGCAGCAACAGGCTGCCGATGGGGCGGTGAAGCCGCATCAGGCGCAGGTAGGGGGCGATGGCAGACATCTGTTCAGGGTTCCCGGGGTGGGCGGATTGCCAGTATGCCCGGCAGGAAACATTCCATCACCAGAATCTGGCCGCAATCGAGCTGAAATCGGGTGCGGCGGGCCCACAGTGGTTTCTGCCGGGCAGGGGGCGGGATCAGGGCTGCCGCAGCCTGACCCAGTTCAGAGGCAGGATGGATGCAGGCGGTCTCGGGGCTCTTCCGCTGAATGTCGGGCTGGTCAAACAGCAGCTCCCCGAGCGGTCGGCTACCCAGGTGGGCAAGATGCCCATGGGCGCCGCTCAGGGCGCTGGCGGGCAGCAGGCTGCGAGCGAAGACCAGGGGTTCGTCGTGCCCCCGCAAAACAACGGTTCTTTCAAATAGCTGGGTATCGGGTTGCAGATTTAACAGTTCGGCCTCGTCGCTCCCTGCCTGGCGGGAGTGCTGTCCGAGCAGTTCGACTCGAAAACCGGAACCATAGAGGGTTTTCAGACAGCGGGTGAGGGAGCGGCTCTGGAGCAGCCACTCCAGCAGATAACCGGGCTCATCGGCCAGTGCCAGAGTGGGTTGCAGGGGGCTCGAATACCACCGGATCAGCGCCGGGCGGTCAGATCGGTTAGTCGGGTCAGCCGGATCAGACACGGGCGTACTCCAGCGCGCTGCTGAGCCAGCGGTCGATCAGGGGCTGGATGGCGTCTGGCTGGTGCTCCAGTAACCAGTCGGCGGCGGCGACCACTTTTGGAATCAGCGCCTGGTCCCGGGTCAGATCGGCGATGCGGAAGCTGGCGGCACCGGTCTGGCGGGTCCCGAGCAGTTCGCCAGGTCCCCGCAGGGCGAGATCCCTGCGGGCAATTTCAAATCCATCAACGGTCTCCCTCATCGCCGCCAGCCGCTGTCGGGCGGTGTGGGAGAGGGGTGGCTGATAGAGTAGTACGCAGCTGCTCTGGCGTTGACCCCGGCCAACCCGGCCTCGCAGCTGGTGGAGCTGGGCCAGGCCGAGGCGCTCGCTGTTCTCGATCACCATCAGGCTGGCATTGGGTACATCGACGCCGACTTCGATCACAGTTGTGGCCACCAGCAGGTCGGTGGTTCCGGCCTGAAATGCGGCCATCACTGCCTCTTTATCTGGGCTTTTCATGCGTCCATGCAACAGGCCGACCTTGAGCTCAGGCAGGGCCAGGCGCAGGCTCTCCTCGGTGACAGTAGCCGCCTGGGCTTGCAGCACATCCGACTCCTCAATCAGAGGGCAGACCCAGTAGACCTGCCGCCCGTCGTCGCAGGCGTGGCGAATCCGTTCGATGATCTCGCCCCGGCGACTATCGGGGAGGGCGACGGTGCTGACAGGCTGACGCCCCGGGGGCAGCTCATCAATCACCGAGCTGTCGAGATCGGCGTAGAAGGTCATGGCCAGGGAGCGCGGGATCGGGGTGGCGGTGAGTACCAGCTGGTGAGGCGAAAGACCGTTCAGCCGACTCTTTTTGCGCAGCTCAAGGCGCTGATGAACCCCGAAACGGTGCTGTTCGTCGATAATGATCAGACCGAGCCGGGCGAAGCGGATACGCTCCTGAAACAGGGCCTGGGTGCCAATGGCGACTAACGGAGCCTCGTCCGCGAGCCGCATTTCTATCTGTTTTTTTTCGCCGCTGAGCTGCTTGCCGAGCAGCAGCAGGGTGGTAATGCCCAGGGGTTCAAACCACTGCTGAAAGTTGCGGAAATGCTGCTCTGCCAGGAGTTCCGTGGGGGCCATCAAGGCGACCTGATAACCGGCTTCGATCAGCTGCAGGGCGGTGGCCGCGGCGACTACGGTTTTGCCTGAACCCACATCTCCCTGCACCAGTCGTTGCATTGGTCGGGGCTGGGCCAGATCCTGGCTGATCTCTGTCAGCACCCGATCCTGAGCCCCGGTGAGGCTGAAGCCAAGGTTGCGGATCAGGTGGTCAGTAAGAGTGCCAGCTGGCGGCACAGCGGGTGCTTTCTGTTGTCGGTGCAGAGTCCGCAACTGGCGCAGGCTGAGGTGTTGAGCCAGCAGCTCTTCACAGGCCAGCCGTTGCAACGCTGGATGTTGACCCGACAACAGATCCTCCTCTGTCCCGGGTTCAGGATGATGCAGGGTGGTCAGGGCTGCTTGCTGGGTGGGCAGATCCAGAGAGTGCCGCAATGGTTCCGGCAGCAGCTCTGGTAGTTGCGGTAGATACTTCTCCAGAGCCTGATCGATCAGGCGGCTGAGGGTGGCCTGGGTCACGCCGTCACCCGCCGGATAGACTGGCGTGAGCCCTTTGGCCACTGTCGCCGATTCGTCAGGGCGGAGCAGGCGGTAATGGGGATGAACCATCTCCAGAGAGTGGGCGCCCCGCCGAGCTTCGCCGAAGCAGCGCACCCGGCTGTTGCGGCTAAACCCGGCCTGCTGTTTACCATTGAAATGAAAAAAGCGCAGCTGCAGTGAGCCAGTACCATCATTGATCTGAGCGATCAGCGTGCGGCGACGGCCGTAGGTGACCGCAGCATGATCCACAGTGCCGACCACCAGGGCCTCATTACCGGGCTGGAGCGAACCGATGGGGCGGATGCGGGTCTGGTCGAGATACCGCAGGGGTAGATGCAGCAGCAGATCCTGGATGCTGGTCAGGCCCAGACCCGCCAGTTTTTCCGCAGTCCTCTCCCGCACCCCCCGCAACTCGGTCAGCGGGCGCTGCTGGAGTCCCTGAGATTGAGCCATGATGGCCTGTGGATGCCT
>JAKLLR010000127.1 GCA_022014175.1 Gammaproteobacteria bacterium | reverse complement strand
GGTCACGCTGGTAGACCCGGCCTGATCTAAGTCTGGGTCGGCTAAACGGGGCGGGCGGATAATCCACCCGCCCCGTTTCGTGTCAGCTTGAGAAAATCTCTAAACCGGCTCCTGAGCACTTAACGGCCACGGCTGGAGCGCTGCCCGGGACGCCCCGCACCGCGGGCACCCGAACTGTTTCGGTTGGGTCCACCTCGGCCATCGCGCCCGCCCGGACCCTGGTTTCGATTGCCACCCGCCCGACCACCTGGCCCTTGATTTCGATGGCCTGCCCCGCCCCGAGGTTTGAATACCGGCTCCGGTTTGATGCTTGGATCAGGCTCAAATCCTTCGACAACGACCTTGGGAATCTCTTTCCGAATCAACCGTTCGATATCTCTCAGAAAAGAGCTCTCATCGACACAGACCAGAGAAATCGCTTCACCCTCGTTGCCCGCGCGCCCGGTCCGTCCAATGCGGTGAACATAATCCTCAGGCACATTTGGCAGTTCAAAATTGACCACATGGGGTAGTTGGTCAATATCGAGCCCCCGGGCCGCAATATCCGTCGCCACCAGCGCCCGAACCTTGTTCTGCTTGAACTCTGCCAACGCCCGTGTCCGTGCGGCCTGACTCTTGTTGCCGTGAATTGCTGCGGCGCTGATGCCATCCTGAACCAGCTGCTGGGCAAGACGATTTGCCCCATGCTTGGTCCGGGTGAAAATCAGTATCTGCTGCCAGCCCTCGTTATTGATCAGGCTGGAGAGCAACTCCCGCTTGCGCACCCGGTCCACCGGATGGACCACCTGAGCAACCAGTTCAGACGCTGTGTTGCGATGGGCCACCTCAATCAGTGTTGGTGAATCCAGCAATTTATCGGCAAGGGTCTTGATTTCAGCCGAAAAGGTGGCTGAAAAAAGCAGGTTCTGACGCCTGTTCGGCAGCAGTTTCAAAACCTTACGAATGTCGTGGATAAAACCCATATCCAGCATCCGGTCCGCCTCATCCAGAACCAGGATTTCCACCGAAGAGAGATCCAGAGAGCCCTGCCCTACATGGTCCAGCAGTCGCCCGGGGGTCGCCACAACAATATCGACCCCGCGCCGAAGCCGGTTCATTTGTGGATTGATATTAACCCCGCCAAATATCACGGTAGAGTTGAGAGAGAGATACTTACCGTAAGTCTCGACGCTCTCGCCAACCTGGGCGGCCAGCTCACGGGTAGGCGTGAGAACCAGAGCCCGCACTGGCTTGCGGCCAGCCCCGCCTGGAGCCGCGCTGGACTCAGTCAGCCGTTGCAATAGAGGCAGGGTAAAACCTGCCGTCTTGCCAGTACCCGTCTGAGCGCCCGCAAGAATATCCCGGCCTTCCAGAATAACCGGAATGGCCTGCTTCTGAACGGGGGTTGGCTCGTCGTAGCCCTGATCGGACACAGCACGAAGAAGCTCGGCGGAGAGGCCGAGAGAATCAAATGACATATAAATTTTCCTGAAACCGCCTGCACAAGCCCTGAGGGGCAGCGTCGATCTCAGGCAGAGAGTTAAGATGCTCGCTCACTAGCGTGGTAACAGCGTGAGGGCATGAAAAGAGACACGGACCGAAGCGTGTCGGATTGCGGAGGCATTGTAACCATAATCCGGACCCACTGGCGTTTTTTTTGCTGCTCGCGTGAAATGCGACAAGGGCTGCAGCGCCTGCCAAAATAAGCTGGAGGCCGACCACCACCTCAAAAAAACCAGGCGCAGCGTCTGATTTAGAGCCACTTGAAGCGACCCCAACCAGCGATCGATGATCACCCTGCCCTCACTCCGAAACTATGGTTTCCCCGAGCGCCTCCGTTTATGAGCATGCTGCCTGATCGCCATTAACCCCAGCAGCAGCAATAAACCTGAAACGAGCCAGAAGCCCTGGCAATAGCCAACAGGCACTCCCGCAACCAGCAGCCAGACAAGGGCGCCATCAGAGTTGGCACAACTGACCGCGAGATAGATCAGAAGGCCTAGTATGCTTGCGCCCAGCGCCACGCCACCCACGCCAAAAAACAGGATCAGATACCCGCCCATAAAATCTCCCGCAACAGAATCTACCGTTAGCCCTTATGCTTCTGATCAGGCGACGGTTGACGCCCGAACTCACTCAATTCAACGGGATGAAGAATCAATGAGTAAAAAACGACGCCTGCTCTGGGCCATTCTACTGCTTGGGCTGCTACTGCTGATTGCCGAGCGGGCCGCAACGCTGCGTTATCAACCCATGGCTTCCAGCAACGACGTGATCATTTACAGCACGGAGTGGTGCCCCTACTGTCGTGCACTGCGAATTCAGTTCGATGCTCTCGCCATCCCCTACGAGGAGCGGGATATCGAAAAATCACTGGATGCAATGGCGGGGTTTCTCTGGCTGGGGGGCCGGGGAGTTCCTCTATCGGTCATTGGAGGCCAGATCATCCACGGCTACAGACCGGCTCCAATCAGCGATGCCCTGATTGCGGCTGGCCACCCACCTCTGTCAGCCAACTAGGGAATCGATCAGACCAGAACTTCTCGCACCACCCGAATCACATGATCCGGTGAATCTGTAGGGGGCAGATCGGGTTCGCCCCAATGCTCGACCGCTCTGGAAATATCCATAAAGGACAGACACATTCGCAACAATAAGCGCTCAGGGTCGGGCAAATCCTCCAATTTCCAACGGTTCAGATGAGCCACAATATCGTCGATAGCTGCGAGCATCACATCGTAAAAAGCGGTCAGCTCTTCAATGGTGCTCGCAAGACGCGCGTCCCGGCGGTCCTGCTCGTGGGCCTTGGCCCACTTTTCACGCCAGGGCTCCAAAGCCGAAAATTGCTTAGGTAATGAATCAGCCATTGGCCTTCTCCTGATCCTCCATCTCCTGCAACGCCTGATCCATCGACCAGTGGTTGTGTCGCAGCACCACCTCCTGGTTGCTCAACGGTAGATGGGTTATCACCCCTGCCATCAGATTTTCCTGACAGTTTTCGAGAATTTCCGCATCCTCTCGCACCGCGTCACGTACCGCACACCGCGCATATTCCTGACACATCCGCTCGCCCGCATTGGTTGGCTTGGTCACATAGTAATCAATTTCAAATCGGGTCTTGTTTACTGCAATGGGAATCGGCCGAAAAACAGCCATCCAGTAGTTAGAAGAGACCATCAACAGATTGGGGAAAATCACAACGCCATCAAAAGCCCAGGCCTCGTGATTTCCAGGGTTAAGCCCCGGTGGCAACTGGCCCGCAGTATCTTGCTCTGTCCAGGTGGCGTAACCATATTTGTAGGCGATCGCTTCTGCCGGTGTCGGCTGATGGGTCAGATTCGCGAAAGTGGAAAACGAACGGTTACGTCTATGAAGGTGTGCCGACAGAAGGTGGGAATCCGGATTATCGGGGCCTACCACGGTATCTGTAATATGAAACTTGTGCAGCGATTTAACGTGGATCGTCTCCCCAAACGAATCCAGAATCATCTTCCAGTTACAGTTAATGTCTACGTGCCAGGTCAGGGAGTAATCAAACCCGGAGTAATAACCTCTCATCGGTTCGTAAAACTCTTCACCGATCGTCTCCCGCAGAGACTTCCTGGGGTTTGGGTCCTTGTTGACGAATATAAAGCCCTCCCAAACCTCAGTGTTAAACTGGGGCAGAGCATAATCTGCTTTATCAAAGGAGTTACCACTCAGACACCACTGCTCTTCATCCGGGACGAATGCCAGTTCACCTGTGGTAGAAAAAACCCAGGCGTGGAATTTGCACCGGAAGCCCTTCGGTCTGGAACCCTGAGGGAACTGGGTTGGGACCAACGAATTACCCCGATGACGGCAAATGTTATTAAAAACCCTGAAAACCCCATCTTCACCGTGGACAACCAGAAGGGATGCCTCGACAAGCATCTCAAACCGCTTCAGAAAATAATCTCCTGGGTTAGGCGCTTCATCGACCCGCCCGACACATACCCAGGACTGCTGAAACAGTTTTCGTTCCCGCTCAAAATAAGCCTCGGAAATAACAGACTCAACAGAAATCGGGTCTGTCCCTAGCTCAGGGTATTCCACTGAAAAATTATTGTTTGGTTTATTCATTCCTCCTCCCCCCTTCTAAAATAACAGCCCGATCACCAGTCGAAGTAGAGCTTTGCTTTGCCCCTGGAGATCAACCGCCTTTGGCTTTTTCTCGATCAATCCAGACCTGGATCAAATCCTGCAACCCCTTCACCAGCCACTCATCCGAGTTGAAGTGAAAGCTGCGCACCGCGCCGTGCACTAAATTGGCTTGAATCCGCTCCAGTGTGCTGAAATCTTCAACCAGAATATCGACCAGGCGAGATTTCACAGACGAGCTATTGAACTGCTCTGAAAAGTTTCTGGGCGGTGGAGTTAGCGTCCAGATTTCAAGCTCTACGTGACAGCGATCCACAGCGATCGGCCAGGAACGCTGAACTGCTACTGACTGTTCCTGAATCAGGTAAGCCACATGGGGCAGGGTCACGTACATATCCACAGCCCAATCCGGCTTGTCTTCCAGATTGATAGCATCCGGATAGCGTGTCTTAACTTCTATATTGTCAGACTTTGTATGCACCCCAGATGCCCCCAACTCCGCTGTCATGTGCTGTATGGGTGTGGGGTCCAGAAAAACTTCTGTCGGTGAGTAATAGGCGTCAAAGTGCCCCACTACTCCGGCTTTATTGGGATAAATCGTGGGAATTGCATCCTTCAACGACATGCCACCACCAATTGATTTCGGGTGTAATGCGTTGAAGTGATAGAACTCGCTCACCGCATCGTAGGGCAGCTTCCAGTTACAATCCACGTCACAAAAAAGGTGGGTATCTAAATACCAGGGTTGATCACCAAAATGCTGACCCAGACGCTCCGTCATCGGCTGCATGAACTCTGCCAGACTACAGGGCGGTTCGTCCGCCAGGCAAAGATGCACAAAACCACCCCAAACATCCATGTGAATCGGCTTGAGGCCATTCTCGGCTTTATCTACAGTTGAAAACTTCTCCAACGCCGGAACACTACTCAACTGACCCTCGGTGTCATAGGTCCAACCATGAAACAGACACTTGAACCCCTTGGTACAACCCTTTTCATCCACCGCGACCTGATTCCCCCGATGCGAACACATGTTGTAAAACGCACGCAACACACCA
>JAKLLR010000027.1 GCA_022014175.1 Gammaproteobacteria bacterium | reverse complement strand
GTCTGGTGCATAGACCAGTAGTGCGGTACTGCCCGCGCCCTCTTTGTTACTGCTCGCCAGAGTAGTTCGGCCCCAGCGTTTCGCCAACACCCGGCCATGCCAGGCCATCTCCCGGGGGGAGTGCCGTAACCAGTAGGAGTCCTCCAGGTGCCGCCAGAATGCCTGGGTTCTTGCTCGCTCATTGTCCGCCGAATCAATCAGCTCCAACGCTTGAGCCTTGAGATCTCTGATTCTCTGCTGCCGGTCCGGCGCGCTGCCGATGCCCCGGGCCAGGACACGCCGGGTGCCGTCGTATAATTTGAACAGCAGCGACGCTTTCCAGTCATTCCAGACGTTCGGATTGGTTGCCCGCATATCAGCAATCGTCAGCAGCAGCAGGTAATCGAGGCGTGTGCTGTCACCCACCAGATCAGCAAAAGCGGCCAGGACATCAGGATCGCTGATGTCCTGCCGCTGGGATACCATCGACATCTTGAGGTGATTACCGACCAGCCAGGAGACCAGGTGGGCATCGGCGAAGGAGAGTCCGTGGCGGCGGCAAAAGCGCGTCGCGATCCGCGCGCCAATGGCGGAGTGGTCACCCCCGCGGCCCTTGCCTATATCGTGAAACAGGCCGGCAAGATAGAGCAGTTGAGGCTTCGGCAGATTAGCGAATATGCCGGATGCCGTGGGCAGATCATGTTGCCACTCGGGTACCGCAAACCGGCGGAGATTGCGGATCAGTATCAGGGTGTGTTCATCCACCGTATAGATATGAAACAGATCGTGCTGCATCAGCCCGGTGACTCTGTCGAACTCAGGGATGTAGGCCGCCATCACGCCGTACCGGTTCATCCGCTGCAGCTCGTGGGAGACCCCTTTAGGCTGATGGAAAATCGCCATAAACAGCTCGGAGGTGACGGGATCAGCCCGAAACTCCGCATTGATCAGAGAGAGGCTGTTGCGCAGTTGGCGGATGGTGCCAGCCCGCACCCCCTCGAGTTTAGGGCGCTGCTGCTCCATAATCAGAAACAGCTCCAGCATGGCCGAAGGCTGCTGCTCAAACAGCCGGCTGTCCCGGGCTTCCAGGTATCCGCCACGGGACTGGAATCGCTCGTTAATCGGCCGGATCTTACCGCTGCGCCCGAGAATCGCCTCCTGAAAATACTGCAGTAACATTTCGTTGAGGCGACGCAGGGTGGTCACCGAGCGGTAGTACTGCCGCATGAACCCTTCGACCCCTCGGCGTCCTTTGCGGTTGCCAAAACCGAGCATTGGGGCCAGTTGGCGTTGATGGTCGAACAACAGCTGATCCTCACTCCGTCCGGCCAGAAAATGGAGTGCGACCCGGATCCGCCAGAGAAACGCTCTGGCGTTGATCAGTTCGTCATACTCCTGCCGGTTAAGAAACCCCCTGTTTAGCAGTTTGGCGGGATCGGCCACACCGAAGTGGCTTTTCGCCACCCAGCCGATCATCTGGGCATCCCTCAGACCACCAGGGCTCTCTTTTAGATTCGGTTCAAGACGGTATCCGGTCTCGCCGTATTTACGGTGGCGATCCTGCTGTTCAGCCAGCTTCGCCCGGAAAAAACGTTCGGTGGACCAGGCTTTATTCGGTCCGACTCGCCTCTGCATTTCACTGAACAGTGGTTCCGGCCCGGCGATCAGGCGTGACTCCAGCAGGTTGGTGGCAATGGTGATGTCGTTGCGCGCCTCCCGGTCACACTGGGCGATGGTGCGCACGGAGTGTCCGACGTTGAGACCTGCATCCCACAGCAGTGTGACGAATTTACTGACAAACGACCGGTATTTCTCAACCCGGCAACGGTTATTGAGCAGAATCAACAAATCAATATCGGAGCAGGGATGCAGTTCTGCCCGGCCATAACCGCCGGTGGCCACCAGCGCGATCTGCTCAGGGTGGTCCAGATCTCCGATCTGAACTGCCCAGTGCTCCGCCAGCAACAGGTCAATCAGCCGCGCGCGGCTGTAGACAATTTCGGAGCTGTCCGTGCCCGTCTCAAAGGCTGCCCGCATCGTCTCATGAGCCCGGCTCAAAAGGCCCCTGATTGCTAATCCGGGCTGCCTGCCTGCCAGCGCCCGCCTGAACTCGGATCGATCAATGAGCTTATTCAAGTCATAATCGCCCGCAGGGGGCCGGGGCGTCAGATCGATTCTCCATTCCGCAGCGTGAGTACTTCGAAGCCCTCATCAGTCACCAGCACCGTATGCTCCCACTGGGCTGAGAGACTGCGATCCTTGGTCACAACGGTCCAGCCATCCCCCAGCACCTTAACGTGGCGGCTACCGACATTCAGCATCGGTTCGATGGTGATGGTCATGCCGCTCTGCAACAGCGTGCCGGTTCCGGGTGAACCGTAGTGCAGAACCTGCGGGTCTTCGTGGAAGCCGACACCAATGCCGTGGCCGCAATACTCCCGGACGATGGCGTAGTCATGTTGCTCGGCATAGGTCTGGATAGCATGACCGACATCCCCAAGCCGGGCCCCGGCGCGGACCATCCGGATGCCCCGAACCATCGACTCGTAAGCGACCCGGGAGAGTCGTCTGGCCTGAATCGAGCCCTCGCCGACGATAAACATACAGCTGCTGTCGCCGTGGTAGCCGGCTTTTAGCGGGGTGACATCGATATTGATCACGTCGCCGGATTTGAGGGGTTTATCGTCTGGAATGCCATGACAGACCACATGATTAACCGAGGTGCAGATTGATTTGGGAAAGCCATGATAATTCAGTGGTGCCGAGGTGGCGCCGAGAGTCTCCAGAGTGTACTGCGCACAAATCTCGTCAAGCGCGTTGGTGGTGACCCCAGGCTTGATATGTGACCCGATCATCTCCAGCAGACTCGCGGCGGCACGTCCTGCTGCCCGCATCTTTTCGATCTCTTCGGCGTTCTTGATGGTAATTGTCATGGAAACCCAATTCGGTAAAGCGGCAAACAGTCAGCTCTGAGGCTACAGGGATAAGGTGTGTCAGCGAGAAAATATAACCTAACTCACCCGCACAGCCGCAGTTTAGTCACTGTTTCAGCCGACACCTGAAACCGCCATCCGGATGCAGGCAGAATTAATTGAGATTGGTTACCGAAAATGCTATAACCTGCACCCGATTTCAGCAGCCCGACGACTCAACTTGATCGTCAGGCAAAATCCCGGCGAAAGAGTTCATTCGCCCCTTGTTTGTTTTGGAGTAGAGATTTATGACAGCGGTTTCCATGCGTGACATGCTGGACGCAGGTGTACATTTCGGTCATCGGACACGCTACTGGTCCCCGCGGATGTCCCCCTATATTTTTGGTGTGCGCCAGGACATCCACATCATCAACCTCGAAAAGAGCCTGCCGCTCATGGGCGAGGCGATGAATTTTATCGGCCAGATCGCTGCTCGCAAAGGCACTGTGCTGTTCGTCGGCACCAAGCAGCAAGCGCGGGAAACCATCACTGAAGCGGCCACCAGCTGCGGTATGCCCTATGTCAACTTCCGCTGGCTCGGTGGCATGCTGACCAATTTCAAAACCATCAGCGGTTCAGTTGATCGGTTGAAGGAGCTGGAAGCCATCGAAGAGAGCAGCGACCAGCGCTTCAGCAAAAAGGAGCTGCTCAAGCTGCAGCGGGAGAGAGAAAAGCTGAGCCGGACCCTGGGTGGCATCAAGGAGATGTCCAGGCTGCCCGACGCCCTGTTCATCATTGACACCGGGTACGAACGCATTGCGGTAAAAGAGGCCAAAATGCTGGGTATCCCGATCATCGGGGTGGTTGATACCAACAATCTGCCAGACGATATCGATTACATCATTCCGGGCAATGACGACTCTATTCGGGCGATTTCGCTCTATGCTGCTGCTGCTGCACAGACCATCCTGAATGCCAAAGGGCTGCCCGAGGGGCTGCAGGATGAGTTCGTTGAAGTCGAAGCAGAAACCGCGGCTGAGGAGTGACCCCGAAGCTCGGTGCAGTCGGCGTCCTGCGCCTGAACGATTGATGAACAAGGGGCTCCGTGCCCCTTTTTTTGAGCAAAGATAAACCCAACCCCCGAGAAGGAAATTCAAGACATGGCAATAACCGCCACCCTGGTTAAAGAGCTTAGAGAACGCACCGGTCTCGGCATGATGGAGTGCAAAAAGGCCCTGGTGGACACCGATGGTGACATCGATACCGCAATCGAGAATCTGCGCAAGTCCGGCCAGGCCAAAGCAGCCAAGAAAGCGGGGCGTATTGCCGCAGAAGGGCTGATCGTTAAAGCGGTTAGCTCTGATGGCGAAACCACCGCCCTGGCTGAGGTCAACTGCGAGACCGATTTTGTCACCAAGGCTGATGATTTTACCGGATTTGCAAGGCAGGTCGCTCAGTGCGTCGCTGATAACCGGCCGGCAGATCTCGCCACGCTGCTCGCAATCAACCTGAATGGTCAAAAAACCGTCGAAGAGACGTGTAACGACCTGGTCGCGAAAATTGGTGAAAACATCAATGTTCGTCGACTGGCCTGGTATTCATCGGATGGTGGTTCCGTCGGTTGCTACCTGCACGGTGCCCGAATCGGGGTGTTGGTTGACCTGCAGGGCGGCGATATCGAACTGGCCCGGGATATCGCCATGCATATCGCTGCCGCCCGACCGCTCTATCCGGACGCCGATGCAGTGCCCCAGTCTCTGCTGGAGAAAGAGCGGGAAATATTTACCGCTCAGGCTGCAGATAGCGGCAAGCCAGAAGCGATTATTGAGAAGATGGTTGAAGGTCGGCTGAAAAAATATCTGGCTGAGACCACCCTGGTCGGTCAGCCGTTCGTAAAGGATCCTGATGTTACTGTTGGTAAGCTGCTCAGTCAGGCAGGTGCAACCGTGCGGGGGTTTGTCCGCCTTGAAGTGGGTGAAGGTATCGAAAAAGCGGTCGATGACTTTGTCGGCGAAGTGATGAAGCAGGCTAAGGGCGACGCCTGATGCCCTCTGGCGCTCAGCCGGCCCGCAGGGTTCTGCTCAAGCTCAGCGGGGAGTCCCTGATGGGAGAGCAGTCCTTCGGCATCCAGCAGGAGGCCGGGGTAGAGATCGCCAGGCGGTTAATCGAAGTCTCCACGGCCGGCATAGAGCTGGCCGTGGTGATTGGTGGGGGTAACATTTTTCGCGGGGTCTCTACCGCGGCTTCAGGCATGGTTAGAGCCACTGCGGACCATATGGGTATGCTGGCGACGGTTATGAACGCCCTGGCATTGCGGGATGAGATTGAGAAAGCGGGGGGTGAGTGCCGGGCCATGTCGGCCCTCGGCATTGATGGCATCGCCGAGCCGTTTGTCCGGCCCCGGGCGATCCGTCATCTGGAGAAGGGACGCATCCTGATCTTCGCAGGGGGTATCGGCAATCCCTATTTCACCACGGATACGGCTGCCACTGTCAGGGCTATCGACATTGGCGCACGGGCGTTGCTGAAGGCAACCAAAGTCGATGGGGTCTACAGTAGTGATCCGATGATTGACGCGGAGGCGACCCGCTATGATCATCTGACCTATACCGATGTGCTGATCAAGAACCTTAAAGTGATGGATGCAACCGCTATCGTGATGTGCCGGGAGCACGCCCTGCCGGTGAGGGTGTTCAATATGCACCCCCCGGGTGCACTGCTGGCCGCAGCTAAAGGTGATCCGATCGGCACGCTGGTGACAGCTGAGGAGAGAATATCGTGATCGAAGAACTCATAACAGATGCGGAAAAGCGGATGGCTAAAACCACCGCCGCACTGGAGGATGAACTCAAAAAACTCCGGGCCGGCAGGGCCCATGCCGGCCTGCTCGACCAGGTGATGGTCAGCCACTATGGTTCCGACGTGCCGGTTCAACAGGTGGCCACTATCTCAGTGGCCGACTCCCGCACCCTGCTAGTCACCCCCTGGGAAAAACAGAACGTCGCAGCGGTTGATAAGGCGATTCGCAGTTCAGGACTGGGGCTCAACCCTGCGGTGAGCGGCGTCAGCATCCGGGTCCCGCTGCCAGCACTGACTGAGGAGCGGCGGCAGGAGATGGTTCGGGTGGTTCGTGCCGAGGTTGAGAAATCCCGGGTTGCGGTGCGCAATATCCGGCGAGACGTGAACAGCGACATCAAATCTCTGCTCAAAGAGAAAGAGATCTCCAGCGATGATGAGGGCAGGGCAGCAGATCGGGTGCAGAAACTGACCGACCGCTTTGTGGCTCAAATTGACACCATGCTTGAGGCCAAAGAACGCGACCTGATGGAAGTTTGACAGCCGGCTATGAGCCGACAGGAGACGTCAGACCCAAGCGCCAGGGATAAGGCGGAACGGGGGAAGCAGACCCCAATCCATGTCGCTATGATCATGGACGGCAATGGTCGCTGGGCCCAGCTTCGGCAGCAGCCGAGAGAAGAGGGCCACCGCGCCGGGGTTGAAACCGTCCGGCGCGTTATTCAGGCGTGTCACGAACAGGGGGTGACCGCATTGACCCTGTTCGCCTTCAGCAGCGAAAACTGGCGTCGACCGGCACCGGAGGTCAATGCGCTGATGGCGCTGTTTGCCTCGACCCTGGCCCTGGAGCAGCATGGACTCAACCGCAACGGCACACGCCTTCGGGTTATCGGCGAGCGCGAGCAGCTGCCGAGTTCAGTGCTGGAACAGATCCGGGAAACAGAGTCTCTGACCTCGGGTAATACCACATTCCATCTCACTATCGCCGCCAATTACGGCGGACGCTGGGATATTGTTCAGGCCTGCCGCAAGCTTGCCGAGGCCACCAAAAACGACCTGCTCAATCCGTCCGAGATCGATGAAGCCCTGCTGGCCAGGGAGCTGATGCTGCACGACCTGCGGGCGCCCGACCTGCTGATTCGTACCGGCGGCGAATCCCGGATCAGCAATTTTTTACTGTGGCAGCTGGCTTATGCTGAACTCTACTTCACCGACACTCTATGGCCGGACTTCAGCGCTGATGAGTTGTCCGATTCCTTAATCTGGTACCGCTCGCGGATGCGCCGCTTTGGTCAAACCAGCGAGCAGATTCAAGCTGCGCAAACAGCGGCGAAAAAAGGTGTTTAGAACCCGGGTAGTGACCGGTACCGTGCTGGCCGGGCTGGTTCTGGCGCTGCTCTACGGCCTGCCGGTCACCCTGCAACTGGCGGTAATCGCGTTGGTCACGGCTCTGGGGGGGTACGAGTGGGGCAGGCTGGCGGGTCTCGGCGAAGCTCGCTGCCAGATCTTCGCCGCGCTTGTGCTGATCGCCTGTGTGGTGCTTTACCGTTACCGCATCACCTACATCCACCCACTGCTGTTGGCGAGCCTGGGGCTCTGGCTGTTGCATGCTTTCAGTGTCCTGACCTATCCGAAGAGGTACTTGACGCCATTTTTAGTGCTTCCGGGCAATCTGCTGGTGGGACTGCTGATGCTGGTGGCGGCCTCGAGTGGATTGGCTTCACTGTTGAGCCAGAATCGGGGGCCTGAACAGATCCTGGTGCTACTGCTCACTGTTATCGCCACCGATACCGGCGCCTACCTAACTGGCCGCCGATGGGGCCGTCGCAAGCTGGTGCCGGCGCTGAGCCCGGGCAAAACCTGGGTCGGGCTTTACGGTGGGATTACAGCCGGTACCCTGACCGCACCCTTGGCCAGCGAACTGCTCGGGGTCTCTCAAGGGTATCTGCCGGCGCTTCTGATCGGGGTTGTTGTCGCCCTGTTTTCGGTCATCGGTGATTTGACTGAAAGCCTCTACAAGCGATCGGCGGGGGTCAAAGACAGCGGTCGCCTGCTGCCCGGGCATGGCGGCATTCTTGATCGGATTGACAGCCTGCTGGCCGCCACCCCGGTCTATGCACTGTCTGTTATGTGCCAGCAGACGAGCCTCCTCAAATGAGGTCCGTTGCCATTCTTGGGGCCACCGGCTCGATCGGCGAAAACAGCCTTGCAGTGCTTTCCCGCCATCCGGACCAGTTCAGGATAGAGACACTGACCGGTTCAACCAGTGCCGACCGTATGGCTCTGCTCTGCAGGGAACACCAGCCCGCCACTGCTGTGTTGGCCGACGCCGCCGCCGCCAACCGGCTGCAAACACTATTAGGCACCCATAGCACAACCCGGGTGCTGGCTGGAACGGAGGCGCTGGTAGAGGTGGCGACTGCGGCCGATACAGATATTGTAGTGGCTGGTATCGTCGGGGGTGCGGGTCTGGAATCTACCTATGCTGCTGTGGCAGCCGGAAAGACGGTCCTGCTGGCCAACAAAGAGGCGTTGGTGATGGCGGGCAGGCTGCTGCTGGCGGCGGCAAAAACCAGCGGCGCTCATATCATTCCCATCGATAGCGAACAGAACGCGATGCACCAGTGCATGCCGCACTCCGCCGGAGGAATCAATCTGGAGGGTGTTCAGCGGATACTGCTAACCGGATCCGGGGGGCCATTTCTGCACCACTCGGAGGATACCCTGGCCAGCGTGACCCCAGACCAGGCCTGCAACCATCCCCGCTGGCGAATGGGGCGGAAAATTTCTGTGGACTCCGCCACCCTGATGAACAAGGGGCTGGAGTATATTGAAACTTCTTACCTGTTCGATCTCAGTCCGGAGCAGATCGAGGTGGTAATTCACCCCCAGAGTATTGTCCACTCCATGGTGACTTATCTGGATGGTTCGGTTCTCGCCCAGATGGCGACCCCAGACATGCGGGTGCCCATTGCCTACGCCCTCGGTTTTCCCCAGCGCATCACTTCAGGCGCGGACCCCCTTAATTTGCTCAATCAGGAGCCGCTGACCTTTCTGCCTCCGGACGAAACCCGCTTTCCCTGTCTTGCTCTGGCGCGGGCCGCGTTGGAGCAGGGCGAGGGCCACTGTATTGCCCTCAACGCCGCCAATGAAGTGGCTGTGGCAGCTTTTTTAGCCCGCCAGATACAATTCACGGCCATTCCGCAGGTCATAGCGCAGGTATTGGCGAAAACCGAAGCGGCCAAACCGAACTCAATTGACAGCGTTCTGCTGCTCGACCAGGCTGCGAGAGGCACAGCCCAATCCTGCCTGAACCAATTAGGAATATGAGTACAAAATTTGTTTGAATCCGCGCTCGCTTACCCCCTTGCCTTCCTGATCGCCATCGGCATTCTGGTGACTGTGCATGAGTACGGCCACTATCAGGTTGCCCGCTGGTGTGGTGTACGAGTACTGCGATTTTCGGTGGGATTCGGGCGACCGCTGCTGCGCTGGCAGGGTAAAAACGGGGGCACTGAGTACACCGTCGGGATGATCCCCCTTGGCGGCTATGTAAGGATGCTCGACTCCACCGAAGATGCGGTCCCGGTTGAGGAGCGGCACGAGGCCTTTGATCAAAAATCGGTGACCAAACGAATAGCGGTCACGGTCGCCGGTCCCGGGGCGAATTTTCTGTTCGCCATTCTTGCCTATTGGGCGATGTATACCATTGGCACCCCGGCGCTGGCCCCGATTATCGGCAAGATTGAGCCTCAATCAGTTGCTGCTGAGGCCGGCGTTCAGCCGGGGAGTCGAATCCTTGCGGTTGGCGATCGTCCGGTGCAGAGCTGGGGTGACGCCCGTTTGGCCCTGCTTCGGCAGTTGAATGCCACCGGCGAAGCAACCCTTGAAACGGAGCTTGAGGGTCGCACCCGGCGGCAGATTCTGCTGCTGGCCGCACCGCTGGATCCGGATGCCCCGGCCCTGTTAACCGCCCTGGGAATCACGCCCTTTCGCCCCGAGATTGCGGCCCGACTGGGGGCCCTCACCGCCGGTGGCCCCGCTGATCTGGCCGGATTACATCCGGGGGATGAGGTTCTGGTTGTATCCGGAACTGTGATCCGTAACTGGCAGGACTGGGTTGATGTGGTCAGGGCCAGTCCCGGAATTGAGCTGGAGGTCGAGATCAATCGGGCCGGGCAGAGGCAAAGGCTTACCGTCACACCCGAAAGCTACGAATCGGCGGGGCAGGGCAGGCTGGGGCGGGTCGGGGTGCGGGCCGCGGAGCAGCCAGGCTGGCCGGAAGGCACACTGTTTCAGCAGCGCTACCCGCTGCATACAGGTTGGTTGAAGGCGGTTGATCAGACCTACAGCCAGACCAGTTTTACCCTCTGGTTTCTCGGCAGAATGGTGACCGGTAATGCCGCCCTCAGCAACCTCTCCGGACCCGTGACCATCGCCAAATACGCGGGCGAGACCGCCCGCATGGGATCAGCACCCTTCCTTGAATTTCTGGCGCTGGTGAGTATTTCCCTCGGCATTCTGAATCTGCTGCCGGTGCCGGTGCTGGACGGGGGGCATTTGGTGTATTATTGCGCCGAAGCGATCCGGCGCAAACCACTCTCCGAAGGTGTCCGCATGGCGGGGCAACAGGGCGGGGTGGTTGTGCTGCTGGGACTCACGGCAATCGCGCTCTATAACGACCTGGTCCGCCTTTTTAGCTGATACGAACCCGAGACCCAGATGCCAACCTTCCTTCGCGCGCTTCTGGTGCTGCCCCTTGTTTTGATGCTGTCGCAACAGCTCTCGGCAGCAACCCCGGAACCCTTCATGGTTCAGGATATCGAAATCAACGGGCTCCAGCGAATCAGTCCCGGAACCGTATTCAATGCGCTGCCGGTGCGGGTGGGAGAGAGCGTCGACGCACAGGGGGCAACCCAGATTATTCGGGCCCTCTATCGCACCGGTTTCTTTGAGAATATCGAGCTGGGCAGGAGCGAAGACGTCTTGGTCATTGCGGTGGTCGAACGGCCATCTGTGGCCAGCATTGAACTGATCGGCAATAAGGCCGTGCCAGAGGATGTACTGCTTGAAGGACTGAAGGATGCCGGCCTCTCGGAAGGTCGGGTCTTCGTGCCAGCGATTCTGGAGGCGCTCGAACTTGAACTGCAGCGGCAATATTTTGCCCAGGGCCGCTACAGTGTCGAAATCGATACCCAGGTCACCCCGTTACCCCGCAACCGGGTGGCGGTCGCCATCGAAATTTCAGAGGGCAAAGTCGCTAAAATCAGGGATATCAATCTCATCGGCAACACCCTCTACGATGATGATCGCCTGCTGTCTGAATTTGAATCTTCGACCCCCAGCCTGAGCACCATTATCGGTGATGGTGACAAATACTCACGGCAGACTCTTGCGGCAGATATCGAGACCCTGAAATCTTTCTATTTTGATCGGGGTTATCTGGATTTCGAAGTGGTCTCCAGCCAGGTGGCCATCACCCCTGATCGGGACTCCGTATTTATTACCATAACCATGAGCGAAGGCGCCCAGTATCAGGTCAAGGAGATCGCGCTGAGCGGCAAGCTGATTGTTGAACCGGAAGAATTGATACCCCTGGTTGGCATCCGGCCCGGCGATATTTTTTCCCGCACCAAAGTCTCCAAGACCCAGGAACGGCTTACAGAAAAACTGAGCGATGAGGGTTATGCCTTCGCCAATGTTAATGCGATTCCGGATGTGGATCAGGACAATCACCAGGTCTCCTTCACTTTCTTTATAGACCCGGGAAAGCGGGTCTATGTCCGCCGGATCAATATGGGCGGTAACACCAAAACCCAGGATCAGGTGCTGCGTCGGGAGATGCGGCAAATGGAGAGTGGCTGGTTCTCCGCTGCCGCAGTGGAACGCTCCCGGGTGCGCTTGCAACGACTCGGGTTCTTCGAAGAGGTCAATCTCGAAACGCCGGCGGTGCCCGGCACAACAGACCAGGTTGACGTCGAGTACAGTGTGGTCGAACGCGCATCCGGAAGCATTTCCGCAGGTATCGGTTTCGGCCAGTCCAGCGGTCTACTGCTCAACACCTCGGTCACCCAGGAAAACTTCCTTGGCTCCGGCAACCGGGTCGCGGTGAACTTCAGTAACAGCAGCGTCAACACCATCTACAGCTTCTCATTTACCGATCCCTACTACACCCTGGACGGGGTCAGTCGCTCTTTCAGTCTGTTCTGGAGAACGACCGAATCGGATGATGCCAATATCACGGAGTACGACATCTCGACCCTGGGTGGCAACGTCGGTTTCGGTCTTCCCATCAATGAATATGACAGTATCGGCCTGTCGGCGGGTATCGAGCAGACCACCATCGATACCAATCAGTTTACTGCCCAGGAGATCGTTGATTTTGTGAACGAAAACAGCGACAGCTACTCCATCCTTCGTACCAGCCTCTCCTGGTCCCATGACACCCGGAACAAGTCGATTTTTCCAGACCGAGGTGTGCGTCAATCTGTCAGCGGCGAGATCGGCGTACCTGGTGGCGATCTGCAGTTTTATAAACTGCGCTATGACCATCAGTGGTACAAACCGGTTAAAGAGAACCTGACCCTGCTGCTACAGGGTAACCTGGGCTATGGTGACGGTTACGGCAGCACGACTGAACTACCCATTTTTGAAAATTTCTTCGCCGGCGGGCAGCGCAGTGTCCGTGGTTTTGAAGCCAACAGCCTGGGACCCGAGGCAAGCGATGGTGATCCGTTAGGGGGCAATGTTCAGCTGACTGGTAAAGCGGAACTGCTGTTCCCGCCGCCGTTCATGGAAAAAACCAATTCGCTCCGGCTCAGCGGTTTTTTCGATATCGGTAATGTGTACAGTTCAGACGAAGACATCGCCTTGGATGAACTGCGTTATTCTGCTGGTGTGGGGGTAACCTGGCTGTCACCGGTTGGGGCGCTGACATTCAGCTTTGCCCAGCCGTTCAATGTTCAGGACGATGATGACGAAGAGCGCTTCCAGTTTAATCTGGGCGCCAGTTTTTAGTTGAACCAGGAGATCAATCAGTTGAATCAGAGATTAGTATCTATCATTTTCGCACTCGCGTTGATCTGCGTGCCCGTCAGCCTGCTTGCTGAGGTCAAGCTGGGTTACGTTAATGTCGCTGTGCTGCTTGACTCCTCACCCCAGGCCAAGCAGGCCAAGGCGGCTCTGGAGAAGGAGTTTGCGCCAAAGGAGGCGGAACTCCGGGCTGGAGAGGAGAAGATCAAAGCGCTGCAGGAAGCCTTTTCCAAAGACGCCATGCTGCTCTCTGAAGAGCAGCGCAACCGCAAGGAGCTTGATCTGAAAAGCCGGATGCGTGAGTTCAAGAATGAACTCGAAGCGACCCAGGATGATTTCAAAACCCGCCAGCGCCAGTTGATGGACGGTATCCGCAAGGAGATTGTGGAGGCCGTCAGTACCTTTGCTAAAGCTGAACAATACGACCTCATCGTCTATGACGGTGCGATCTATGCCAGCGAGGCTATCGACGTCACCGAGGCTGTGCTGAAAACCCTCAGCAGTCGCTGATAACCGAATGGCGTATCTGCTGGAAGAGCTGGCGCAGGCAGTCGGGGGCGAACTGCGGGGCGAGGGGAGACTCCCGGTCGATGGGGTTGCTACCCTGCAGGCTGCCGGTGCCCGGCAGATCAGTTTCTGCGCCAACCCCAGGTACCGCAAGCTGCTGGAGACAACCCGGGCTGGTGCGGTTGTACTCTCTCCCTCGGATGCCGACAAGAGCAACTATGCCGGTGCCCGCCTGATTAGCGATGAGCCCTATCTGGCGTTCGCCCGCATCTCCCGACTGCTGAACCCCGAACCTGTCGCCCGGGCAGGTATTGATGCAACCGCTGTGATTGCGGCGTCGGCCCAGATCCACCCGGATGCGGAGATCGGACCTCAGGTTGTCATTGGCGAGCATAGCGAGATCGGTCGGGGTGCCATCATCGGCGCGGGATCGATTATCGGCAGCCACTGTGCTGTCGGAGCAGAAACACGGCTGCACGCAAAGGTTGTGCTCTATGATCAGAGCCGGGTAGGGCAGCGCTGCATCCTGCATTCAGGGGCTGTGATCGGCGCCGATGGCTTTGGTCTGGCCAAAGATGGCGAGGGGTGGCTGAAAATCCCCCAGCTTGGCAGCGTACAGATCGGCGACGACGTCGAGATCGGGGCCAACACCACGGTAGACCGCGGCGCCCTGGAGGACACGATCATCGCAGAGGGGGTTAAGCTCGACAACCAGATCCAGATCGGACATGGAGTCCAGATCGGGGTCCACACGGCGATTGCCGCCTGTACCGGCATCTCCGGTAGTACCCATATTGGCGATCGGTGTACTATCGCCGGCGGCACAGGCATCGGCGGCCATCTGGAGATTGCCTCGGACACTTTTGTTGCCGGCCTCTCCATGGTCAGCCGCTCGATCAATCAGCCGGGCAGTTATGCCGGTATCCCACTGACAGACAGCACCACCTGGCGGCGCAACATGGCGCAGTTGCGTAAACTTGACCAGTTGGCGCAGCGTGTACGCACACTGGAAAAACAATCAGGGAACGGAAAAGCAGACCATGAATGAAGTTGATATAAGAGAAATAATGGAACTGCTGCCCCACCGTTACCCCTTTCTGCTGGTGGATCGGGTGCTCGATTACACCCCCGGCAGATGTTTGACGGGAGTGAAAAATGTTTCGATGAACGAGCCTTTTTTCCAGGGTCATTTTCCCCACTATCCGGTGATGCCGGGGGTGCTGGTCCTGGAGGCGCTGGCCCAGGCCTGCGGTCTGCTCACCTTCAAAACCCTGAACCAGCCCATTGGTGAAGACCGAGCCTATTTTTTTGTCGGTATCGATAAAGCTCGCTTTCGCCGCCCGGTTATTCCAGGCGACCGACTTATTCTTGAAGTTGAGGAGATTCGGACGCTGAAGAAGATGTCGGTTTTCAAAGCCGTGGCCAAAGTTGATGATGAGATTGCGGCATCCGCCGAATTGATGTGCACGATTGTTGACGTCTAAAAGTGTCGGCTATAGAGATACACCCGACCGCCCTGGTCGCTGAAAGTGCCGAGCTTGGCGCCGGGGTCTCTATCGGCCCCTACAGCATAATCGGTTCCGGAGTCGAGGTCGGGGCCGGCTGCGAAATCGGGGCACACGTGGTCATCAAAGGCCCCACTCGACTCGGACAGAACAACCGAATCTATGCATTTGCCTCTATCGGTGAAGACCCTCAGGACAAGAAGTTCGGTGGCGAAGAGACCTGGTTAGAGATTGGCAACGACAACACCATCCGAGAATACTGCACCCTCAACCGGGGCACAGCAGATGGTGGCGGCGTTACCCGAATCGGTGATGGCAACTGGATCATGGCCTATGTCCATGTGGCCCACGACTGCCGAATTGGCAATCGAAATACCCTGGCTAACGGCGCCTCGCTGGCAGGGCATGTCACGCTGCATAACAATACAGTTCTCGGCGGATTCACCCTGGTTCACCAGTTTTGTGCGATTGGCTCCTATGTCATGTCAGCGATCGGCAGCGGGATTGTGCAGGATGTACCACCCTACATCATGGTTGCCGGAAACAGCGCGGAGGCCCATGGCATCAACCGGGAAGGTCTACTGCGGGCTGGGTTTGATCAGGAGCGATTGCAGCGCGTCAAGCGGGCCTACCGCACGCTGTTTCGCGCGAAATTGTCACTGAAGGATGCAATCCGTCAGCTACAGGCTGACTATCCGGATTCTGCGGATATCTCCGCCCTGGTGACCTTCCTGCAGGACTCCACCCGGGGTATCGTCCGCTAGTTCAATGCGCATCGCCATCGTCGCGGGAGAACGCTCGGGAGACATGCTTGGTGCCGGCCTGCTGCGGGCACTGAAACAGCTTGATCCTGACCTGGTCGCAGAGGGTATTGGCGGCAGCGGCATGCAGGCAGAGGGGCTCCAGAGTCTCTACCCGATGGAGCTGCTGTCGGTCATGGGCATCGTCGAAGTGCTCTCCCGTTATCGCAAACTGCGGCGGGTCCGTCGTGAGTTGGCCGCCCGTTTTCTTGGCAACCCACCGGATCTGTTTGTCGCCATCGACGCGCCGGATTTCAATCTGGGTCTGGAAAAAATCCTGCGTCGGGCAGGCATCCCCACGGTGCATTACGTCAGCCCGTCGGTCTGGGCCTGGCGCGGCTATCGTCTGAAAGGTATTCAACAGGCGGTCACACACATGTTGACCCTGTTCCCGTTCGAGGCGGACTACTACCGCGACCACAATCTGCCGGTCACCTGCGTCGGCCACCCGCTGGCCAATGAACTTGATGGACGCGGGGACACCAGGTCAGCGCGCCAGGCATTGGGACTGGTTGCAGAAGGCCCGTTAATCGCCCTGCTGCCGGGTAGCCGCCACTCGGAGTACAGTCGGCTGACTCCGTTGCTGGTGGAGTCCGCCGCCTGGCTACTTCAGCGAAACCCGGCCGTCCGCTTCGTGGTGCCACTGGTCAACCCAGGTGCAATGGAGCTGTTCCGCGATGCTATCATCCGAACAAAGCTTGATCGTAGCCGATTCGCCCTGCTGAATGGCCAGTCCCATCAGGCCATGGCCGCCGCAGACAGCCTGATCCTTGCTTCCGGAACCGCCACCCTCGAAGCGGCTATCGCGGGCAAACCGATGGTGGTGGTCTACAAGCAGGCCTGGCTCACCTGGCAGATATACCGGCGGCTGGTACGGGTGAAACACGTGGCCTTGCCCAACCTGCTGGCCGGGGAGCAGCTGGTGCCGGAACTACTGCAGAGCGCGGCCACCGCCAGTACCGTCGGCCAGGCCGCGTTAGAGCAGATTGAACAACCGGATGCGACCTTAGCCAACCGCTTTCAACAGATACGCGAGAGTCTCCGGGGTGGCGGCAACGCCCTGGCTGCCGAGGTCATCCAGAAAATCGCGACCGAAGGGCGCACAGGTGGCTGAATCCAGGCACAGCGGGCCGACGCTGGCGCATGAGCAGCGATGGTGGGGCAGGGGATTTTTCAATATCGCCGGGGTCGATGAAGTGGGGCGCGGATGTCTTGCCGGACCGGTCATCGCCGCCGCTGTTGCCATTTCACCCGATACCGTTCCACTGCCCGGCGTACGGGACTCAAAGAGACTCTCTGCCAGACAACGGCAGCAGCTCTATCGGCAAATCCGCCACTCCGGTTATCGGATCGGCATGGGTGGCGCCAGCGTGGCAGAAATCGACCAGCACAATATTCTCCGCTCCACCCATATGGCGATGGCTCGTGCGCTGGCCAAGCTAGGCAATCATGACCATATCCTGGTGGATGGCACTCCGATCAAGGACGGCAGCATTGGGGTCCACACCGCCATCGTCGGCGGCGACGACCAGAGCTACTCCATCGCCTGTGCATCAATCGTGGCCAAAGTCGTACGGGACTACCTGATGGCGCGCCTGGCCCGCAGCCACCCCGGATACGGCTGGGAGAGAAATGCCGGTTACGGCACCCGGATGCACCTCCACGGCTTGCAAACAGAGGGGGTAAGCCCGCATCATCGGCGCAGCTTCGCCCCAGTCCAACACCGTCTCAACCAGGGAGCCTGACCCAGTGATTATTCGCCAGATTTATACCGACAACGCGTACCGAAATTTTAACTACCTGATCGCCTGCGAAGAGACTGGCGAAGCGCTGGCCGTGGATCCACTGGCGGCGGACACCTGTCTGGCCGTGGCCGAAGACGAAGGCTGGCGCATCACCCAGGTCTTGAATACCCACGAACACCCGGACCATATCGGCGGCAATACCAAGGTGATTGCCGCGACCGGCGCACAACTACTGGCCCATGCCGGGGCAAGGGACTCAATACCGAATATCGATCGGGGCCTGATCGCTGGGGACAGCATCACCATCGGTAAAGCCGGCGACCTGGAGGTGCTCGACACCCCCGGGCACACCATGAGCCACGTCTGTCTGCTCGCCCACGGCGCCCAGCCCGCCCTGATCAGTGGTGACACCCTGTTTAATGCGGGCGCGGGCAACTGCCATAACGGCGGCCATCCCGAAGATCTCTACCAGACCTTTGTCAATCAGCTTGCCAAACTGCCTGGCAATACCCGGCTCTATCCCGGCCACGATTATCTGATCAACAACCTGGAGTTCACGCTCTCCCGGGAACCCGGCAACCACAAGGCTGCCAGCCTGCTATCCAGCGTAGTCGCCCAGGACCCCCATGATGCACTGGTGACCACCATCGATCTGGAGAAAGAGATCAACACCTTTTTTCGCCTCGCCAACCCGGAAGTGATTGAGACCCTGCGGGAGCAGTTTCCGGATCTACCGGCTAATCCCACCGGTATGCAGGTATTTATCAAGCTAAGAGAGCTTCGCAACAGCTGGTAAGGGGCCTCAGGGAAATCCGGGGTGTGGGCCCCACAATATTATCTATTTAACATAATATATATTATACGCACTAATCGTCCTGGCAAGATCAAGCCCCACATAACCCGACGGGTTCCATAACCTGCTATCTGCTCATCTGGCGCCTGAATCGCCAGATCGGTGGTAAAAGCCTTACTCAAACCCTGACGGTGCGCTAGGTGTTTGCAAGCTCATCTGCCCAGGGCCAGGCGACGCCTGTTGAATTAATGCTCAGCAATTGATTTTATTTTTCATAGAGTTAACGCTAACTTCTAAAAACCAACTCACCATTTTCTGGTCGATTGATAATGGGTTTGCGAGACTGCTTGTCACCGTTCACCACCGACAGACCTCGTAGAGGAAATAAGGCTCCTCAGAGCATACACTAAGCCCATGAACACACAGCTCGACAGCCTCATCGCCCGGGAATTCAGCCTCGATCCCGACGTCTTCTACCTCAATCATGCCGCTGTTGCGCCCTGGCCGGCTCGTACAGCGGCGGCAGTGACTGCGTTTGCGGCGGAGAACGCCCATCGGGGCGCCCAGAATTACCCTGGTTGGCTGCGCAGAGAGGCAGAGCTGCGTGAACTGTGTCGTGATCTGGTCAACGCACCATCGGTCGATGACATCGCGCTGGTTAAAAACACCTCAGAAGCACTCTCGTTCGTGGCCCACGGCATAGCCTGGCAACCTGGCGATAATGTGGTGCTCTGTGACCTGGAGTTTCCCTCGAACCGGATCGTCTGGGAGTCGCTCATCCCTCTAGGGGTCGAAGTCCGAATCGCAGAGACGGCTGACAAGCCCCCCGAAGACGCCATGATTCAACTCATGGACCGCAACACCCGGCTGCTCTCAAGCTCGTCGGTCCAGTACGGCACCGGCTTGCGGATGGATCTGCAGCGACTGGGCAGTGCCTGCCGCGATCACGGTGCCGCCTTCTGTGTCGATGCAATTCAGAGCCTGGGTGCGTTGCCGTTTGACCTGCAGGCGATTGGCGCGGATTTCGTGATGGCGGATGGCCACAAATGGATGCTCGGCGCTGAGGGGCTGGGCCTGTTCTACTGTAGCGTCGAGTGGCGCGAGCGGTTGTCGCTTCATCAGTATGGGTGGCACATGACGGAGCAGTACTCCAACTTCGACGCTATCGAGTGGCAGCCGGCAGCCAGCGCCCGGCGATTCGAGTGTGGCAGTCCCAACATGCTGGGGGTACAGGCCCTGCATGCCAGCCTCTCTCTGCTGCTGGAGATTGGCATGACCCAGGTCGAGAACAGGCTGCTGCAGAACAGCTCCCGACTGATTGAGCTGATCGATACCGCCCCGGGCCTCGAGCTGATTAGCTCAACCGAGCCCAGCCGCCGGTCGGGCATTGTGACTTTCAGAAAACCAACTGAGCCCAGCGACCGATTGTTCGCACGACTGCGGGATGCAGGCGTCATCTGCGCCCCACGGGGCGGCGGCATCCGCTTTTCGTCCCACTTCTACACGCCAACTGAAGTGCTCGAAAAAGCGGTGGCGCTGGTGGTAGCCGACTAGCTAGCGCTCTCGTCAATCCTCCGGTCGGGATTCGGCCTCGGGGCCCAGGCCCTTGTGAAACGCGCAACCCGGAACCTTTCCCGGCCCGTCAGGTCTACAGACCACCCCAGCCTCAGCCCATCTGTTGGTTGTTAGGCGCCGGCTTTTCAGTGCCCCAATCCCAATGAATTTGAGAAACCATTAACACATGAAACGCCTGACAATCTCGCAGCTTATTATCTTAACTTCCACACTGTTTATTCTGTTCTACAACCTGGCATTTTTTGATAATCTCACTGATGTATACCCATTGGGAATAAAAAATTTATTCCACATTCTGTCGATATCGATAGTCTGCATTTGTGTCGTTAACCTTATATTATCCCTCACCTGCTACCGACACACCGTAAAACCAGTGTTGATATTCCTTCTGCTGGTTTCATCAATGACCAGCTATTTTATGGACACCTACAATGTCGTCATTGACAGTTCTATGATTGACAATATTTTAGCAACCGACACCGCTGAATCTATAGATCTCATAAATATCAGACTGATTCTTTACGTTATAATTCTTGGAATCATTCCATCGGCACTTGTATACAGACTAAACATAATTCAACTAAGCCCAAAAAATGAGCTGATTTCGAAATTTAAGATTATCGCCCTTTCGATTTCTGTATCTTTCATTTTAATATCCAGTTCCAGTGCCTTTTACACATCATTCTTCAGGGAACATAAACCCCTTCGATATTACTCAAACCCATCCTATTACATTTACTCACTGGCAAATTACTTTAATGATCGAAGCGACGCTGGTAACCAGGAGATAAAGCCCATAGCTGAGGATGCCAAAATACCGGAGTCGGACATAGAGCGGGAGCTGGTTATCCTTGTGGTTGGAGAAACTGCCAGGGCGGATCATTTCTCCCTTAATGGCTACCCCCGGGAAACCAACCCGGAATTGCGGGCTCATGATGTTTTTAGTTTTAGTAATGTCTGGGCCTGTGGGACATCAACCGCCACTTCAGTGCCGTGCATGTTTTCAATACAAGGGAGGGCTGATTATTCAAAGGAAGAGTCCAATTCAACGGAGAATGTCCTCGACATATTGAACCGTTCAGGTGTCAACGTAAAGTGGATCGACAACAACTCGAGCTCTAAAGGTGTTGCCTTAAGGATCCCACATGAAAGCTACAGAAAATCAGATAAAAACCCGGTCTGCGACATTGAATGCCGAGACGAAGGTATGCTGTCAGACCTGCAGGAGTATATAGACAGCCATCCACAGGGCGACATATTTATCGTGTTACATCAGATGGGTAATCACGGCCCCGCTTATTACAAGCGCTACCCAAAAGAGTTTGAAACATTCAGACCAACCTGCAAAACCAACCATCTCGATGACTGTAGCGATGAAGAAATAGCCAATGCATACGATAACGCTATTTTGTACACTGACTATTTTTTATCCAAAACCATAGCCTTGCTGAAAACCAATGATGATGAGTTTGAGGCTGCGCTCTTTTATATTAGCGATCACGGAGAATCACTTGGAGAAAAAGGACACTACCTCCATGGACTCCCCTACTTCTTTGCACCGGATTCTCAGAAGCGCGTTCCTATGGTTATGTGGTTCGGGAAGAATTTTGACAGAGAAGAAGCTGACCTGGACAATCTATCAACAAAACTGGACCAGAAATTCTCCCATGACAATATATTCCATACGATACTTGGACTCATGGAGATAACGACCTCGGTGTACAGGCAAGAGATGGATATCATTGATCGATAATGGGGCTTATAAGGCAACTATTACTCTGCATCCTGGCATTTATCTTAGTGCTCATACTTTTCGATAAATTCAGCGTCGATATAATTTTCCAGGACCTCCTTTTTGATTTCGACCGGAATAAGTGGATTCTCGACAGGAGTGATAAATTAACCAGCCTGATTTTCTACGGAGGCGCGAAAAACGCAATAATAATATTTGTCTTATTGGTCGCCCTGGCGCTAGCGCTTTCAAGAAAAATCGGAATTTTAAGTGAATACAAGCAGGGGCTGGTGATCGTATTGCTATCCTGTCTGACAATACCAGCCGTTGTCAGTGAATTGAAGTCGATCACAAATATACCCTGCCCCAGGCATATCGCTCACTATAACGGCAGTTACCCGGATAGCACTCTGCTCCAAAGATCAGCAGCGGGTTTGCCGCCTGGAAAAAAGGTCGAATGTTTTCCCGCAGGCCATGCCAGCGGAGGGTTCGCTCTGCTCTCTCTCTATTTTCTTTTCAAGCGGCAAAGAAATCGAGTGATTGCGCTGACATTTGCGATGGTGACCGGCTGGTCTATGGGTATGTATAAAACAGTAATCGGCGACCATTTCATAAGTCATACGGTGGCAACCATGATTCTGGCATGGATGATTGTGATTTCCGTTGAAAGCGCGGTCCGCAGAGTTTTTGCTGGGACGGAAACCGTCGCGGCGACAAAAGCTGGCGAGGTGGATATATAGGCAGGATGCCCGTGGGCAGACACCAGATCACCCTTCGAATCGAGCTGTTTTGTGAGCAGCGATATCCGATGTCATCACCGTGGTGACATTCATGACGACCGGGCACTTACTGAGCGTCGTTCAGCTCGTTGAATCCACCCCCGTTAGTGACATCGCTGTAACCGTTTT
>JAKLLR010000173.1 GCA_022014175.1 Gammaproteobacteria bacterium | reverse complement strand
CTCCCACCTGAACGCCATCAGCCGCTGAAGCGATGACGCGGCCAACACCCCACACAGGCATGTGTCCCCACTCCTCCTGGCCGGTGGGGAAAAATTTCCAATACTCCATGGCATCCCCGAAAGCCGCATAAGTGATGTTGTTAGTGGTCAGGCCAAATCGTTCAAGTCTGATGATGACCTCACCGTCACTCAGTTTTGCCTCCATTTGGCAGTCCTCGAGTCGGCTCTCATGCAGTTGATCCTTGCGGGTGAGCAACCGATGAATGGTCATTGGTTCTGATGGATTCTGGAAAGTCATATCGCGGGTTCTCTTCATCGTTGGACGAAGCAATATCGTAGCAACAGGCGCCGGCGAGATGGTTCAGGTTTGCAGGTCCTTGAGTGGTGCGGCCGGGTGACCGATTCTTCGGGCACACCGAGGGACATGTTCAGGTTTAGTTAACGCAAGAAAATGGCTCGCCGGTCCTCAGCTCACAGTCAGCGCCGAACCGGTGGCCCGGTTTGCTCAATTGCGGTTTAATGTGCCAGACACTCACTTGCTTGCAGAGTCGCCTGCCACTATGCCCATTGTCACATCGCCCGAGCAGAACGTCTCCGAAATCGAGATAGAGCAGGCAATCCGCTCCGGCATCGAGCGCTACTTTGACGACTGCCGGGCGCGGGTACCGGCGTTTATTGACCGTCATTTCCATTACCCCGGCGCCATTGCGACCAACCGGATGGCAATGGGATGGGACATGCTGCGGGCGCCCCTCAATCTACTGTGGGCGCCGGTGTACGCCCTGGCCTGTCTGTTGAAAATCCTGGTTCCCAAACGCACAGGCCTGCTGTGGCTGCACGGTTTGGCAAATCGCGTACCCGCCGGTTTTACCACCCGGGTACAACAGCACATCTCGCACCTGATCCTGGTGGACCTGCTGAACAACGGCCAGGAAGGCCCTCTGCTGGAACGCTATCTGATTGAGGCGCTGGAGGCAGTCTATGACCGCCATACCTGTGAGCCGGTCGATCACCAGCGATTTAGCAGGCTGATTGAACCGCTGGTCGCGGACGCCCTCAGCCAGTACCGGGTCACCCGTACGGCCTCCGCCGATATCACCAACAGTATTTCCTGCACGGTGTTGGGCGCGTTTGCCTTCCAGAAGTTTACCCCGGGTGGTATCGGGCTCGGGGTGGTACTCGCGTCCATGCTCGCCAAGACCCTGGCCGCCAGGGACTTTATCCTGGGTGAAACCATCGGCGGGTGGTACTACAGCGTATTTCCACCGGAGCCTTCGCTGGCAACGACGGCCGGCGTTATGGTCGCAGTGATGGCCGCATTGGCGGCATTTGCGGCCTTGTCCGGTGTTATCTTCGATCCCGTTCAGGCGGCGGTCGGTTTACATCGCCGGCGCCTGCACAAGTTACTGGATCACCTGCAGAGGGACGTATCCCTCAGCACCCAGAGCAGCTTCCGCCCGAAAGACCAGTTTGTGGCGCGGATTCTGGATACGTTCGATATGATCCGAT
>JAKLLR010000126.1 GCA_022014175.1 Gammaproteobacteria bacterium | reverse complement strand
AAAGCAGGGGGACCACTACGACCCCCAGGCCAGATGCGTGCGCTTGAGCCCGAACCATTTTCACGGCCACTCGCTCGCGGCCATTACCGTCGCGGCCCATGAAGTCGGCCATGCAATTCAACATGGCGGCGACTATTCACCCATGCGGCTTCGGGGCCAGCTGATCGAACTGGCCCGGCCTCTGGAGAAGATCGCCCGGGTGGTTCTGCCGTTATCACCGATCCTGCTGCTCATCACCCGCTCACCAGCCCTGGGTGCCGGCCTGTTATTCATCGGCCTCGGCTCACTGGTGATCGCCACCCTGCTGCATTTGGTGACCCTGCCGGTGGAGTTTGATGCCAGCTTCCGCCGGGCACTGCCCCTGCTGGCCCAGGCGCGCTACCTGCCACCCTCAGACCGGCCCGCTGCCCGCAACATTCTCTGGGCCTGCGCGTTGACCTATCTGACACAGCCAGCGATGTCTCTGTTGCAGCTGCTACGCTGGTTGCGGCCGGGGCCGCGGTTTTAGTTCACCGCCGACAGGGTCGTACTCTCGTCTGCCAAGAAAACTAACACATCTGACAAACCTGGAATTAGAAAAGCGGATGGCAAAAAGGGCTTTGGTTGAATTTTCAGCCTCAAATTTCATGTGACATAAGCAGCTGGCTGGATACAGGAAGTGAAGGTCAGAGATACGGGGCAAGATCACTAGCCTTACCGGTGGCCCCTACTAACTACGCTACCTCAAATCGAATCCATAGTCTCAACTCCGCGTGAGCGCACATGCCTGTTTTATAGTTGCTACCAATAATCGTTGATAGGATTATGGATACCCTCTTCGAAGTGAACGAGGCGGTCGTCGAATAGTGCCCGGGTGCCGTTGTTTTTGCAGATCAGAAGGGTAGCATTCGTGTGTGGAATGTCGCTGCTAAGTGGACTTTTGACTTCTCTAAATAAGGATGTCTTCGGTTCAAGTCTGAACATCATCATTCCAGAGCCGTTTCGTCAGGCACATTGACAGAGGTCCCACCATGCGATTACTGATCGACTGACAAAATACGTGGGGCAATCTCTGCCGACCAAGGCCGTTCGGGCAGATGGCTCAACGATATACGTGGCGCATGGTTTGGCTATTCCTCTCGAAGCTGGTGATGGGGTCCTTGGAGCACTTTCGATGGCTAGAAAAATCTACGACCACTTCGATCACGACCATCAAAACTGCGGATGCCAGGTAAGGGCGTTCTTTCAACGATAAGCAAGAAAGCAGGTTCGGGGCTTTCCAGGCCCCTTGCCCTGTTGACTGTCAGCTCAGAGGCCGATGAAGCAGCCCGGTAATATCCTTTCGATATTAAACAGGGCCAGGGTTGAGTAGTCAGTTGCCGTCCTGCTGTACCTCTCAGACTGTTGATGTTGAGTTTGAGAAGCCTGACCAGTGACTACCGTTGACAGGTTGACGATGCTCAATGATCAAGCTCTCACTTCTTCTCCCACACTACCGCTGGCTTCCAGTGACTGCAGTGGCCCGAAAAATTCGAACCGTACCCGCTCCTCCGGAATGCCCAGCCCTTTAGCAATACGATGACAGCTTTCCATAAACGGCTTTGGACCCAGAAAATAGAATTCTAAATCTGCTGGGTCCTGTACCAGGGGCTCGATCATCGCCTGGTCGATGAAACCGGTGAGATGGCTGTTATCACTTGCCGAAGGGGCGCTGTAACAGTAGGTAACCGAAAGGTTGTCATACTCGCTGGCCAGATCGTCCACCTGCTGCTTAAACGCATGGTGACCACCGTTGGTGGCGCAATGGAAAAACTGCACAGGGCGCCCACTCTGCAGGGCCGGTTTGAGCATACTAATAGCGGGGGTAATGCCCACACCACCGGTAAGTAGCATTAAGGGTCGCGCTGACTGTTCCAGCACAAAATCACCCGCCGGAGCCGTGAGCTTGATTTTGTCACCCAGGTTCAGCGTGTCGTGCAGGAACGCGGAGACCTGACCGTCGTTCTCGCGCTTGATGCTCAAGCGGTAGTAACTTTCACCCGGTGAGTTGGAGAGGCTGTAGTTACGGCGAACTTCCTGACCGTCGATGTTAAGCGTGATGCCGATATACTGGCCGGGCTTGAAATCGGCCACCGGGCCACCATCGGCTGGCTCAAAGTAGAACGAGGTGATGACTTCGCTCTCTTTTTCCCGGCGGGCCAGAACGAATTCCCGCTCACCGCGCCAGCCACCTGTTTTTTGCTCGTTGGCCTGATAAACGGCCTCCTCAGCGCTAATAAGGATGTCGGCCAGTTGCTGATAGGCTTCTCCCCAGGCGCCCAGCACCTCGTCCGTGGCAGCGTCGCCGAAAACAATGGCAATCGCCTCCAGCAGGCATTCCCCAACGATGGGGTAATGTTTCGGTAGCACGGACAGGGAGGCATGTTTATGCACAATCAGGGAAACCGCATCACCCAGCACTTCCAGCCGATCGAGGTTGGCAGCGTAGGCCACCACCGCGTTGGCCAGGGCCTGACGCTGGGTGCCCTCGCGCTGATGATTTTCATTAAAGTAGGCTTTGACCTGGGGGTAACGCTCAAACATCAGCGGATAGAAGGTGCTGGTAATTTTCATCGCGTTCTCACGAACCGCGGGTAAGGTGGCTGCGATGATGTCTTTTGATTGTTGGCTGACCATCTTTTTCGACTCCTGGGTTTGATCCATCAATGGGTGGTACAAAGGTTCGGTTACCCACTGCATAGCAAATGGCAGGCCAATTAATAACTGGTTGTTTTATATAACCATAAACTAGTTGTTGTATTTATGACATCAGCGGGTAAGATGTCATTTAGACATCAATGGTGTAAATATGACAACAGACCAGATTGCCGAACCTTTCATCGATATCGTTGCCGATCTGTCCCGGCATTTGTCACCGGAGAATCGTTACCAACGGTTGCTGACCACCTTTCGCACCACCTTTCCCTGTGATGCCGCCGCCCTGTTACGGCTGGACGGCGATGTCCTGATTCCGCTCGCCACTGATGGACTTGCAGAAGAGACCATGGGTCGGCAATTCAAGGTCGCTGAACATCCCCGCCTAGAGGGTATTCTCCGCAGTCGTCAACCGACCCGCTTCCCGGTCGACACGCCGCTGCCCGACCCCTATGACGGACTCATTCCGCTGACCGGCGACAACCTCCATGTTCACGACTGCATGGGGTGTGCCCTCTATATTGATGACACTCCCTGGGGGGTAATCACCCTGGATGCGCTTGATCCAGGCGCTTTTGACACCCTCGACACTGCGCAATTGAGCGTGTTTATCCACCTGGCGGAAGCAACCGTAAAAGCCGCGGATCTGATTCAGAAACTCGAACACCAGGTACAACATGAGCACCAGATCGCGCGGGAGATGCAGGCCAATGTCCAGCAATCCATGGTAGGCCAGAGCCAGAGCATCAAGGATTTAAAAAAGGAAATTTCAACGGTGGCCGCATCCGATCTGACCGTGCTGGTCTGCGGGGAAACCGGGGTTGGTAAGGAGCTGGTGGCCCGGGCAATCCACGACCAGTCCCATCGCCGGGAAGGCCCGTTGATTTACGTGAACTGTGCGGCCCTGCCGGAAAACCTGGTTGAAAGTGAACTGTTTGGCCATGTTAAGGGAGCATTTACCGGGGCCGCAGACGCACGATCGGGGAAATTCGAGCTGGCAGACGGCAGCACGCTGTTCCTGGATGAGATCGGCGAGATTCCGCTGGCTACCCAGACCAAATTATTAAGGGTCATGCAGAGTGGCGAAATTCAGCGCGTCGGTAGCGACCAGAACCTCACCGTGGATGTTCGGGTAGTGGCGGCAACCAACCGCAATCTGCAGGAAGAGGTCTCGGCCGGGCGCTTCCGCGCAGACCTGTATCACCGGCTCAGTGTCTACCCGATATATGTGTCGCCATTACGGGATCGGGGGCGGGACATTCTGCTGCTGTGCGGGTATTTTCTGGAGCATAACAGTCGGCGAATGGGACTACCCAGGGCACGACTCACCCCGGAATGTGAGCCCATTCTGCTGACTTATTCCTGGCCCGGAAACGTGCGTGAGCTGGGCCACTGCATCAGCCGGGCGCTACTCAAGGCCCGCGGTGATTATCGGCTGGACGACCACTCGATTATTTCCATTACGCCAGAACATCTGGATATCAGTCATGAAAACAATGCGTCCCCGGCCACGCCTTTACCGGTGAGTAACGCTGCCCCGGCGGCGGCCGCCGTTGCCAATCGCGAGGCCCTGACGCTGAAGGAAGGTATCGATCAGTTTCAAAGGCTCTGGATTGCAGAGCAGCTGGAACAGAACCACGGCAACCAGGCGCAAACTGCTCGCCGGCTGGGGATGGACCGGAGCAATTTTTACCGGCTGCTAAAACGCCTGCAGCTGAACTGATCTAAACGGCCTATCCATTGGCTGAAATCCTTCGCGTTTTTCGAACGACTGATTAACGCGCAATACACCGCAAGTCTGCTGACCAGACGAATCCTTAACCGGCACCCCATCGTCTCTCGGATTCGCGCTAGCCGGCCTGCCCTCTCGTCCCTGCCGATTATCGATAACACTCAGGTAAGGGTTCATAAACCGCTGGCGAAAAATTTTTGAAAATCCCTCTTGAAAAATGGAGCAGCAATATTATTTATGTGAGTGACGGGGTATGTCTCACCGTGGAGTATCCCGCCATTTATTGAATTTATTTTAGATTGCTTCTTATGGAGGATTTGCAATGAACTCAATTGACTTAACACCCCTTTATCGCAGCAGTATCGGCTATGACCGTCTTGGCTCATTGATCGATAACGCCCTGCGCGGCTCGGATCACAGTAATGGCTATCCGCCTTACAACATCGAAGTGCTGGACGAGAACCACTACGCCATTACCCTGGCAGTCGCCGGTTTTGATCAGGACGAGTTGGACATCAACGTCGAAAATAACGTGCTGACCATTCGCGGCGAAAAAGCGAAGAAGGATGACGAGAATCGTAATTTTCTCCATCTTGGTATCGCCAACCGTGCGTTTGAGCGCAAGTTCAATCTTGCGGAGCACGTTGAAGTGACTAGCGCTGACCTGAACAATGGCCTGCTCGCGGTCAGTCTGCTTCGAGAAATTCCCGAAGCGATGAAACCGAAAACCATTGCCATTAATCAGTCGGGCACAGTGCTGGAACATAAAGAGAAAGAAAAAAGCGCAAAAGCTGCCTAACCGGAGCGGTGGGG
>JAKLLR010000125.1 GCA_022014175.1 Gammaproteobacteria bacterium | reverse complement strand
CGCGACCCCAACCTTGGCAAGGTTGTGCTCTACCACTGAGCTATTCCCGCATCGATAAGGGCGCTCATTGTAGTCTTGAGCCCTGCGCTGTCAAGGCGCGCCGTTATTCAGGTATTTCACCCTGCTCACCCCGTAGCAGGGGCCAGGCCGCGCGCAGGTAGATCGCCATTGACCAGACCGTCAGCGCTACCGCTGCGTAGAGCAGCAGCATGCCGATCAACAGGGTGGATACGCCGTAAACCGGCATCTGGTAAAGCACCAGCATAATCGCCAGCATCTGCACCGTGGTTTTTATTTTACCCAGCAGGGAGACCGCAACCTGGGCCCGCTCGCCGATCTCCGCCATCCACTCCCGCAGGGCGGAAATAGTGATCTCACGGCTGATAATGACGATGACCGGCAGGGCCATCCAGACATGGGGATGGCGCTGGACCAGCAGTATCAGGGCGACCGCAACCGCCAGCTTATCTGCCACCGGGTCGAGAAACCGGCCGAAATCGGAGACCTGGTTGAGTCGACGAGCGAGATAACCATCGAGCCAGTCGGTCGCCGCAGCCAGGGTAAAGACCACCACCGCAATCAGGTTCGCCCAGCCCCAGGGGAGGTAGAAAAACAGGATGAATACCGGGATCAATCCGAGCCGGGTCAGGGTGATCACATTCGGCAAATTAAGCCACATCTCAGCGGTCCTCTCCGTGTAACTGATCGTAAACCGCCTCGGCCAGCTTGCGACTGATGCCCGGCACCCGGGCCAGATCATCGACGCCGGCCCGCTGCACCGCCTGCAATCCGCCAAACCGGCTCAACAGCTGCTGGCGACGTTTCGGTCCCATGCCCGGCACCTGCTCAAGCACCGACTCTCTGCTGGTTTTTGCCCGCCGGGCACGATGGCCCGTGATGGCAAAACGGTGGGCTTCGTCCCTGATCTGCTGAATCAGATGCAGCGCCGGGGAGTCCGCTGGCAGTATAGAAGCCGAGCGGCGGCCCCACAAGAACAGCTGCTCCTGCCCTGGCCGGCGCGCCACCCCTTTAGCCACGGACATCAGCGTGAGGCCCACCACGCCGAGATCCTCCAGCACGGCGGCGGCGGCAGCCAGCTGACCCTTGCCACCATCGATAATCAACAGATCCGGCAGCTTGCCCTCACCCCGCTGCAACCGCACATAGCGGCGCTGCACGGCCTGCGCAATGGCAGCGTAATCATCGCCACCGGTCACACCCTTGATATTGAACCGTCGATAATCGGACTTCAGCGGGCCGTTGCTGTCGAACACGACACAGGAGGCCACCGTGCCCTCCCCCTGAGTATGGGAAATATCGAAACACTCCATCCGGGTCGGCACGCTTTCAAGCTGTAGCGACGCCTGCAACGCTTCATAACGCTGATGCAGATTGGCCTTGTCCGCCAACCGCCGGGAGAGCGCCTGCTCGGCGTTGGTGGTGGCCATCTTGACCCACCGCAGCCGCCCCCCGCGACTCGCTTTGCTAATCTTCACCCGGCGTTCGATCTGATCACCAAGCACCCGCTCCAGCAGATCCACATCCTCCGGCACACAGCTGACCGTGAGCTGAGCCGGGGGGACGCGATCGATATAGTGCTGCGCAATAAAGGCCGCCAGCACCGCCTCGACCGGCTCATCACCCGCCAGACGCGGGTAGTAGGTGCGACTACCCAGATTACGGCCGTTGCGGATACTCACCAGCTCAACCACCCCGACGCCGTGCCGGACCACAACCGCCAACACATCCAGGTTGCCGGAGACCGCGCCATCCACGGATTGCCGCTCCTGGACGGTGCGCAGGGCGACGATCTGGTCCCGAATGACCGCCGCGCGTTCGTAGTCCTGACCGTTCGCAGCGGCGGTCATGCTCTCGGCCAGCTCCTCCATCACCTGCTGATTCTTACCCAGCAGAAACAGCTCGGCATGGCGCAGATGCTGCTGGTAATCCAGTTTGCTGACCAACCCGACACAGGGGGCGCTGCAACGGCCAATCTGGTGCTGCAGGCAGGGCCGACTGCGGTTGCGGAAAAATGAGTCCTCACACTGCCGCACCGGAAACAGCTTCTGCATCAGACGCAGGCTCTCCCGCACCGCACCAGCACTGGGAAAGGGGCCAAAATAGCGCCCGGGGGCCTTGCGGCTACCCCGGTGAATCGTCAGTCGGGGATATTCATGATTGCCGCTGAGATGGATGTAGGGATAGCTTTTGTCATCCCGCATCAGAATGTTGTAACGGGGTTGCAACTGTTTGATCAGATTGTTTTCAAGGATCAGGGCCTCACTCTCGGTGTGGGTCACCGTCACTTCGATGCGGGCGATATGCCTCACCAGAGAGCGGGTCTTTTCGGCACTGTGATTCTTGGCGAAATAGCTGCCGACCCGCTTTTTCAGATTGCGGGCCTTGCCCACATAGATCACCTCTCCCGCTTCATTCAACATGCGATAGACCCCGGGGCGCGAGGTCAGGTTTTTTACATAAAGCTTGGGATCAAACGGCTGGTTCATGGCGGGAATTTTATCGGCAACGGATGCTCTGTCAGGGCTTTGACTCAGGATTTCGGTGGATTTCGAAGCAGGTCTGCGGCCTGCATCACCACACCGTGGAATGCCTCGACAGTGAGCCGTTTGGTCTGAATGTTGTAGCGGCTGCAATGGTATGAGGATAACAGCCAGTGCCGTCCGAGCCTGCCGCAGGCCCCATGAACAAACGGCCAGTCCGCCAGCGACCGCCCCAGTGCCAACAGCACCGCCCCATGAGCCACCCGCCCCAGTGCCAGCACCACGCCGCCATCCGGCACTGAGGCCAGCTCCGCCTGCAGATAGGGGTTACAGTTCCGGACCTCACTCAGGATCGGACGATTCAGGGGCGGCAGGCACTTCACCGCATTAGTTATTCGGCAGGCCGAGGCAAGCCCGGCTTCATCAAAGCCGGGCCAGCTGAAACCGGTGGCCTGCAACGCCTCAGTCAGCAGCAGACCGGATTGATCACCGCTGAAGGGACGCCCGGTTCGATTCGCGCCGTGCATACCGGGGGCCAGGCCCACCACCAGCAAGGGGGCGTCGACCGGGCCGATTGCCGCCACCGGTCGGCACCAGTAGTCGGGCCACAACGGGCGCAACTCATCAAGATGAGCCGCCAGCCTCGGGCAGCAGTTGCAGTCTATGTCGTAGGGGGTACTCATCAGATACTCAAAAGAGATTGGGGTTAACCGAAGCCATGATTAGCGGCAATGGGGCCACACTGTTAAAATTCGGCGGATAATCCGGTGTCAGCTTCATGCCAGAACTGATCACATCCAATAACTAAAGGCAGACGCATTGAGTACGTATCAGGACAGACTCGCCGCGAAGCGAGAAGCAGCACTTCTGGGCGGCGGTCAAAAACGCACCGACGCCCAACACGCCAAAGGCAAACTCACAGCCCGGGAACGGCTCGATCTACTGCTTGACCCCGGCTCTTTCGTCGAGCTGGACCGGTTCAAACAGCACCGCTGTAATGAGTTCGGCATGGATCAGGACAAACCCCTCGGCGACGGTGTGGTTACGGGACACGGCCTGATTAATGGCCGCCTGGTATTCGTATTCTCCCAGGACTTTACCGTATTCGGCGGCTCCCTGTCGGAGACCCACGCGGAGAAGATCTGCAAAATCATGGACAAGGCGATGGAGGTCGGCGCGCCGGTCATCGGCCTGAATGACTCCGGCGGCGCCCGAATCCAGGAGGGGGTCGACTCCCTCGGTGGCTACGCAGACATCTTCCTGCGCAACGTCGAAGCCTCCGGCGTGGTCCCGCAGATCTCCGTGGTGATGGGCCCCTGTGCCGGGGGCGCGGTCTACTCCCCTGCGATCACTGACTTCATCTGTATGGTCAAAGAGACCTCCTATATGTTCGTCACCGGGCCAAACGTGGTGAAGACCGTAACCCACGAAGAGGTGACTTCGGAAGAGCTGGGGGGTGCAGTGACCCACACCAGCAAATCCGGCGTGGCTGACCTGGCTTACGACAACGACATAGAGGCCCTGCGGCAGATTCGCAGGATGTTCGACTTTCTGCCCCTGAACAATCTGGAGTCCCCGCCGACCTACCCCTGCGATGACCCGTTCGACCGCAAGGAGCCGGCCCTCAACACCCTGATTCCCACGATTTCGACCCAGCCCTACGAGATCAAGGAGCTGATCAATCAGGTGGTGGATCACCACGACTTCTTCGAGATCCAGCCCGATTACGCCCGCAACATTGTGATCGGCTTTGCCCGCATGGATGGCCGCAGCATCGGCATCGTCGCCAACAACCCGGCGGTGCTGGCCGGAGTGCTGGATATTGACTCATCCCGCAAGGCAGCCCGCTTTGTGCGCTTCTGCGACGCCTTTAACATTCCGGTGATCACCCTGGTGGACGTGCCTGGCTTTATGCCCGGCACCGTGCAGGAGCGGGGCGGCATCATCAAACACGGGGCCAAACTGCTCTACGCGTTTGCCGAGGCGACGGTGCCAAAAATCACCGTGATTACCCGCAAGGCCTACGGCGGGGCCTATGACGTGATGAGCTCCAAACACCTCAAGGCGGATCTTAACTTCGCCTGGCCGGAAGCTGAAATTGCCGTGATGGGGCCGAAGGGCGCGGTGGAGATTATCTTTCGCAAGGATATCCAGGAGTCAAACAATCCGGAGACGGAAACCCTGGCCATGGAAGAGAGTTACCGGGAGCGTTTCGCTAATCCCTGGGTGGCGGCCGAACGGGGGTTTGTAGACGATGTGATCGATCCGGAAGAGACCCGGCAACACATTATCAACGGACTCCGGATGCTGGAAAACAAAGCAGTCAAGAAACCCTATAAAAAACACGGCAACATCCCGCTGTAAGCTACAGGATTCACTATGTTTGAGAAGATTCTGATCGCCAACCGAGGCGAAATTGCCTGCCGCGTGATGCGCACCTGTCGTGAGATGGGTATCCGCACCGTGGCGGTCTACTCCGAGGCCGATGCCAACGCCCTGCACGTGAAAATGGCGGATGAGGCCTATCTGATCGGCCCGGCGCCCAGTGCCGAGTCCTATCTGCAGATCGACCGGATCATGGAGGCTATCCAGAAGTCTGGTGCCCAGGCCGTGCATCCCGGCTACGGTTTTCTCTCTGAAAACGCCGAATTCTCCCGCCGCCTGGAGGCCGCTGGTATCGCCTTTATCGACCCAAAAGAGAGGGCGGTCGCTGCAATGGGGGATAAAATCACCTCCAAACGCATCGCCACTGAGGCCGGCGTCAACACCGT
>JAKLLR010000124.1 GCA_022014175.1 Gammaproteobacteria bacterium | reverse complement strand
TGTACAAAATGCTGCCGTTGAACGGCACCCCGAACCAGTAGTACCCAACCAGCAGAATCGACGCCAGCTGGATCGCCGAAATCACCCCGTAGGGCAGCAACTTGCCCAGCAGAAACTCCGGCACAGTCAGCGGTGACGCGTAGATCTGCTGAATGGCGCCACTCTCCTTCTCCCGTACAATCGCCAGGGTGGTCAATAGCGGCGGGAAGGAGGCGATAATCACCGCATAAAGCCCGGACACCACATAGATAACGCTCTGCAGACTGGGGTTGTACCAGATACGGGTCTGCACATTGATCAGGCTGGCCGACTCGTCCCTGAAATTGGAGACGATGGTCATACCGTAGTTCAGCGCGATCAGGGCGGTGGCCGAGTAGGTGCCATCAATCAGCAACTGTACCGGTGGGCTCTCATCCCGGGAGAGCGCCGAGAGGAAGTCCGGCGGAATCACCACCGCCACACTCACCTGGTTCTTCTGCATCGAATCCGAAATCTCCCACTCAGAACGATAGTTACGCACCAGATTGAAGTAGCGGCTCTCGGTGAAGGCATCAATCAGCTCGGCACTGGCCGGGGTCTGGTCCTGATCAAGCACCCCGAGGCTGACATTTTCCACCTCCAGAGAGACGGAGTAGCCGAACATAAACAGCATCACCACGGGAAAAATAAAGGCTGTCGCCAGGGTGACCCGGTCCCGCAGAATCTCCCGCACCTCTTTGCGCATCACAGCGAATAGACGATTCAGCTTCATAGCGCACCTGACTCCGGCCGGTGAAGGGCCTCTTCCCGTGCAATATAGGCGAGGAACATATCCTCAATCGTGTCACAAGGGGTCTCTGGTGGCAGATCGGCTACCAGTTCACCCGCCGTGCCCAGACCGATCAGTCGGCCCTGATGCATCATGCCCAGTCGATGGCAGTAGTTGGCCTCTTCAAGGTAGTGGGTGGTGACAAAAATGGTGGTGCCGACTTCCGCCAGGGTCTGAATCAACTGCCAGAACTTGTAGCGGGCCGAGGGGCTGACCCCCGAGGTCGGCTCATCCAGAAACACCACCGAAGGCTGATGCATGATGGCGCAGGCCAGAGCCAGACGCTGGCTCAGGGCGCCGGGCATACTCGATACCAGCTTGGTCTTGACCCCACCGAGATCGGTCACGTCGATCGCCCACGCAATCGACTGACGCCGATCAACACGACTCAAGCCGTACACCCCCGCAAAAAAGCTGAGGTTCTCCTCCACCGTCATATCCGGATAGAGGGAGAACCGTTGGGACATATAACCGATGTGGTACCGCAGTCGCTCCGGCTCGGTCTTGACACTGATGCCACCGATCCAGCCATCGCCGGAGGTCGGCCGCTGCAATCCGCAGAGGGTCCGGATAAACGTTGTTTTGCCGGCACCGTTGGCCCCCAGAAAGCCGAACACTTCGCCGGGCCTGATCTCCAGAGTCACCCCATCATTGGCCACGAAATCGCCGAACCGAACCGTCAGATTCTCGGTGCGGATGCGACCCCGCTCCGGGGGTTTGTCCGGCAGATGGATAGTGGGCGGCGGGCGGGCGTAGGCGCTGCTCTTCTCACCACCGCTGAGTTTGATATAGACGTCGTCCAGCCCCGCTTCCACCGGTTCAATGACCGCACCATCCCGAGTCAGCTGAGCCGCCAGATCTGTCGGGATGCCACCCGCCGAACGACTCTGAAAATGGATACGATCAGAGAGGTGACGGATGCTGATGATCTCAGGGCTGTCAAACATCTGTTCGTGGGCCGCCTTGCGATCCGGATTAACCAGTTCGTAGACCTGCCCCGCGCACCGGGTGTGCAGGGCCTCGGCAGTATCTACCGCCAGGACCCGGCCTTCGTGCAGGAAGGCCAGACGATCACAGTGCTCCGCCTCATCCATGTAAGGGGTGGTCATCACCACCGTCACACCATGGTCTCTGGAGGCGTGAAGCATGTCCCACAGGTCCCGACGGGAGGCGGGATCAACACCCAGACTCAACTCATCCAGCAGCAGCAGGTCCGGCTCATGGATCATGTTGGTACAGAGTGAGAGCTTCTTGCGCATACCCCCGGAGAGGTTGCCGGCTGGTCGCTTGAGGAACCGCAGCAACCCCGCCATCCGCAGCAGGCGCTCCTGCCGCTCTGCAAACAGCGCTTTGGGCAAACCGCGCACATCGGCGGAAAAGACCATATTCTCACTCACCGACAACTTGTCGTAGAGAGTGAAACCCTGAAACATGTAACCAATGTGAGAGTTGATCCAGTAGGCGTCCCTGACCGTATCCCGGCCCATCACCGAGCAGCTGCCGCGGGTGGGGTCGAGAATCGCTGCCATCATCTGCATCAGGGTGGTTTTGCCGGCACCATCTGGCCCCAGCAGGCCGAAAATCTCGCTTCTGTGGATTTCGAGGTTGACGTCAAACAGCACCTGTTTCTTACCGTAACTTCGGCAGAGATCCGTGGTTTTGATCACCACATCAGGCGCCGCCTGGGGGGTGGTCAGGGTAGAATCGGCAGCCGGGACCTGGCTGGATCCCTGGTCAGCTCTCTGGTCAGACTGGCCAGGTTTTTGATTGAACATCAAAGTCATGCCCACCAAAACTCAGCGCGGCACCACCAGGGTCTCAGGCCAGGGTGCATCCGGGTCCCACCGGATCCAGGCGTCCGCCGGCATGCCGGGCTTCAGATAACCACCACTGTTATCCAGCGCCAGCACCACTCCGAAGACCATCCGTACCCGCTCCTCCGGCATATTGATGTCCCGGGGGGTGAACTGGGCCTTCTGATCCACCCGTTTCACCCGGGCGTCGAAATGACGGTCGGGAAAGGCGTTCACCCGGACCCGCACATCGTCGTTCAGTTTAACTTTGCCGATGACCGCCTCGGGCAGATAGACCTTGAGTTCAAGATCATTCAGATCCACCAGAACCGCGACCATCCGGCCGGGGCTGGCCAGCTCGCCCAGCTCAATACCTTTAGTCAGAATAGTGGCATCCAGGGGCGCGTAGATTTCGGTTCTGGCGAGCTGAATACCCAGGACTTCGACATTGCGTTTGGCCACTTCAGTGCGGGCCCGAGTCTCCTGCAGCTGAGCCTCCAGGGCTCGCACCTGGCCCAGGGCCTCCCGCTTGACGCTGCCACTCTGGTCGAGTCGCTGCTCCGCAACCAGACCTTTGTTGCGCAACTCCTGATACCGCACCAGATCCCGCTCTGCGGTGGCCAGCATGTCACGCCAGGTACGGCGCTGTTCATTGACCCGAATCTCCTCGAACTCGATGGCAGCAACCTCGGCCTCGGCTTTGGCGATTGCGGCACGAATATCTGTCGCATCCAGCGCCACCAGAAGCTCCCCCTGACTGACTTCACGACCCTCTTCCAGATTGCTCTGCAGTACTCGCCCGGAGAGCTCTGCCGCCACGCTGATCTCGGTACCCTCAACATGACCATTGCCATAGAGAAAGCCGGCTTCAAGCTCAGGCGGCAGGGTCTCGATATAAAAATAGTAGGAGGCGCCAGCGATCAGCAGCACGACCAGAGGGGTCCACATCCAACTTTTCATCAATCAGTTTTCCATTATTAAAAGCCCCCTCCTCGTGAGGACTCCCAGCCAAATGGCTGTATATACAATCTTGTAATCGTACGCGCCCGATCCGCTGGCATCCAGTCTGGGGGGGGGGCGAAACCCATTCGACAGGGGTGGTGCCGATGAGAGGAGTCGAACCTCCGACCTACTGATTACGAATCAGTTGCTCTGCCAACTGAGCTACATCGGCGTCACAGCCAAGCGGACGAGTCTATCAAAAAACCCGGCTCGTGGAGCGAACTACGTGGGGAGCTGGTGATCCCGGTTACGCAGCTTGATCACCACCTCAACACCATCGGTCTGAGTGCCCTCCGGCAGTGGCGGTAGTCGATCCAGCTGCAACAGATCAGACTGAATGTCCGTCAACTCGCCGCTATCCAGATTGTAGAAGTGGTGGTGGGGTTCGATATTCGGATCGTAGAAGACCCGGGAGGGATCAATAATCACTTCACGGACCAGCCCTTTTTCCGCAAACAGCCCCAGGGTGTTGTAGACGGTGGCTTTCGAGACCTGTCGATCGTTTTGATTAACGAACTCCAGCACCTGATCAGCAGAGAGGTGAACAGACCTGGAGAATAGCACCTGGGCTATCTCCACCCGCTGATGAGTCGGATTGATATCGAGTCGTCTCAGACGATCTTCAATATCAGACTTGTTGGGAAGTGCATCCAGCATGGGACGAAAAGGCGCTAGCCATGGTTAAGTTAGAAACCTAAATATCACATAAACTGCCGAAAAAACAAGCTATTGGCTCGGTGGGATATAACCTTCGGGCACTTCGCCACCTTCACCAAACAGGAAGGCCTCCATCTGCTCCCCCAAAAACTTCCGGGTGTCCGGGTCCACCAGAGACAACCGGTTTTCGTTGATCAGCATGGTCTGACGAGCCAGCCACAAATCCCAGGCCTCTTTGGATATCTCCTCAAAAATTCGTCGGCCCAGCACCCCCGGATAGGGGGGGCGGGCCAACCCCTCGGCCTCACGACCGAGCTTCGCGCACTGTACCTGTCGGGTCATGGATTCACCTCACCGCCGGCATCACTGCTATCGCCCTCGACATCGGGCTTATCCACGATCCCTTTCAACATCTTGAAACGGGCGATGTCCTGGGCCGAGGCTGCCCGAATCTCCGCAATCTGCTGCTCGCCATCCTCCAGATTCGCCTGATGCTTCTTGATGTTAGCGCGGATTGACTCGATTTTCTGGCTCACTATCGGCGGCACACTTCTACCATCCCGCTCATATTCCGCAGCCCGCCCAATCTGTTCACTCAACCGCTCCTGGGCATTCACCAGGCTCAACTCACTGACCGCCATACTGGCCCGAACCGTCTCGATTTTGCCCTCCCGGACCATCTCCAGATCATCCACCGTGGTATAGGTGGCCAGCAACGTATTGTCCTTATCCCCCTGCAGTTTGCGTAACCGCGCCTGCTCCTGCTCCAGGGCAATCTGTCGATCCCGCTCTACGATCTGCTCTTCGGTCAATCGCGCCGGCACCCGCTTGATCATCCGCATGCTGCTATCGCTCAGAATGTCATACCCCTTCTGTGCCGCTGCCGGCGGCAGTATGGAGTTCACTACCAGCTTGCCGTTGTCATCACGGTAGCGGTAGAGCTGGCCGGCCGCCGAACTGCCAACAAAACAGAACAGCAGCAGTAACACACCACCCCAAAGAATTTTTCTGGTCAAGTTGGAGCCGAACATAAGTTTTCAGGACACCCCGTATTCAGATTGA
>JAKLLR010000123.1 GCA_022014175.1 Gammaproteobacteria bacterium | reverse complement strand
TTCACCCGCACCTGTCCGTTCACCGTGTGCTGGGAGTGGTCGATGGTCTGCTGTAACAGCGCCCGCTCCGGGCTCCACCAGTAGCCGTTGTAGATGATCTCAGCGTAGCGGGGCATCAGGCTATCTTTAAGGTGCGCCACCTCCCGGTCCAGGGTGATCGACTCGATGGCCCGGTGAGCCCGCAGCATGATGGTGCCTGCCGGGGTTTCGTAGCAGCCCCGGGACTTCATGCCGACGTAGCGGTTCTCGACGATGTCCACCCGGCCAATACCGTGATGACCCCCGATCTGGTTCAGTCGCCGCATCACCTCGGCGGGGCTCATCGGCTCGCCGTCGATGGCGACGATATCGCCCCGCTGATAGGTCAGCTCCAGATACTGCGCCTGATCCGGCGCCTCCTCCGGGCTGGCGCTCCAGCGCCACATCGCCTCTTCCGGTTCGGCCCAGGGGTCTTCCAGAATGCCGCCTTCGTAGGAGATATGCAGCAGATTGGCATCCATGGAGTAGGGGGATTTCTGCCCCGCTTTTTTATTCTCCACCGGAATCTTGTGGGTTGCCGCATAGGCCATCAGCTTCTCCCGGGAGAGCAGATCCCACTCCCGCCAGGGCGCGATGACCTTGATGTCCGGATTCAGGGCGTAGAAGCCGAGCTCAAACCGAACTTGATCATTGCCCTTACCAGTGGCCCCGTGAGAGACCGCGTCGGCCCCGGTTTCGGCGGCGATTTCGATCATCCGCTTCGATATCAGGGGTCGGGCGATGGAGGTGCCGAGCAGGTATTCGCCCTCATAGATGGTGTTGGCGCGGAACATCGGATAGACGTAGTCCCGGGCAAACTCCTCGGTCAGGTCATCGATGTAGATCGCGCTGGCGCCCATCGCTTCGGCCTTGGCCCTGGCGGGCTCCACTTCGTGGGCACCCTGGCCGATGTCGGCGGTAAAGGTCACCACCTCGCACCGGTACTCCTCCTGCAGCCAACGGAGGATAATGGAGGTGTCGAGCCCGCCGGAGTAGGCAAGCACCACTTTGCGCACGTCAGCCATCGCTTGAAAATCCTGTGATCTGATCCGAAAAAATGAGGGACTATTCTACCCCCGGTTGGCCGGACTCCGACGTCGCGGCGGGAGCTGATGTGGCCTGCTCCGGCAGTGCCCCGTTTCCCGGCCCTGAAGCATTGAATCAAAGCAGGTGAAAGACCCGGGTGGATAGAGAGGACGTAATTGTCATCGGCGGCGGCGCAGCGGGGCTGATGTGCGCCCTGACTGCGGGCCAGCGGGGTCGGCGGGTTTTGCTGCTCGACAGCGCCAACAAACTGGGCAAGAAAATTCTCATGTCCGGCGGCGGGCGTTGTAACTTCACCAATCTGGGGGTTACGCCGGAGCAGTTTCTCTGCCGCAACCCCCATTTCGTCAAATCCGCCCTTGCCCGGTATACCCAGTGGGACTTCATCGCCCTGGTCGAGAAGCACGGCATCGCCTACGAAGAGCGCGAACACGGCCAGCTCTTCTGTTGTGAAAGCTCCCGCCAGATACGGGACATGCTGGTGGCGGAGTGTCTCGAGGCGGGGGTCGGCCTGAAAACCGATTGCCGGATTGAATCGGTGGTCATGGAGGATGGCTATCGGCTTGACAGCAACCTGGGGGCCTTCAGTAGTGAATCACTGGTGGTTGCCAGCGGCGGGTTATCCATTCCCCGCATGGGTGCCACCGGTTTCGGTTTTCAGCTCGCCCGGCAGTTCGGTCTTGAAGTCCTGCCAACCCGTGCGGGCCTGGTGCCATTTACCTTTACCGGAGATTTTCAGAATCTATCCACCGGTTTGAGTGGCCTCTCCCTGGATGTAGCCCTCAGCTGCGGTGACACCAATTTCGAAGAAGCACTGCTATTCACCCACCGGGGGTTGAGTGGGCCAGTAGTGTTGCAGCTCTCGAATTACTGGCAGAGCGGGCAGGAGATCAGCATTAACCTGTTGCCGGGCAGTGATGGCAACGCACTGTTGGCGGCGCTCAAACAGCAGAGCCCCAGCAAACTGTTGCGAACCCTGCTGGAGGGCCGCTTACCTAAAAATCTGGTGATTCAACTGCAAAAACTCTGGTGGCCGGAGCTGGCCGAGCGGCCCATTGGCGAAATTGCCGATGCGCGCCTGGAGGCGGTGGCGGAGCAGCTACAGAACTGGCGTGTCAAACCCTCCGGCACCGAGGGCTATCGCACCGCCGAAGTGACCCTCGGTGGGGTGGATACAGACCAGCTCTCCTCTCGCACTATGGAGTGCAAAGCCGTGCCGGGGCTCTACTTCATCGGTGAGGTGGTCGACGTCACCGGTTGGCTGGGGGGTTACAACTTCCAGTGGGCCTGGTCTTCAGGATGGGCGGCGGGGCAGGTGGTTTAGGCCCGGTTTCCTGGTTTGGTTTCCGGGCTGGTGCGGCTCCGGACGGTGTGTCGTTTTCGACAACTCGGAAGATCGCACGGAGCGTTCGTAACAGGCTGGTTGGTTAGCCCGCCAGCCGCGCTCTAACCGGCATTGAATCCAGACCTGATCCCTTAAATCCGCCCAGCGCCCGTGATACGATCAAGTGTTTACAGGCAGCTTGGCCTCGGCTGTGTGGATTTCTGTTTTAGCCGACCGGCCTTTCTAATGTAAGAGGGGGAGGGCCAGTGTTCCAGATTGTCAGCTTCGATGCGGGGCGTGGGCCGGTTGTGGGTCTACGCAATGGCGATGAGTATTACGACTCGACGACCTTCGCCAGTGTGCGTGAGATCCTCGATCAATGGCCGCTCGCACTTGAAAAGCTCGGCACCGCCTCGGAGCGGATGTCTGCACGCACGCCGCTCACCGGGGTTAAATTGCTGGCCCCTCTGGTTGATCCTCGCAACATCTATATCACCGGGGCCAACTACACCGATCACATCGAAGAGATGGCCCGGGCTTTCGATCTGAATCTCATTAAGGATGCCAAAGCCAAGGGCCACCCCCCCTGGTTCCTGCCGAAGGCCACCTCTTCGGTGGTGGGCCCTGGTGCACAGGTAACTATCCCGGCGGGGGTGGAGTGTCTGGATTGGGAGATCGAACTGGCGGTCATCATCGGCCGTGAGGGCAAGGATATACCCGTCGATAAGGCACTCGATTACGTGGCCGGTTATACGGTGGCCAACGATCTCTCCGCCCGGGACCGCATGGCCCGGGATTACGAGGCGGCGGACTCCGCCTTCCGGCTCGACTGGCTCCGGCACAAGTCATTCGATGGCAGCTGCCCCATGGGCCCGGCCATTACCCCCGCCGTGCAGGTGCCCGATGTGCAGAACCTGGCCGTCAAACTCTGGGTGAACGACGAGCTGATGCAGGACTCCCACACCTCCCGCATGATCTACGGCGTGGCCGATCTGGTGTCCGGCCTGAGCCAGCAGATTTCAATTGAGCCGGGGGATGTCATTCTCACCGGCACACCATCCGGGGTGGGTTCAGCCCGCCAGCGCTTTTTACAGCCTGGGGACCGGGTGCGTCAGTCCATTGACCAGATCGGTGAGTTTGAATTCACCATTGCTGGAGCTTGACCGATGTTGAGTGAAAAACGTAACCGTCTGTTAACAGAGGTGGGTCCCGGCACGCCGCTCGGGCAGCTGATGCGCTGTTACTGGATTCCGGTGCTGCGCTCACAGCAGTTACCCGCCGGTGCGCCACCGCACGGGTTCACCATTCTCGGTGAGCAATTGGTAGCCTACCGCAGCCCCGAAGGGCAGGTGGGGGTGGTGGATGAGGCCTGCCCCCATCGGGGTGCATCGCTGACACTTGGGCGCAATGAGCCCGGTGGTTTGCGGTGTGTCTACCACGGCTGGAAGTTCTCCCCCGACGGCGATCTGTTAGAGGCCCCGAGCCACCCGCAAGATGCCGATCTGAGTAGCATGCGCACAGGTTGCCATCCGGTACACGAGGCCCAGGGCATGGTCTGGCTCTGGCTCGGTGAAGGTGCGCCACCGCCCATGCGCAAGCTCGCCTTTAGCGATCTGCCGGATGATCATGTGGTCGCGGTGACCGTTAAGGTCAGCTGCGGGTGGCTCCAACCGCTGGAGACATTGTGGGATGTCTTTCACGCACAAATCCTGCACAACCAGACCAATCGCGGTTCCCGGCGAGGGGGTGTTTACTTCTCCGAGCAGGGCCGCACGATGGACAACGGCGTGGCCTACGACTACCCCGAGATGCATGCCGAGCAGACCGATTACGGCATGGTCTACATGAACGTGGACGCCGCCAAACGCACCCACTTTCGCTTCATCCTGCCGTTTTTCGATCACCACGCGCTGGAGCCCGGCGAGTTCGCCGATAAAGGGCTACAGATCAGCGTACCCATCGATGACGACCACTGTCTGCTCTGGATGGTGATGTACAACAAACACGCCCCTCTCGATCCCGGCGGCTTTGCGCTTCAGAGCGTTGAAGGGGTGCCTGATCTGACAGATTTTGTCGCCCACATGGGGCCGCGCAACCGGGAGAACCGCTGGGGCCAGGATCGTGCCCTGATGGACCGCGGCGAGAGCTGGAGCGGCGTGCCAGATACAAGTCTACTGGTGAAAATCTTCCTTGAAGACCTGATGGTGATCGAGAGCCAGGGTCGGCCGGACCGTACCAAAGAGGACCTCGGAGTGACGGACCGGGCACTGGTGCTTGGTCGCAAACGCGTGCTGGAGGCGATTGAGGCGGTGCAGCGCGGCGAGCCCGCCCCGGGGTTGACCGACGACCTGTCTCAGATAGAGGCGGCCTTCGAGGCGATATCAACAGCCGATTAACGGTTTCGCTCATGGTGCAGCCGGGAGCTGTGGCTGTTTGCGGTAGGCTAGAGCGTAATCGCTTTGTTAGCGCTCTCGTGGCGCTTGTTTGTCCTGTGCACGCCACGGGTCAGGGAAAGTGACCCAATCGAGTTTTGACCGATTCCAGGCGGACGCCGTAGATTCAGGAAAGCCAGGGTCACTAAAGCAACCAACGGCTATCCCCGTCTGCCCCGCTAAAAAATCAGCTTTCCAGAAGAGCGTTGATCCACACAGCTCACAAAACGGGTTCTGATGCTGTTTCCACTCTCACCTGCTACCTGAAACGCCCGCCAGAGACCGCTCTGTTCAACAATTGCATCGTCCGGAAAATACGCAGAGAGGCCAAATGCCGACCCGGTTCTTCTCTGGCAGCTGAGACAACTACACGCTATAGAGAACTTAGGGTCGCCTTGACCCGCGATTCGTAACGCCCCACAAGTGCATCGTGCTGTTCCTTTTCAAATTATTACGCTATTTATTTGGGTGTCTAATGCCCAGCTCACCGGAGCGTCAAAGCCAGGTGTTACGCATTATATAAAGTAAAGATTCCAATTCCGATAAAACCTAAACCAGCGATATAGTGAAGGTATT
>JAKLLR010000026.1 GCA_022014175.1 Gammaproteobacteria bacterium | reverse complement strand
CGGAACCCCCTCTCCATATGCAGTCTGTTTTACGTCCGCAATCATCCTGTCCAGACCGGACAGTGACGGCTAATTTTACTAAAAAGGATCACCCAGGCCCAGCGACTAGCGAGTTTTGCCAACCCGAGGCTAAGCCAGCCCGACTTTCACGGGCATACTCCAACTCCTACAACGACCCCGGAAAAACAGAGACAGAACTACCGTGAACAGTGGAACCACACCGCCGCCTATCCCGCCACAACACTTCTCGCAACTGCCGGCGGGCACCCAACTTCGACTGGAGTTGACCTGGGCAACCCTGCTCACGGAATCCGACCCGCCGGCTATTCGGCAGCTGGCAGAGCAACAGCCTGAACAGCTCCTCAAGATACTGGCCTGCAGTGATTTTGCCGCTCAGCAGTGCCTCCGTCAGCCACAATATCTGGCTGATTTGCTCGAATCAGGCCGACTGCTGAGAACCAGCGACAGCGGCGAAATCGCAGCGGTTATCGAACAGGCATTCGCGGGGATTACGGACGAAAAGGGGCTTCAGAGCCAGTTACGAGAGGTTCGAAACCGGGAGATGCTGCGCATTGCCTGGCGTGACCTGGCGGACCTGGCCAGCCTCGAAGAGACAATGGCCGACCTGTCTCAACTGGCTGATCAACTGCTTGCGCAGAGTCTTGGACTGCTGGAGCAGTGGCTGGTGATCGCCAAGGGTCAACCGCTGGATCGGGCCGGGGCCCCGATCCATCTCACGGTTCTGGCCTTTGGCAAACTCGGCGGCAACGAGCTCAATTTTTCATCCGACATCGACCTGGTCTTCGCCTACGCTGAAGAGGGACAGATTGAAAGCCCCAAAACACTGTCTCACAGTCAGTTTTTCCAGCAACTTGCGGGAAAACTGGTCCACTGTATCGGCGACCTCTCTGCTGGTGGCCTGATATTTCGGGTAGACACCCGGCTTCGCCCCTTTGGCAGCAGCGGTCCGTTGGCCATCAGCTTCGATGCCATGGAGCAGTACTACGAACTGCACGGTCGGGAGTGGGAGCGCTACGCCCTGATCAAGGCCCGTCCAGTGGGCCACGACCCCGCTGGCACCGCGCTACTGACCCGACTCCGGCCCTTTATGTACCGTCGCTACCTTGATTTCGGAGTCATTGAAGCGCTCCGGGAAATGAAACAGATGATTCTTGACGAGAGCCGACAAAAAGGCTCCGAGAACAATATCAAGCTGGGCCGGGGCGGCATTCGTGAAGTAGAGTTTCTGGCTCAGGCCCAACAGCTGATCTGGGGCGGACGGGAGACGAACCTGCAAACTCCCCGGCTACGAACAGCGCTGCAACGGCTGAAGGCATCCAACCACCTGCCACCGACAGTGGTGGATGAGCTGCTGGAGAGCTATCAGTTTCTGCGGCGACTCGAACATCGCCTGCAGATGCGGCGCGACCAGCAAACCCACGCCATCCCCACAGACCGGGAGGAGCGTGAACTGCTGGCACTCAGCATGAACCAGCCATCCTGGGACAAGCTGGCCGAGGCACTCACCCAGCACCTTGACCGAACCCACAACCACTTCCGCAATTTGACCGCGTTCGAAGCTGCGACTGATCAAACCCCACCAGTCACCGACGACTGGAGGCGCGGATTAGAGGATGAAGAGAGCCCTTCTGGAGACTTTCTGGACCACTGCGGATTTCGTGAGCGGTCCAAAACGATCGATCTGCTTCGGGGTTTACTGCGTAGCAGTCACTACCGGCTTGCCTCATCCGCAGCCCAGGCGCGACTGGACCGCCTGATGCCAGAGCTTCTGCGCAGAACCGGCGCTCTGCCAGCCCCGGACGAGACCCTCGCCCGCCTGATCCATCTGCTTGAGGCGATCCTGCGGCGATCCGCCTATCTGAGTCTGCTCCATGAGAACCCTCAGGCGCTGGAGCAGGTCGTACGGCTCACTGCCAGTAGCCCCTGGATAGCCAACCGGATCAGCACACACCCGGTGCTGCTTGATGAGCTGATCGACCCGAACCACCTACGGCGCACCCCGACCCGAATCGAACTGCAGCAGAGCCTCGACACCGCTCTGGGTGATCTGTCCGACACGGAGCTGGATCACCACATGACCCAACTGCGGGAGATCCGCCATGGCGCGGTGCTGAGGGTTGCCGCTGCGGAGATCAGCGGTCAGATTCAGCTACGGCAAGCCGGTGAGGCACTGACCGAAATCGCGGAGACCATGCTAGTCAGCGCGCTCAAGCTGGCTGGAGCCCATCTGCAGATCCGCCATGGGACCCCTGGACTCAGCCAGAACAACCAGCCAGCGGAGCTACTGGCACTGGGATTCGGCAAACTGGGTAGCCAGGAGCTGGGCTATTTCAGTGATCTTGACCTGGTCTTTCTGCGGGACGACCACGAGAGTGAGAGCGATGGCGCCTCACCCCTGAGCAGTGGCCGCTATTTTGCCCGCCAGGTGCAACGGGCAATTCATATACTCGCCACACCCACCGCTGCGGGCCGGGTTTATGAAATCGACATGCGCCTCCGGCCCGATGGCGACTCCGGCGCGCTGGTGTCGCCGCTGGAGGGTTTCGCCCACTATCAGCGGGAACTGGCCTGGAGCTGGGAACATTTAGCTCTGGTGCGGGCACGTCCGATTGAACTAACACCGGGCTCTCAACTCGGCATCCAGTTTGAGGAGATCCGCCGGGAGATCCTGAGCCGCAAACGAGACCCGGGGCTGCTCGGCCCGGAAGTCCGGGCGATGCGGGAGAAGATGGCAGCCGCCGCGCCGCCCCACGCAACCAGTCTGTTTCAGACCAAGCTGGATCGAGGTGGGCTGGTCGACATTGAATTCATCACCCAGTATCTGGTGCTGGCCCATGCCAGCGAATTGCCGGGCCTCACCCATCCCCGTCACACCCTCGACCTGCTTACCGCCAGCATGGAGCTGGGACTGATCCAGAACGAAGACGGACATGACCTGATCGACGCCTACCATCAACTCCTGGGGCAGGAGCGCAAAATGGCACTGCAACAGCAGAAACCGCTGGTGCCCGCAGAGGAGTGGTCAACTCTCAGCGGACGGACAGAGCAGCTCTTTGACAAGCTGATTCCGGGAGCCTGACCACTGCGGTTTCCACAACCTGAAAATACAAGGTCTTGTTTACTGTGATCTTTTTGTCATACTTGACCGCAGATATCTGAATAAAAATGTCCCCACAGCAAGGCGGTTACAAGAGCTTGATAAAACAGCGCACCATCAAAACGGCCATACAGGCTAGCGGCATTGGCCTGCATACGGGTGAAAAGGTGCTACTGACCCTGCGCCCGGCCCCGGCGGATACCGGCATTGTTTTCCGCCGGATTGACCTCCCCGAGCCGGTTGAGATTATCGCCTGCCCGGACAATGTCGGGGATACCCGGCTGTCGACGACCCTGACCTGTAACGGCATCAGTGTCTCCACCGTGGAGCACCTGCTCTCGGCCCTGGCCGGACTGGGCATTGATAATATTTACGTGGACCTGAGCGCAGCTGAGGTGCCGATCATGGACGGCAGCGCCAGCCCCTTTGTGTTTCTACTGCAATCCGCCGGCATCTGTGAACAGGCACGGCCCAAGCGTTTTATCCGAATTATCCGCCCGGTCAAAATTGAAGATGGCGATAAATGGGTGAAATTTGAGCCCTTCGACGGCTTCAAGGTCACTTTTGCTATCGATTTCGACCACCCGCTGTTTGAGGCGAAGGGCCAGGTAGCGACAGTAGACTTCTCGACCACCTCCTTTGTGCGCGAAGTCAGTCGTGCCCGCACCTTTGGTTTTCTGCGAGATATCGAGACCCTCAGGAAGCAGGGTCTGGCACTGGGCGGCAGCCCAAAAAATGCCATCGTCGTGGACGACTACCGGGTGCTCAACGAAGATGGCCTGCGCTATCGGGACGAATTCGTTAAACACAAAATTCTTGACGCAATCGGAGACCTGTACCTGCTCGGCAGCAGCCTGATCGGGGCCTTTAGCGGCCACAAGTCCGGGCATGCGCTGAACAACCGACTACTAAGGGCACTGCTGGCTCAGACCGACACCTGGGAGTGGGCCACATTTGAACAGGAGGAAGACGCACCGATCTCTTTCATGCAACCCGCCTCAGCCTTCTGACTCAGCCTCTCTCTCCTTTTTTCTCTCCAGAAGCATAGACTTCAGTTCAGAAATCTGGGCAGAGGCCGATAACGACCCGGGGCGTAGTGCAGGCTTGATGACTGCAAGGGTCGAGAGTATGGGCCGGACATGATCCACCTTCGCTTCGATCCGGCTACAGCGGCTGAAGGCATCGTGCTGCTTCAGGGCAAAAAGTAGCGAGGGGCCCAGCAGACGCAAACGGGTCGCCCAGACCGGAGAATCAACCAGTACCACAAGGAGTTCACCTCTGACATTAGCCAGCTGACAGTGGCCGGACAACTCCGGCGGCAGAGCGGCGTCAAAACGCCGGGACTGGGACCGCAACCACCGCGCCCGCTGCAGCAAACCGTCAAGCTGGAGATCGCCGGACCATTCGCCGGCTTTCTTTACCCTGGACATCAGCGGATAGAGACCTCGACCGAACTAAAATAATGCAACTCATATTCTACTCAAATAAACACGGCGTCATCCGGATCGGCCGCAAATCGCTGATCGGGTTGATGTTCGCTGCAGCCGCGGCATTACCCCTGCTGGCCGGGCTTGGCTTTTCGGTGGCCGACCGGAATGCCGGGCAGCAGACGGACACCGTGAATGCAGAGATGGTGACAGACCGGGCCAGGCTGGAGATGGTACAGCGGGAAGCACGCCTCCACCTTGATGCCCTGGCGACCCGGCTAGGGACCATGCAGGCGCGACTGGCCCGCCTTGATGCCGTCAGCACCCAGGTCATGCAGAGCAGCGGTTTGGGTGAAATTGAGTTCGGCTTCTCCAGCGAAATTGGCCAGGGCGGCCCGGAAAGTGTTGAATCCCAGCCGCTGGAGTTGCCGGATTTTATGCAGGAACTTGAGTCTTTGACTCAACGCCTGGCGCTGCGGGAGACCCAGTTTTCTGCCCTTGACCACCTCCTGATGAATCGGGCGCTGCGGGCTGAGATTGAACCCTCTGGCCACCCTATTGAAGGGGGCTGGATTTCGTCACCTTTTGGCCAGCGCACCGATCCCTTTAGCGGGCGCCGAACCCGCCACACCGGCCTGGACTTTGCCAACCAACCCGGTACCCCGATACTGGCCACTGCGACCGGTTTTGTCCGCTTTGCCGGCCGCCGCTCCGGTTACGGCAACATGGTCGAACTCGACCATGGGGACGGCTACCGCACCATCTACGGCCATAACGACGAGCTGCTGGTCCACATCGGGGATTTCGTCAAAAAGGGCTTCCCGATCGCAACTCTTGGCAGCACCGGCCGCTCCACCGGGCCACACCTGCACTATGAGGTGCTGCGTAACGGTCAACCAATTGATCCCAAGAACTTTCTGCACGCGTCGCGTTAAACTAAGCGTCCTAAATAATCCCACCCAGCGCAGGGTTCATGTTCAGATCACTTCTCACCCGGCTTGTCGGAAGCCGGAACGACCGCAAGGTTAAACAGTACTTCCGGACCGTCACCCGCATCAACGCACTCGAACCCGACACCTCGGCGCTGTCGGATGGTGAACTGCGGGCGCGCACCCAGCAATTCAGGCAACGCTTTCAGGACGGCGAAGATCTGGATGCCCTGCTGCCGGAGGCGTTCGCTGTCGTCCGGGAGGCCGCCAGACGCACCCTCGGCATGCGCCATTTTGACGTCCAGATGATCGGCGGCCTGGCGCTACACAACGGCATGATCGCGGAGATGCGTACCGGCGAGGGCAAAACCCTGGTTGCCACACTCGCCGCCTATCTCAACGCCATCCCCGGCAAAGGTGTGCATGTCGTCACGGTCAACGACTATCTGGCCCGGCGTGACGCCGCCTGGATGGGGCAGGTGTACGAATTTCTCGGACTGACCACCGGCGTGATCGTGCCTGATCTGGAGCCGGACGCACGCCGCGAAGCCTATGCGGCGGATATCACCTACGGCACCAACAACGAATTCGGCTTCGATTACCTGCGGGACAACATGGCTTTCTCTATGGAGAGCCGGGTCCAACGAGGTCAGACCTTTGCCATCATCGACGAGGTCGACTCGATTCTGATCGACGAAGCCCGCACCCCGTTGATCATCTCCGGACCCACCGAAGGCGACCCGGAGACCTACGTCAAAATCGACCAGATCGTGCCCGGCCTCAGCCGCCAGCCTGCACCAGAAGAGGGGCAAGATGCCGATGCCCCAGAACTCCCCGGCGACTACTCCGTGGATGAAAAAGCTCGCCAGGTTCTGCTGACTGAGGCCGGCCACAGCCACATTGAAACCCTGCTGGAAGATGTCGGCCTGCTGGAAGAGGGTGCCAGCCTCTATGATGCGGCCAACATCACCCTGATGCACCACGTCCACGCCGCCCTGCGGGCCCACGTCCTGTTCAAGCGGGATGTGGACTATGTGGTCAAGAACAACGAAATCATCATCGTCGATGAGTTTACCGGTCGTCTGATGACCGGACGGCGCTGGTCGGAGGGGCTGCATCAGGCGGTTGAAGCCAAGGAGGGGGTCGAGATCAAGCGGGAGAACCAGACCCTCGCCTCCATCACCTTCCAGAACTATTTCCGGCTCTACCCAAAACTCTCAGGCATGACCGGCACTGCAGATACCGAAGCCTACGAATTTCAGACGATTTATGGCCTCGAAGTGCTGGTGATCCCCACCAACCAGGAGATGACCCGGGACGATGCCGGCGATCTGATCTATCTGACCACCGAGGAGAAATTCCAGGCGATTCTGGAGGATGTACGGGAGCGCCACGCCAAAGGGCAGCCAGTGCTGGTTGGCACCGCGTCAATTCAGACCTCGGAACAGCTCGCCGCGCTACTTCAAAAAGCGGGGCTGAAACACCAGGTTCTAAACGCCAAATTTCACGAGAAGGAGGCGGAAATCATTGCCCAGGCCGGCCAGCCGGAAGCGATCACCATCGCCACCAACATGGCGGGCCGGGGCACGGATATCGTACTCGGCGGTAACCTTGAAGCCGAACTGACCGGCGCCGGCGAGACCAGCGAAAGTCGCTCAGCACAGATTCGACAGGCCTGGCAGCAGCGCCACGATCAGGTGGTCGAACTCGGCGGCCTGCACGTGATCGGCACCGAACGCAACGAATCCCGCCGGGTGGACAACCAGCTACGGGGTCGCGCCGGACGCCAGGGTGATCCCGGCTCCAGCCGCTTCTATCTCTCTTTGGAAGACGACCTGATGCGCATTTTCGCCTCAGAGCGGATGGCCGGGCTGATGCAGAAACTGGGTCTGCGAGATGGCGAAGCGATCGAACACCCCTGGGTCAGCAAGGCGATCGCCAACGCCCAGCGCAAGGTCGAGGGGCGCAACTTCGATATGCGCAAGCAGCTGCTGGAGTATGACGACGTTGCCAACGAGCAGCGCAAGGTGGTCTACAAGCAGCGGGATATCCTGATGGAGGCCGACAACGTCTCTGATACCGTCGCCACCATGCGGGCGGACGTGATGGGCAGCACCGTTGATCGCTTTGTACCCCGGAATTCCCTGGACGAACAGTGGGATATCAAAGGGCTGACCGACACCCTGGCCGGTGAATTTGACCTCCACCAACCGATCCAGCGGTGGATCGACGAAGATGACGACCTGCACGCGGAATCGCTGCGCCAGAAAGTCATCGATGCGGCCGATCAGGTCTATGCAGAAAAATCACGCCAGGTGCCGGATGAGGTCATCCGGCACTTTGAAAAAGCCATCATGATGCAGTCCCTGGATACCCACTGGAAAGAGCATCTGGCGCAGATGGACCATCTGCGCCAAAGCATTCACCTGCGCAGCTATGCCCAGAAAAACCCGAAGCAGGAGTACAAACGGGAAGCCTTCGAGCTGCTGGAACAGATGCTGGAGCAGATCAAGAGCGACGTCGTCAGTACCCTGATGCAGGTCAAAGTCCGCGAAGAGGAGGATGTCGCGGCGGTCGAGACTCAGCGCCAGGCGGAACAGCCCATGGAGTTCCAGCACCCGGACGCGACTTCAGCGGTGGCCGACACCCCGCCCACGCCGGGGGCGCCGCCAGCCGATCCGCGACACTCCCCGGCAGCGGCACCCTATGTTCGGAGCGGTCAGAAAGTGGGCCGAAACGACCCCTGTCCCTGCGGCTCCGGCCGGAAATACAAACAGTGCCACGGCAAGTTATCCTGAAGTACACTGCGCCGCCGGCGCAGTCAGGCGTCCGCAACCTCGGAGAGTAATCATGGCGGTTGGCCTCAAACCTATTGCCCAGCTCCAGCCGGTGCCCGGCATCCGGGCCAGCGGTCTGAGCGCCAGAATAAAAAAAAGCGGTAAGCCGGATCTTGCCCTGATCGAACTTGCGACAGGCAGCAGTTGCGCCGCGCTGTTTACCCGAAACGCCTTTTGCGCCGCACCGGTTGTTGTCGCCCGGCAACACCTCGCCGCAACCAGCCCACGGCTGCTGCTAATCAATAGCGGCAATGCCAACGCCGGCACCGGTGAGCTGGGTTTGCAGGACAGTCGCAACTGCTGCGAGACTCTGGCCGCTGCTGCGGGGCTCACCCCTGAACAGATTCTGCCCTTCTCCACCGGGGTTATCGGCGAACGGCTGCCGACCAGGAGAATTCAGGAGGCCCTGCCCGAGCTAGTCGCTGAGCTACGGGATGATGGCTGGAACGCCGCCGCCGAAGCCATTATGACCACCGATACGCTGGCCAAGGGTGTCAGCCACCAGACCCAGATCGGCAGCACCCCAATCACGATTACCGGCATCACCAAAGGCTCCGGCATGATCCGGCCGGACATGGCCACCCTGCTGGCCTTCGTGGCCACCGACGCCAATGTCACTCCCCAGGTTCTGGATGAGTGCCTGCGCCACGCAGTGGCCCGCAGCTTCAACCGCATCACAGTGGACGGAGACACCTCCACCAATGACGCCTGCGTACTGATCGCAACCGGCCGGGCTGACATGCCCGCCATCGAACAGACCAACTCTACCGAGGCCGATGCCCTGCGGGCTGGGCTCAACCAGGTTTTTAGCGAACTAGCCCAGGCGGTGGTTCGGGATGGCGAAGGGGCCACCAAATTTGTCACCATCGACGTCACCGGCGCGATCAACGCCACAGATGCCAGCGAGCTGGCCTACACCGTGGCCCACTCACCCCTGGTAAAGACAGCCCTGTTTGCGAGTGATCCGAACTGGGGCCGAATTCTCGCCGCAGTGGGTCGAGCGCCGCTACAGCTGTTGCTGCTGGAACGGGTCTCCATCCACCTCGGCTCCGTCTGCATCGTGCGCAATGGCGCAGTCGCTGAGGACTATTCCGAGGCCGCAGGGCAGGCGGTGATGGACCAGCCGGAAATCACCATCACCATTGATTTGGGGGTGGGTGAGTACCAGACCCGGGTCTGGACCAGCGACCTCTCCTACGACTACGTGAAAATCAATGCGGAGTACCGATCCTGACACCCCGCTGCAGGTCGCCCTGGCGGTGGTCTGCAACGACCACCGCCGGATCCTGATCAGCCAGCGGGGCGCAGCGCGTCATCTGGGAGGCGCCTGGGAGTTCCCCGGGGGCAAGCTAGACCCCGGGGAGACCCCGAAAGCCGCACTGGCCAGAGAGCTGCTGGAGGAGACCGGGCTCATCTGCGAGTGCGCAGAACCCCTGGTTCGATTGACGGAACACTACCCCGCCAGCCCTACCCATGCCGCCCAGACCGTCGCCCTCCACTGTTTCAGAGTAATCCGTTACCGGGGCACCGCTGAGAGCCGGATCGGCCAACCACTGCAGTGGATCAACCTGGAGCAGCTCAAGAACTACCCGATGCCGGCAATCAATCGCGCTATTGTCACAGCCCTCAGGCTGCCTCACCAGTATCCGATCAGCCCGCCCTGTGGGGCGGAGGGCCCGTTCCTGGAGGAGCTATCCCGATTCTTCGCCAGCGGCTGCCCGCTCTACTGCCTGCGCCAGCCGCAACTCCAACCCGACCCGTTCCGACGACTGGCCACCGCAGTGATTGAGCTTGGCAGACGCTCTGGTACCGAGATCATACTCAACGGTGCCCCGGAACTGGCCACGGCACTCGGTGCGGCCGGCGTGCATCTCAACCGCCACCAGCTGATGGCAGCGAACCAGCGCCCGCTGCCAGCAAACATGCTGGTGGGCGCCTCCTGCCACAACGGGCTTGAATTGCGCCAGGCCCGGCGCATTGGTGCAGATTACGCCCTGCTGTCGCCGGTGCAGAGAACCGGCAGCCATCCCGGGGTCGAACCCCTGGGGTGGACCGGTTTCAGTCAATTGCTAGCCCAGGCGGGGCTACCGGTCTACGCATTAGGAGGTATGCAACCGGCCGATCTGCAACAGGCCAGAGAGCGAGGCGCAGTGGGCATCGCCGGCATCTCCTGTTTCCGCAGAATCACCGGAACATTCCCCCACTAGACCAAACCCGCGGTCAGGGATAGAGGGGCACCAGCAGTATCGCGGTGGCGATCCCGGTCAAGGCCATCGCCAGACTGCTCAATCCCCCCTCCAGTTCCGAGTGTTGCAGCGCTCGGGCGGTACCGATGCCGTGCGCTGCGGTGCCCATAGCGACCCCCCGGGCCACCGGCTCGACGATGCCACAGCGGGCAAACAGCCAGTAGCCAAACAGATTACCCAGCAATCCGGTTAGCGTCGTAAATACCGCGGTCAGTCCGGCCACCCCGCCGAGGCCGTTAGCCAGCTCCACGGAGATTGCAGTGGTTGCGGACTTGGGTATCAAGGTCGCCACCACGTCCGGGCTGGCCCCCATCAGCCAAGCGACTCCGCCAGCGGTCACGATACTCACCCCGGCCCCCGACAGAACACCGCCGAGAATGGCGGGCAGCTGTTGCTTCACGGTACGAATCTGCTTTACCAGCGGAACTGCCAGAGCAACGGTGGCTGGACCCAGAAAAAAGGTGACGTAATCACCGCCCCGGGCGTAAGCGCTGTAGTCAATCTGCAGCAACCAGAGCAACCCCATGATCAGCAGGGACGCAAACAGAGCCGGATTGACCCAGTCCCAACGACGGGCCGAGGTGCTCATCAACACGTAGGCGCCGATGGTGAGGGTGATACCAAAAAGCGGCTCATCCACCATCCGCCACCCTCCGCTTTCGCACCCAGAACTGGGTGATCCATCCCGTCACCAGTAGAACAGCCATAGTGCTCACTAACACCGCCAGCACAATGGGCCAGAACTGGGCCGCAACCAGATCGAAATAGACCAGGGTACTGACAATGTAGGGGATAAAAAACAGCACCATATGGCGTAATAAAAAGTGGGCGGCATCCTCCACCCAGACCATCGGCACCAATCCACTCAGCAGCCCCGCCGCCAGCAGCAAGAATCCCAGAACATTACCCGGCAGGGGCAAACCGGCATAGCGATTCAAGGCCCCGCCGAGCAGCAGAAAACCCAGCAGTATCGCGAAGCCCCGCACTTAGCTGCCGCCGCCGCAAAGGAGCAGCCCAGGTGGCATAATGGAACCCGCCACCACCATTTGAGCGACCGGAATATTATGGCCAAAGATGTCGAACTGCCAGCGGGCCAGCCCGCCATCCGGGTACTCGCCATGCCGATGGATACCAATCCTGCGGGGGATATCTTTGGCGGCTGGCTGATGGCTCAAGCCGATATTGCCGCTGGCCTGATAGCCGGCCGACGGGCGGCAGGCCGGGTGGTCACGGTGGCGGTCAACGCCTTTGAATTCCATGAGCCGGTCTATGTGGGTGATCTGGTGAGCTGTTATGGTGAAGTAGTCCGTACCGGTCGCTCCTCCATGACCATCAAGATCGAAGCCTACGCCCAACGCAACTCCCCCTACAGCCGCACAGTCAAAGTGACCGAGGCGGATATGACTTTCGTGGCAGTGGATGATCGCGGCGAACCCCGGGCGTTACCGATAGAGACACCCGAACCCCGGTAACTTTCGGCGCTCAGCCCCGCTCATGGCGCCAGAGCAGGTCCTCAACCCCGGCCTCGTGGTTAAGCACCCGGGCCAGCACAAACAGCAGATCCGACAGCCGGTTCAGATACTCCACCACCACCGGGTTCACAGCCTCTGCCCGGGCCAGGGTAACCACCCGACGCTCCGCCCGACGACAGACGGTTCTGGCCACATGACAGAGCGCTGACGCCGTTGAACCTCCGGGCAGGATGAACTCCTTGAGGGGCGCCAGGTCAGCGTTGAACTGGTCCAACGACAACTCCAGCGCCTCCACCCGGGGTCCTTTGAGCGTCTCCATGCCAGGAATGCAGAGCTCCCCACCCAGATCAAACAGATCGTGCTGAACCCCACTCAATATCACCGCAAGGGCCTCCGGCAACCCCTGGGCGAGTAGCAGTCCGATCTGGCTGTTGAGTTCATCCACGGTGCCGTAGGCTTCGACCCGGGCACTATCTTTATCGACCCGACGACCATCACCGAGGCCGGTGGTGCCACCATCGCCAGTCCGGGTATAAATTTTTGAAAGCCGATTACCCGCCACAAGAATCTCCCCCAGGGCCTGTTAGACATTGAACCGAAAATGGATCACGTCACCATCCTGAACCACGTACTCTTTACCTTCAAGCCGCCATTTCCCCGCGTCGCGGGCCGCTGTTTCACCACCAGCCGTCACAAAGTCGGTATAACCCACCACTTCGGCACGAATAAAACCCCGCTCAAAATCGGTATGGATCACCCCCGCGGCCTGGGGTGCCAACGCCCCCTTACGAACCGTCCACGCCCGCACCTCTTTTTCACCTGCGGTAAAGTAGGTGTGCAGACCAAGCAGCCGGTAGCCCGCCCGAATCACCCGGTCAAGCCCGGTTTCGGCAAGGCCTAACTCGGACAAGAACTCCGCTTTTTCTTCCGCATCCAGCTGTGAAATTTCAGCCTCAATCGCGGCACTGATGACCACGACTTCTGCCCCTTCCGTCGCAGCCAAAGCCCGCAGCTCATCAACCAGTGGATTAGTCTCGAAACCATCCTCCGCGACGTTGGCGATGAACAGCGTCGGCTTTGCCGTCAGCAGGTGCAGAGGCCGCAGCAGCTCCACCGCCGCCTCACCCAGCTGTAGCGAGCGAACCGGACGACCCTGATCGAGCGCCACCCTGACCTGCTCCAGAATCGCCATCTCAACAGCGGCACCTTTGTCACCAGACCGGGCCCGCTTTTCGCAGCGCTGCAGGGCCCGTTCAACGGTATCCAGATCAGCCAGGGCCAATTCGGTGTTGATGATCTCAACATCCTGGGTCGGCGAGACCCGCCCCTCTACGTGGGTGATATTTTCGTCCACGAAACAACGCACCACCTGGGCAACCGCATCGGTCTCGCGAATGTTCGCCAGAAACTGGTTGCCCAGCCCCTCACCTTTTGATGCGCCAGCCACCAACCCCGCAATATCAACGAACTCCATAGTCGTTGGCAGGGTCTTCTGGGGTTTGACGATCCGGGCCAGCGCATCGATCCGGGGGTCCGGCACAGCGACCACACCCACATTCGGCTCAATCGTACAGAAAGGATAATTCTCTGCCCCAATACCTGACGCAGTCAGGGCATTGAACAGAGTCGACTTACCCACATTAGGCAGACCGACAATGCCACATTTAAAACCCATGACCTGTTTAAGTCTCCGTGTGAAGGGTCTGCATCGCCCGTTCGATTCGGCCAGCCAGCAAATCCGGGAGCAGGGGCAGAAACCGCACCCACGCCTGCTCCATCTCCTGTCGCTGAATGACCCCGGGCTGTCCCAGCACATAACCGGTCACATCCCCCCCGGCGGGCGGGCGATCAATACCGATGCGCAGGCGCAGAAAACCGGCGCTGCCGAGATGACTGATAATATCCCGCAGGCCGTTATGACCGCCGTGGCCGCCACCCCGCTTCAGGCGGATCTGACCCGTTGGCAGATCAAGCTCATCATGCAGTACCAGAATCGATTCCGGCTCAATCCGATAGTAGGTGGCGAGCGCGGCGACGGACTCACCACTACGATTCATAAAACTCATCGGCTTCAGCAACCAGGCCTGCTCACCCGCCAGGTTCACCCGGGCCACGTCGCCATGAAACCGGGCCTCAAACCGCGTGACAGCGGCGCCGAGCCCGGCAATGTCATCAAGCAGCGCAAACCCGGCATTGTGACGTGTCCCGGCATACTGGGGCCCGGGATTACCGAGCCCCACCAACAACTGTACCGGGCTGGCCATAGAGAACCTGGCCGCTCTGAGTCCGGCCCTTAGCCCTCCTCTTCTGGCTCTTCGCCAGCTGCCTCTTCCGGCTCAGCGCCTTCGACCGGCTCTGCTTCAACAACCACCTTCGGCTGGTTAATGACGACCACCGCCAGATCGTGGCCCTCACCCAGTGCCAGACCGGGGATACGAACCCCCTCGGGCAGGGCAATATCGGACAGATGCAGAGGATGCCCCATCTCGAGTTCGGAGACATCCAGCGTCAGGAACTCCGGCAAATCTGCCGGCCGACACTCAATCTCCACTTCATTCAACAGGTGACTGACCACGCCGCCCTGCTGTTTGACCGCCTTGGCACTCTCTTCACCCAAAAAGTGAACCGGCACGGTCATCTTGAGCATCTGGGTTGCGCTCACCCGCAGGAAGTCGATATGCATCACTTCGGCCCGATAGGGGTGCCGCTGGATATCCTTCAGCACCACCGATTGCGCCTTGCCACCCAGATTCAACTGCAGAATGTGGAAGAAAAACGCCTCATTCTCCAGGTGCTTTTTCAATTCATTGTGGTTGAGAGAGATCACCTGGGGATCCGCCTCCTCACCACCATAGACAATGCCGGGTACCAGACCAGTCTTGCGCAGGCGGCGGCTCGCACCTTTGCCCTGCAGTGTCCGGAATTCGGCTGTCAGCTCGAAATTCTCGTTACTCATCGAAATTACGCTCCATACGCGTTATAAAAAATGCCGCAGACGCCCCGCGACCAGGCGTGTCTGCTGCAACCCAAGTCCCGACCCTTAGTCGAGGACCAATTCACTGACCGAATCATCAAAACTGATTCTTCGGATCGTTTCACCCAGCAACTCGGCGGTACTCAAGACCCGAATTCTGGCGCAGCCCCGCGCTCCTTCACTCAGCGGGATCGTGTCGGTCACCACCAGTTCATCAAGCACCGAGGCATCGATGTTATCCACCGCTGGACCGGAGAGCACCGGATGGGTGATGTAAGCCCGCACCGAACGGGCACCAAACTCTTTCAACGCATCCGCCGCTTTGCAGAGGGTGCCGGCGGTATCGACGATGTCGTCAACGACCAGGCAGTCCTTGCCTGCCACATCACCGATGATATTCATCACCTGGGAGACATTGGTGGAGGGGCGCCGCTTGTCGATAATCGCAAGCTCCGCATCATCCAGCTGTTTGGCAAAAGCCCGCGCCCGCACCACGCCACCCACATCCGGCGACACCACCATATGGTCAGTGGTGCCATCCCGGTTCCGCCAGACGTCACCCACCAGTACCGGTGAGGCGTAGACGTTATCCACCGGAATATCAAAAAAGCCCTGAATCTGGTCGGCGTGCAGATCAACCGTCAAGACGTGGTCCGCGCCGGCCACCGCAATCATCTTGGCCATCACTTTTGCAGTGATCGGTGCCCGCGCACCGCCAATTCTGCGGTCCTGCCGGGAATAACCCAGATAGGGAATCACCACGGTCACCCGCCGCGCAGAGGCCCGTTTCAGGCCATCGATCATCGCCAGCAACTCAATCAAATTTTCCGCCGGGGGACAGGTCGATTGCACCAGAAAGATATTCTTGCCCCGCACACTCTCCAGGATCTGGACCTGCACTTCGCCGTCGCTGAATCGCCCCGCCTGCACCCTGGAGAGGGTCAGACCGAGATAGCCGGCAATCGAACGCGCAAGATCCGGGCAGGCATTACCGGAAAAAACCAGGGTATTGGGCAGAGACAATGAGTTTCCCCGAATTATCAACAAACGAAAAAATGGCTGGGGCGCCAGGATTCGAACCTGGGAGTGCGGAGATCAAAACCCCGTGCCTTAACCACTTGGCCACGCCCCATTTAACCGCTGTCACCCATCGGGTGCACATTACTGGTCCGGCTCACAAACCCTCGCCATGGGGCCGGCACCCTGCTTGCCGCATCCATGGCCTGAGCCCGATCCGGCAGCATCACAAATCCGCAACCGCCGGTCCCGCTCAACTGAGCACGACCAAACCTCCCTAACCAGTCCAGCATTCGCGCCACCGACGGATACAACTGCCGAACGACCCGTTCACAGTCGTTCCCGGCGAAACCACCGTTGGAAAAAAAGTGCGCTATTGTCAGCTTGGGGCTACGGGGTGTCAAATCCAGCGACTGGAATACCTGGGCGGTGCTCACCGCGATTTCAGGCTGCACAATCAACAACCACTTTTCCGGGGAATCAACTGGCGTCAACTGCTCCCCAACCCCCTCGGCCCAGGCGGCATGCCCCTGCACAAATACCGGCACATCCGCGCCGAGCTCCAGCGCCAGCTCCGCAAGCCTGGAACGGGACCACTGCAAACCCCACAACCGGTTCAGGGCCAGCAGCACCGTAGCCGCATCGCTACTGCCACCGCCAAGACCACCGCCCACCGGAATCTGTTTTCGTAACGCGATATCGAAACCCGCAACCTCCCGGTTACAATGGCCACGCAGCAGTTCCGCCGCTCGCAACGCGAGATTCTGCCCAGGGGGCAGATCAAAACCAGCACATGTCAGCGTAAAGGCTGAATCACCCCGCCGAAAAAAACTCAGCTCGTCCGCCAGATCAATAAACTGAAAAAGAGTCTGCAACTCATGGTAGCCGTCGCCCCGACGACCCAGCACGTGCAAGAAGAGATTGATTTTGGCCGGAGCCAGGCAGACTAAATCAGGTCTCATCCGGCAGCACCGTCCAGTGTCGAATAACCAACCGCACACTGCGATTACCGCGCTCCAGCTCCACTGTGCCAGGCAAGCAGGGACCCGCCCCAGAACCATAACGACTGTAACGAATTAGCCAACCGTCCTGGCGAAACTGCCGGAGTCGACCCTGGTCATCGAACTGCGACTCCTCTGCCCGGCCTTTCGCTGGCCGCCCCACAGCCCAAAATCGCAGACTGGACAATGGCACCGGCCAATCAAAATGCCGGGCAACCAGCTCATCAACCGAGTCAGCACGATAAATTTCCCCATCATCCAGGTAGAGGGTGGCCAGCTCCGCCTGCTGCTTCAGCAGGAAACCGCCGCGACCGAGAGGACCATGCAGCCGCAACTCACTCTGGTCCGGCCACTGACGCCAGCGCACAGTGCCCACCCAGCTTTTCTGCCCCTGACGCAGCGCGATGCGACCCTCTATCTGCCAACGGTCAAAATCCGAGACCACCTTCGCCTGGCGGGACAGCGCACCGATGTCGGATCCCACCGGTGTGTGACCGCAACCCCCCAGAAACACCATCGCCAGCAACGGCAGAAACCACCTCATGGCTCGAAGCGGTCGAGCACCTCCAACAACAGGGGATCTTCAGGCGAACTTCTGAGCCCCTGGTCTAGCAGCGCCCGGGCATCGTGCTGACGGCCGGCAGCCCAGAGCACTTCACCCAGATGGGCCATGATTTCATTGTCCGGCATGATCTCGAATGCTTTGGACAGGTACTCCAGCGCCAGATCATTCTGCCCCAATCGGTAATAGACCCAACCCAGGCTATCCAGAACGAAGGGATTCTCGGGTGCCAGCGCGTTGGCCCGACTGATATAGGCGAGGGCCTCTTGCTGACGCTCGGTGCGATCTGCCAGGGTGTACCCTAGGGCGTTCAGCGCGTGGACATTGTCAGGCTCCATCTCCACGACTTTGCGCAGGTCCGCCTCCAACAGGTCGATCCGATCAAGCCGGCCTGCCAGCATGGCCCGGGCGTACAGCAGATCCACGTCTTCGGTATAGGTCTGCAGGGCGCCGTCCAGCACATCCATCGCATCATCCAGCGCTTCGGCATTCTGCAGGATTTCCGCCTCGGTCAGCACCAGAGTAATGCGCTGCTGGGGATTGGCGGGACGCGCCAGGTGCAACTCACTCACCGCCTGACGGAAGTCACCCCCTTCAGCCACCAGAATCGCCAGCCGCAACCGGGCCAGGAACGCGTACTTGCCTTCGTAGGTCTGTCGGTACCAGTCGATGGCCTGTAGGCGCTGCTGGCGGTGCTCGGCGATCTGCCCCAGATGGTAGTGAGCACCGTCTGCCCCAGCGCCCTGTTCGGCAATTCTGTTGAAATACCCCTCGGCCTCGTCTAACTCTTCAAGCTCGAGATTCAACAGACCCAGAGAGAACAGAATCCGGGTGTCATCGGGCTGGGTCGCCAGCAGACGCTCAAATTCCGCGACCGCGCCGGGCAGATCCCGGGTCTCCACGTAGAGCCGCGCCAGTTGCAGGCGCAGTAGATCCTGATCGGGAGTTGCTGCCAGGCGGGTTAAAAGAAAATCCCGGGCCTCATCAAGCCGACGCTGCTGCACCAGCATCTCAACGTAAAGCTCAGCAGCCTGTGAACGATCAGGCCAGGTCGATAACACCCGCTCAAGAGCAGACTCCGCTGCCGGGTAATTTTTGGCACGAAGCGCCAGGGCCGCAGAGGCCATCAGCGCCACGGGATCATCACTGCGCTGCTCAAGCAGGCCAGACATCACCGCCATTGCCGCTTCAGGATCCGGGAACTCGCCCAGCAGTTCGGTCAGGGCCCTGTAATCCGGATTCTCTCCCGACAGCGCCAGAACCGACTCCAGCTCAACCAGCGCCCTGGGCTGGTCGCCGACCCGGACATAGAGGTTAGCCAACAGTTGGTGGACTTCAAGCAGATCCGGTTCCAGCTCACGCCAGTACTCCGCAGCTTTCAGCGCACTCTGGTCATCTCCGGAGTAGAGCGCAATCTTGGTCGCACGACGGGCCAGTTCCGGATCCTGAGTCAGCCGGGCAGCCACCAGATAGTGTTCAACCGAAACGTCGTACTGGCCTTCGTGGCCCGCAATCTCGCCAACCAGCAGCTGGTACATGAGCTCGGCTTCCACCCCGCCGGAGACCGCCGGACCAAAGTCATGGCCTGGACCGGGCGCAGCGGCAATCACAGGTTGCGGGCTTCCGGAGGTTTGAACAACGGGAACTGTTCCGCTACAGCCCGCGAGAAAATAGAGAGAGAGACTAAACCAGAGTTTCATTGTATGTATCATTCCGGGCCTACAAACCGGATCACGAACAGTAGACCAGTTGGCGCGTTGTGCCAAGCCCGAACTGTTTGTATGCGGCAAAGATTCAACCGGTACCCGCTCCGACCGATGACCTTTAAAATACGCTACTGACTCAAGTGTGGGCACCTGCCTGCAATTACAACCCGGATCTCTTTAAACACCGATGTTTTTGTTCTCCCTGGGCATCAGCCATCAGACCGCTCCCGTGGAAGTACGGGAGCAGGTGGCGTTTGGCCCGGAAAGACTCAATTCAGCCCTGCAGGAGCTGACCCGGCTTACATCTGTCAGCGAGGCGGTGATTCTCTCCACCTGCAATCGCACCGAGCTGTTTTGCGGACTCCACGAATATGACCCGCAACCAGTGCTGAACTGGCTCGACCAGAACCGGGCGGCGGTCGACATTGACCTCAGCCCCTACCTGAACCAGTACGACGGCCTCGGCGCAGCCCGTCATGCCTTCCGGATTGCCAGCGGACTCGACTCCATGGTGCTGGGGGAGCCCCAGATTCTCGGGCAGGTGAAGCAGGCCTATCGGGCATCCGACGAGGCCAAAACCCTCGGCAAGTTGCTTAACCACCTGTTTCAACGCTGTTTTTCAGTCGCCAAACGGGTTCGCACCGACACTGCAATTGGCCATAACCCGATCTCCGTAGCCTATGCGGCGGTGCAGATGTGTCGCCAGGTCTTTGCCAATCTGGAGCGCCACACCGTACTCCTGATCGGTGCCGGCGAGACCATCGAACTCTGCGCCCGCCATCTGCGGGCCCGGAACGTAACCCGGTTTATCGTGGCCAACCGCTCCCTCGACCGGGCTCAGCAGCTGGTAAAGATCACTGGCGGCGAAGCAATTCAGTTGGGGGAGCTGCCAACCCGGCTGGCGGAAGCGGACATCATCATCAGCTCCACTGCCAGCCCGCTGCCGATTCTGGGCAAAGGCGCGATGGAGCAGGCGATCCGCCAGCGGAAGCACCGACCGATTTTTATCGCCGACCTGGCGGTGCCCCGGGATGTGGAACCGGAGGTGGCAGCACTGGACGACATCTATCTCTACAGCGTCGACGACCTGCATCAGGTAGTGGCCCAGAATATCCAGGGCCGGGAAGCGGCTCAGGAGAGTGCCGAACTGATCATCGACCAGGAGGTCGAAGCGTTCTCCGGCTGGTTAAACGCTCAGCGGGCCACCCCCCTGATCCAGACCTATCGTAAGCAGATTGAACAGACCCGCTCCGCCGAACTGGAGCGGGCCCGGCGGGCACTTGCCGCTGGCCACCCCCCGGCAGAAGTGCTGGAGAATCTGGCCCGGGGCCTGACCAACAAACTGGCCCACTCCCCCACCCACCAACTCACTCTGGCGGCGGAGACCGGTGCCACCGATCTGCTTGCTGCGGCCGAGATCCTGCTGCAACTCAATCCGGACGAAAACCCTGACCGATGAAGCCATCCATCAAAGACAAGCTCGCCAGCCTGGACGAGCGCTATGAAGAGATCGGGGCTCTGCTCTCCGACCCCGGCACCATCAGCGATCAAAACCGCTTTCGTACCCTCTCAAAGGAGTATTCGGAGCTGGAACCAGTGGTGCTCTGCTTTCAGAACCACCGGCAGGCGGAGGCAGCCCTCGCCGACGCCGAAACGATGCTCAACGAATCGGATCCGGAGCTGCGGGCGATGGTTCAAGAGGAGATCCTGCGGCAGCAGAGCCAGCTGGAAGAGCTGGAGTCCGACCTCCAGACCTTTCTACTACCCCGGGACCCGAACGACACTCGCAACGTCTTTCTGGAGATCCGGGCCGGCACCGGGGGCGATGAAGCGGCCCTGTTTGCGGGTGATCTTATGCGGATGTACAGCCGCTATGCCGAACGCCAGCGCTGGACCACAGAGATCATCAGCGGGCATGAAGGGGAGAAAGGGGGTTACAAGGAGGTGATCCTCCGGATTCAGGGCGGCGGGGTCTACTCCCGGCTTAAATTCGAATCCGGCGGCCATCGGGTACAGCGGGTTCCAGAGACTGAGACCCAGGGGCGCATCCACACCTCCGCTTGCACCGTGGCGGTGCTGCCGGAAGTGGACTCGGTGGATGAAATCGAAATCAACCCCGCCGATCTGCGGGTTGATACTTTCCGGGCCTCCGGGGCCGGTGGTCAGCACGTCAACAAGACCGATTCCGCCATCCGCCTCACCCACCTGCCCTCGGGCATGGTGGTGGAGTGTCAGGATGAACGCTCGCAACACAAGAATCGTGCTCGGGCGATGGCGCTGCTGGCCTCCCGCCTGCTGGAGCAGGAGCAAAGCCGGCAGGACGCTGAGCAGGCGGCTGACCGGCGTAATCAGATTGGCAGTGGCGACCGCTCACAACGGATCCGCACCTATAACTTCCCCCAGGGCCGGGTCACCGATCATCGCATCAACCTCACCCTCTACAAGCTCGATGAGGTTATCGACGGCGGGCTGGACGCCCTGATCGACCCCCTCACCAGCGAACAGCAGACCGAACAGCTCGCCGCCCTCGCGGATGAAAGCTGAATCCGGCCTGCTCGACGCACCCCGGGTCGGCACCCTGCTCACCTGGGGCAGACAACAGTTGCGGCGCGCAGAGATCGATTCCGCCGCCCTGGACGCGGAACTGCTGTTAGCCTTTCTGCTGGCCCGGGAGCGCAGCTGGCTGTTCGGCCATGACCGGGATGTACTCACCACAGCCCAGGTTGACCAGTTCTCAAAATTGATTCAGCGCCGCGCCGACCACGAACCCGTGGCCTATCTCACCGGCCAGCGGGAGTTCTGGTCCCTGCCACTGCGGACAACCCCCGCAGTGCTGATTCCCCGCCCCGAAACTGAACGGCTGGTGGAGTTGGCGCTGGAAAAAATTCCAGCGGGCCGACCCGCCACTCTGGTGGACCTGGGCACCGGCTGCGGAGCCATCGCCCTCGCGCTGGCGAAGGCGCGGCCAGCAGCAACCCTGATTGCTATTGAACGGCACCCTGAGACGCTTGCAGTCGCCCGACAGAACCAGCAACAGCTCGCTCTAAGCGTCAATTTCGCCCGCGGAGACTGGGGTAGCGCCCTGGCATCGAACTGCTGCGATCTGATTATCTCCAACCCACCCTATATCGCGGAGGGCGATCCCCATCTCACCCGCGGGGATGTGAAATACGAACCACGGCAGGCGCTGACCTCAGGCCCCCATGGACTGGATGACCTCGGCAGGATCACCAGCGATGCCTTGCGCTGCCTTAAGCCCGGCGGCTGGTTACTGATGGAACACGGTGCTGAACAGGGTGAGGCGGTGCTGGCCATGGTGACCGAAGCGGGACTCACAGAGGCCAGCGACCAGCGGGATTACGCCGGGTTACCCCGTGTAATAATGGCCCGAAAGCCCTGAGCCAATCCGCCTCCGCAATCACTATGGACGACCAGCAACTTCTCCGTTACAGCCGTCAGATTCTCCTGCCCAGCATCGATTTTGAGGGTCAGCAGAAGCTGCTGGCCGGCCGGGTTCTGATTATCGGTATGGGCGGGCTCGGTTCGCCGGCCAGTCTCTATCTGGCCGGGGCTGGGGTGGGCCATCTCACCATTGCGGACTTTGATGAGATTGATCTCAGCAATCTCCACCGCCAGGTGCTCTACCGCACCTCCGACGTGGGCCGGCAAAAAGTCGATGCAGCGGTGGACAACCTCAGGGCCCTGAATCCTGAGATCGAGATCAGGCCGTTGGGCACAGAGATGAACAGCGAAAATCTGCTGGCTGCGGTGAACTCGGTGGATGTGGTGGTGGACGCCAGCGACAACTTCACCACCCGGTTTGCCATCAATCAGGCCTGCGTCACCGCCCGCAAACCCCTGGTCTCAGGCGCCGCAATCCGCACCGAGGGACAGGTCTCGGTCTTCCGAAATGACCTGCCGGACAGCCCCTGTTACCGCTGCCTCTATCGAGATGAGGGCGCCGTCGCCGAAAACTGTGCCCAGAGCGGAGTGATGGGGCCGGTCGTCGGCACCATCGGCGGAATTGAAGCGATTGAGACCATCAAGCTGATCACGGGTACCGGCACAACCC
>JAKLLR010000122.1 GCA_022014175.1 Gammaproteobacteria bacterium | reverse complement strand
GGCTTCCGGATTGGCCAGCGCTTCCCGATTCCGCACCGCCTCGCCGATCACCAGATTCCGTACCGCCAGCTCCACGATCTTGCCACTGCGGGTTCGGGGAATATCCGGCACCTGCAGAATTTTGGCGGGCACATGCCGTGGGGTCGTATTCTCTCGCACCCGCTGGCGAATTCTGGTTACCAGTTCATCGGTCAACTCAACGCCATCCCGCAAATGCACGAACAGCACCACCCGCACATCCCCCTGCCAGGGCTGACCAATCACCAGCGACTCCACCACCTCGTCAAGCTGCTCCACCTGCCGGTAGATCTCCGCCGTGCCGATGCGTACCCCACCCGGATTCAAGACCGAATCCGAGCGACCGTAGATGATATATCCGCCATGATCCGTGACTTCCGCGTAATCTCCGTGACACCAGACCCCGGGAAAGCGCTCAAAATAGGCGGCGTGATAGCGGCTGCCATCCGGGTCGTTCCAGAATCCAATGGGCATCGACGGAAACGGCTGGAGACAGACCAGTTCGCCTTTCTGGCCCACCACCGACTCAGCGGCATCGTTCCAGATTTGCACCGCCATGCCCAGCGCGGCGCACTGCAACTCTCCCCGCCAGACCGGCAGCGTCGGCGCTCCGGCGATGAAACAGGAGACGATATCGGTGCCCCCGGCGATTGAGGAGAGGCAGAGATCCGCCTTGATCGACTCATAGACAAAGTCAAAACTCTCCGGAACCAGCGGTGACCCGGTGGAGAGTATCGTTTTCAGGCTGGATAAGTCGTGGGTTTTGGCCGGAGTCACCCCCGCCTTGTTCAGGGCGTCGATATATTTGGCGGAGGTGCCAAAAACAGCGATCTGCTCTTCATCCACCAGGTCAAACAACACATTGCCATCAGGATAGAACGGCGAGCCGTCATAGAGCACCAGGGTTGCCCCGGCGGCCAGACCGGAAACCAGCCAGTTCCACATCATCCAGCCGCAGGTGGTGAAGTAGAACAGCCGCTCGCCGGGTTTAATGTCAGTCTGCAACAGATGCTCTTTCAAATGCTGAAGCAGGGTGCCACCAGCCCCGTGCACAATGCATTTGGGCACTCCGGTGGTGCCGCTGGAGTAGAGAATATAGAGGGGGTGATCGAACGGCAGACGCTCGAACGAGAGTTTGCCCGGGGACCAGGGTGCAATAAAATCCGCCAGCAACTCCGCCCCGGGGATCTTCGTCAGATCTGGTTTCGGTTCCAGAACCGGCACCACAACGACCCGCTCAAGCGTAGGCAGTTCGGCCACGACTTCTGCCAGTTTTTGCTGCAGTGAGTGGGCCTTGCCGCCGTAGAAGTAACCATCCACCGCGATCAGGAGCTTGGGTTCGATCTGGCCAAAGCGGTCGAGCACGCCCCGGGCACCAAAATCCGGGGAGCAGGAGGACCAGATCGCCCCCAGGCTGGTGGCCGCCAGCATCGCGACCAGGGTCTCCGGCATATTCGGCATGTACCCCACGACCCGATCTCCAGGCTGAATTCCGAGGGCACCGAGAGCCTGGGCAAATTGCGACACCGCCGCCCTGAGCTGCCCCCGGGTCATCCGACGAACAGGCTGACTCTCGCCGTGAAACACCAGCGCCTCATCAGCGTCATCTCCCGGGGCCAGAAGATTTTCGGCAAAATTCAGACGGGCCTCTGGAAACCACTGGGCGCCGGGCATCCGATTTTCATCAATCACAAACGGATCTCGGCCGGTATCGCCGACGACACCAGCCTGCTTCCACAACAACCGCCAGAACATCTCCGGCTCTTCCAGCGACCAGGTGTGCAACGCGGCGTAGTCCGGCAACGGTACGCCACCCAAATATTCAGCGCTGCGCCGGAACGCGGTCAAATTACTTGAATCAATCACCGCCTGGGACGGCTGCCAAAGAGGCTGGGGCATTTAGGGGTCTCCGGAAATTCGGGGGCCATCTTAACGGCTCTGCCCCCTGACAGAAACCCGGAACAGGCTATGATCCCCTGGATCAAACCCTTAGGAGCAGGCAATGCAGACTCGACGTCTCCCCGCACAACAGGCCGGTTACCGCAATATCCGGATGATGGTGCTGCTCGGCATTCTGTTCTTTGTTGCGGTGGGCCAGTACCTGGCAGGCGCCCGGGCTACAGACTGGCGCACACCACTATCGGTAGCCCTGCACCCGGTCATCGTCGATGACAGCGCTGAGGTTAAGCAGTACATCAGCCGCATCGGCAGCGACCACTTTAGTGACATAGATGATTTCTTTTCCGCCGCCGCCAGACGCAACAACCTGCCCCAGACGACTCCGGTGGAGACCTACCCAGGTCGCCCGGTGGATTCAGTCCCGCCACTGCCGGATCGGGTCAACTCAGCCTTCGGCGCCATCATCTGGAGCCTCAAATTCCGCTTCTGGGTCACGCGCCAGGACTGGATGTCGGATCTCGGTCCGGAACGGATCCATCTCTTCCTGCTCTACCACGAGGCCCGCGAGGGCGTCACTCTGCCCCACTCCGTGGGTCTGGAAAAGGGCCACGTGGGATTCGCTCACCTGTTCGCGAGCGGGGGCCAAACCCGGCGCAATCAGGTTGTGATCGCCCATGAGTTGCTACACACCCTGGGGGCTACAGATAAATACGGCCATGATGGAATGCCAGTCCACCCTGACGGTTTTGCTGAACCTGACCGGTCGCCGCTCTACCCTCAACGATATGCAGAGATTATGGGCGGGCGAATCCCCGTTACATCAACCACGGCGGAGATGCCTGGCGGATTAAAAAGTTCGCGCATCGGCACCCGCACCGCCTGCGAAATCCGCTGGTGTGATTTCTGAGATCAAAAAAGGGGCGCCGAAGCGCCCCCTGGTATGCAAAGTCTCAGCAGTCGCTGAAAATCAGATATCACCGGGCCGGAACATAAACAGCCGGTTAGTTGCGCTATCTTCCGGCGGCAACGGTGAGTTGGTTATCCAGATGTCGCCATTATTCTCGTCGATCGCCATCATGCGAATATGCAGATCCTTGATTCCGATGGGATATTCGGTGATCTCCTCGGTCACCGGATCGATCCGGAAAATAGTGTCGTTGTTGGTCACACCGGACCAGACCACTTTGCGAATCGGGTCCCACAACAGGGAGTAAGGCGCACTGCGAGGGTCAGGCAGCTTGATCCGCTTCACCTCTTTCAGGGCCTTGGCATCGTAGACCAGTATTTCACCGGAACCGAGCAGGGCCACGTAGAGCAGATCATCGTCCCCAACCTGAAAGCGGTGTGGCCCCTGGATTTCCGGGAACTCAACCAGATGGTCGATTTCCCGGGTCTTGGTGTTAAACCGGCCCAGGTAACCAAAGTACTGGGCGAACCAAACGTTCTTGTCAGAAGTCATGCCGCCACCGTAGGCACCCACGTGCAGCAGGTTGTCAGCAGACTCACCCGGAGGCAGTGGCATATCTACGGTGATGATTTCACCGGTATCCCGGTTGAAGCCCACCAGATCATTCCGATCAATGATGGTCATCCAGTTGAAGCCCTTGTCATCCCAGTCCATCACGTAGTTGGGGCCGGCGGAGAAATCATGGGCCGCCAGACCGGCATCGAAGCCGTCATAGAAGCGCCAGTCACCGGTTTTCGGGTTAAACATAGCCGCCGCCTGACCCGCACCACCCAGCAGTGTCATCCAGATATTGCCATCGGCGTCAGGCACCAGGGTATGGGGCGCAGAGGCGCCCATAACCGGCACATCGACCCACTCCAGACCGCCGGTCTGCTGGTCAAGCCTGGCTAGGCGGTTACGCTGGATATCCACGCCCCAGACCTGGCCGTCGACTACCACAGTCTCCCGCAGGAAGGACCCCTCTTCCGGCCAGACATACTCTTTGATCATGGTCCGGCCGTTCACCCCGAGTTTGCCGTTGGTGAAGACGGAGGCATCCTTGATATCGAACTGGTCGAAATTGGTTGGCAGATAACTAGCCAGCATCGGAGCCAGCACATCTTCATCTTCCTGATTGATAAAACTGTGATCAGGGTTCATCAGCTGATCAATCGGCAGCTGGTCAAAACCCGGAGCATGTTCGGCCTGCAACACACCGTAGAAGGCGATCCGCATGTAAGAGGTCATTGCCCGCCAGGACTGCTCCCGCTGAGCTTCATCCAGGCCGTCCAGGTTTTTAGCAAAATTCATCACCCGCTCATTTGGCAACTGGTGACACTGAGTGCAGGCCAGAATGGTCCGACGCAACCCTTTCCCTTCAGGTGCTTTCGCGAGCCAGGCTGAAGCCGGAACCTGGTGGGCAATATTGGTGATCGGCTTGACTGAAAAGTCCAGCTTGGCCACCTCACCCGGCTCTTCGGTCAGAAGCTGAGTCAGCACGTCCGTCTCCGGCAGGGTCTGCTCAAAGCCCAACTTGGAGACGCTCACCCGCAAGGAGTTGACATGAACGTTCTTGCCGAAATCCGGCAGATGATAACGCCCCTTGGCGTCCGTAAAGACCTTGGTCTTTTCAGCTGCGGCAGAGCTGCTGACCGCAGTCACCATGGCGCCCGCCACCGGGGCGCCGCTGCTGTCCTTAACCGTGCCTTCAATAACCAGGGCATTCGCCGCTGATGCCGCCAACAGACCGCAGGCGATGCCCAGGGCACCTCTCAATACATTTGAAAAAATCATTACAATCATCTCCTAACTCTACGCCGGATTATTTGATTCCGGATTCGCCGACACAACTCACCCGCCATTGTATACGTATCCACCCCGCTGTGAACCGTCCCGACTAATGCGGTCGCGCCCGGGCTGCACTATAATCTGGCAAAAACGACTGACAGCCACTACCAACGCACCCGAGATCAAGATGCTGACAATCACTGAAGCCGCTCAAGGCCACTTTAAACGCATGCTGGAAAAGCAGGAGCTTGACTCCTTCAATTTGCGCATGTCTGTGAACAACCCCCATACCCGCCGGGTGACCTACAACCTCACCCTCTGCCTGCCGGATGAGCAGAAAGCGGATGATCTCTCCATCGACTGTGACAGCTTCATCATGTTTGTGGACGCGGAGAGCGCCGGACATCTGGATGAAGTGACCATCGACTACACAGAAACCGAGGATGGTGGCGGCAAGCTGGATATCCAGGATCCCCATATGGAGGTCAAGGAACTGGGCGAGGACGCCACACTGGCCGAGCGGGTCGAATATCTGGTCGATACCCAGGTCAATGCCATGGTTGCTGGCCACGGCGGCGAAGTTTTGCTTGAGGATGTCAGCGATGACGGTATCGTCAAACTGAGTTTCGGCGGCGGCTGTCAGGGCTGCGGCAGTGCCGAAGTCACCTTGCAGGACGGCATCAAACAGCTGCTGCTCGACAGGATTCCCGAGATCAAGGATGTGATCGATGTGACCGACCATGACGCCGGGGAAAACCCCTACGCTTGAGACGGGCTC
>JAKLLR010000172.1 GCA_022014175.1 Gammaproteobacteria bacterium | reverse complement strand
GCGGAAATTGCCATTGTCACAAAGGCCGAGTTAAAGGGGCCTGGTTGCCATATCGGCAACGTGCTAGCAGCCACGGATTTCATAATTCCGGCAGTGGAGATTATCGACTCCCGCTACAAGGACTTTCGCTTCGACGTGGTCAGTGTAATGGCCGATAACGCCTCCTCCTCCCGCTTTGTGACCGGCGGGCGAATGCGTAGGGTCGAAGATGTTGACCTCAAAACCATCGGTGTCGTGCTTGAGAAAAATGGTGAAGTCGTTGATCTGGGCGCCGGTGCTGCAGTACTGGGACATCCCGCCAGCGCGGTCGCCATGCTTGCCAACCTACTCAGCGAGCGGGGCCTGACCCTGCCCGCTGGCTCCTTTGTGATGACTGGTGGCATTACTGCAGCGGTTGCAGCCCAGGCTGGCGACAGCTTCACCGTCCGTTATCAGGATCTGGGCAGCCTCAGCATGAAGTTCGTCTAACCATGCCCTTTCTCCAGGTCCATATCCTCGAAGGCCGCGACGAAGCCCTGCGAGCCAGATTGATCGAAGCCCTGACCAACACCGTCTGCGATGTGCTCGGCTCCCCGAAAGAGGCCGTGCGCATCGTGATCGACGAAGTCCCCAAAGAGAACTGGGGTATTGGTGGCCAGAGTGCTAAAGCACTCGGTCGCTAGAAACACCCCGAAAACCAGGAACCCCCTAACATGTCTGACAACCCCGAAATCGGCCTCTCCATCAACGCCGGTGGCATCCAGACCAACTACCACGACCAGGGCGACGGCGAGCCGGTCCTGTTGATTCACGGCTCCGGCCCTGGCGTCACCGCCTGGGCCAACTGGCGCATGAACCTGCCAGAGATCGCCAAAAATTACCGGGTGATCGCCCCGGACATGCTGGGATTTGGTTATACCGAACGACCCGCCGGCATTGAGTACACCCTGGATAACTGGGTCAAACATCTGATCGACTTCCTTGACGCCCTGGGGCTGGAAAAGGTCCACCTGGTCGGTAACTCCTTTGGCGGCGCGCTAACGGTACATACCGCCATCCGCCACCCAGAGCGGGTTAACCGCATGGTTCTCATGGGCGCCGCAGGGGTGCATTTTGAACTTACCGATGCCCTCGATTTTGGCTGGGGCTACACCCCCTCAATCGAGAATATGAAGAAGCTGCTGGATCTGTTTGCTTATAACCGGGCACTAGTGACCGACGAACTGGCAGAGATGCGTTACAACGCGAGCATTCGGCCGGGTTTCCAGGAGTCCTATGCCGCCATGTTCCCGGCCCCCCGGCAGCGCTGGATCGAAGCGTTGGCTGCGGACGAAGAGGCGCTGAAGGCCCTACCTCACCAGGCCCTGATGATTCACGGACGGGAGGACCGGATTCTGCCTTACAGTAACGCACTGAAGTTTTTTGAGCTGATCCCGAACGCCCAGGTTCACCTGTTCTCCAAGTGCGGGCACTGGACCCAGATTGAACAGGCTGCCCGATTCAACCAGCTGGTTAGTGATTTCTTCGCTGAGGCGTAAGACGATCAGGGCGGATCCTCGCCCGCCTTTAATCCGCACAATTAAAAACCTTCCCCTCAAAAAAAACGGCAGCTTCA
>JAKLLR010000171.1 GCA_022014175.1 Gammaproteobacteria bacterium | reverse complement strand
AGTCCACTTCCTGATCCCGGCCGGACCAGGTGGCGGCTGGGACGGTACGGCCCGGGGCGTAGGTGAAGCCATGACCCGGTCGGGCCTCGTCACCCGGGTGTCATTCGAGAATTTGTCCGGTGGTGGCGGTGGTCGCGCGATTGCCAAGCTGATCGAAACCGCTGACCGGCAACAGTTCACGCTGATGGTGAATTCCACGCCGATGGTCGTACGGTCCCTGCAGAAGATCTTTCCGCAGTCGTTCCGGGATGTGGAGCCTATTGCCTCAGTCATTGCAGACTACAGCTGCTTTGTGGTGAGCAGGAAGTCGCCGCTGCAGAACTGGCAGGATGTGGTAGCGGCTTTCAAGGAGAATCCGCGCAGTGTCAAGGTCGCCGGCGGCTCGGTGCGGGGGAGTACGGACCATATCGTTTTCGCCCGGGCACTGGAATTGGCAGGTGGCGATCCGTTCAAAGTGATTTACGTCCCCTACGACGGTGGCGGTAAAGCCATGGCCGGTATCCTGACGGGCGAGTCCCAGATCCTGTCTACGGGCCTGAGTGAAGCGATTGATATGGCGCGTGCCGGTGAAGTTCGGATCCTGGCCGTGACCGCGGGCAGTCGTTTGAGTGCCCGGCCTGATGTACCCACACTCAGGGAACTGGGCATTGATCTCGAGTTTGCCAACTGGCGCGGTTTTTTCGCGGCGCCCGGCCTCGACCCGGCGCGCTATGTCGACATGCAGGAGACCCTGGCCAGACTGCTGCAGACCGAGGCATTTGAAACGGTCAGGGCCAGAAATGGTTGGACAGTGTTGCATCATGAGGGGGAAGCGTTCTATCGCTTCCTGGAACGTCAGGAGCAGGAAATCGGTGAGCTAATGCGCCAACTGGGCTTCCTGCGTTCTTAATTCTGATTCTGGAAATAGATGATAAACTGTTGTATTTATGACTAATTCACAGGTTGGCGGTGTGATATTCCTGATCGTCAGCTGTCTGTACGGATATTTTGCCAACCAAATCCCGCTGGACTTCTGGTCGCAACAGGAATCGTTCAATGCGCGTTCCCTGCCGCGACTGATTGCCGCCGCCGGCATCCTCGCCTCGTGCCTGTTAATCGTGATACCCGCCCCACGAACCGACTGGACGCTGTTCAGCCGGCTGCGGTGGCGGCCCGCCGCCCTTCTCCTGATTATGATGTCAGCCTACGGTCTGGTTATGGAATTCCTTGGCTTTGCGGTCAGTACGATTGCGTTTCTGGGCGGCGCGTTTGTGGTGCTGGGGGCACGCCATCCCGCCCGCATTCTTCTGGTCAGTGTGTCCCTGGCGCTGGGTTTTTGGCTGCTGATGGACCGGCTCGGTGTCTACCTCCTGCCCGGCAGTCTGTTCGAACCCTTGCTGGCTATCGGAGGGGGACCTGGCGATGCTTGACGGTATCCTGATCGGCATTGAGACCGTTTTTACGCTGCAGAATATCTTCCTGGTGTTCGTCGGTTGCGCCGTCGGCACCCTCATCGGCATGTTGCCTGGCCTCGGGCCCATTTCGGCCATCGCACTGATGATCCCCATTACCTATGGTTTCGATCCGGCGAGCGGCATGATCCTGCTCGCGGGGGTT
>JAKLLR010000025.1 GCA_022014175.1 Gammaproteobacteria bacterium | reverse complement strand
TGAAGAAGATCGCTGAAGATTACGATCCGAGTGATCGTATCCGGGCCCTGGAGTATCTCCACCGGCACGAGCAAGCGGGCGAGATCGTCACGGGTCTGCTCTACATGGATCCCAAGCCCCGGGAGATGCATCAGATGCTCGCGACCACCGCGACGCCACTCAACTCGCTGGTTGAGGGGGATCTCTGCCCGGATGCTTCGCTGCTGGAGCAGATCAACACAGCCCATCGTTGACCCGTCTATTTGCAACAATGTACTGCGTGGTTTATGACGCTTGACCTGAGGATTTTGCAACTGTAACGTATGCCCCTGTTACCGTAAGGTGACAGATTAAAGAGTCGGGTTAACCGACCGGAATATAAAGCTATCTTCAGTGAACTGGAGGAGCGACTGAGGGGAGAAGAAGAGTCCAGCCGATCTTTTTTCCTTGTTTAAATCACAACAGGCCTGCCTGTTATAGCCTGCGGCTGTTGGTCGGCGGGTTGGGTGTAGATGGGGTTTAGTTCGGCTTTCCGCAGCGTGGCTGCGTTATTTTTTGAAGAGGGAATGATTGGTGAAACGAAAAGCTGCAGCATTAAAGTCAGTGTTGACCGTCGGCGTGATGGCTGCGGTGGCCAGTCCGGCCATGGCGATCAGCCTGGATATCGGTGGTGAGCCCCGGGTCAATATTACGGGTTATCTGCGTGAGCATATCTCCATGAATCTGGAGAACCATCCGGATCTGGAAGATCCAGGCCGGGGTGATTTCAGTGCCGTTGGGGGGGCCGGCGAGCTCTCCATGGTTCGTTCCACCGTTCTGTTGCAGGGTGACGCGGACCTCGGTTGGGGTAGTTTTACCGCCATCTGGCGTGGCAGTCGTGAGTATATGACCAACTACGAAAAGGGCCTGGATAACGCACTTTTTCAGACTGGATCATTGAAAGATCAGTACAACGAGAATGAGTTCCGGGAGTGGTATCTCGATTTCTCCACCGGTCGGGTGGACTGGCGCCTCGGTAAACAGCAGGTGGTTTGGGGTGAAACCGACTCCTTCACTGCGCTGGATGTGATCCACGGCTATGACTACTCTTGGCGCGCCCAGTTTGAGGCCGAAAACGAAGAGCTGCGTAAGCCCCTGATCATGGCCAATGCGGTGATCAACTTCCCGGAAATCGAGAGCGAACTGCAACTGCTCTATCGCCCCGGGTGGGACAACGATGACGATATGGGCTTGACCCTGGACCTGTGGGGTGGTCGTTGGGCCGCCAATGGGACCAAGGGTATTAATCTCATCGGGTTTCCGCTCGGTGTCCCCGGCGGTTATAACTACGACCACAACAGTGGTGATACGGACTCACCCTCCTACGGTACGCGCTGGTCGGGCATGCTGCCGGGCAGTATCTCCTACACCCTGAACTACTATCACACCCTCAACGCGGAGCCGATCTTCAACACCGCTTGGGCGCCCTATGGTGGCGAGGGTCCCGGTCTTGCCGGGCTTTCGTTGATACTACCTGAAATCGATATTTTTGGTGGTTCCATGAATGTCTATAGCCGCGCCCTTGATGTGGTCTTCCGTGGTGAGTTGGCATATACCCCCAACAAACCTTTCAATACGATTGGTTTAGGCCTAAATGCATTCGGGGTGCCGACCGGTGGTCCGTCGGTAATCGAGAAAGATACCGCACGCATGATGTTCGGTATCGATAAGACCAACCTGCCGACTATGAAGTTGCTCGGTACCAGTCAGCCTTCGTTCCTGACTTTTCAGCTGTTTGACACCTGGCTTCCAGACTTTAAACACTCTGACCGGATCGCCGATGTGCAGGCAAAGATGCATGAACATAACGTCACCGCAAGTATTGCTTTGGGCCTGAACTACAGATACGACACCATTCAGCCCGGACTGGCGGCAATCTACGACGCCACCAATGGCGGGGGCGCTTTTCTGCCATCGGTTAACTTCATATGGGGCGATCACTGGCGTCTGAAAGTGGGGGCGACTATCTTTTACAAGAATGCTCAGCAGTGTGGCTCGAACGCTGACTGTACCCACCAGCTCGGCACCTTTGATAATAATGACCAGTTGGACGCACGCCTGACTTACCAGTTCTAGATATTGGCGCGGCGGTTGAACTATTTACGAAAGGAGAATTTAAGGATGTACAGGAACAACAGCGAGCGGACTCGCCCGGGCATGTTGCGGCAAATCGTTGCAATTGCTGCCCTGGGTAGTCTCAGCCTCGGCGCTCAGGCGGCGGAGCTGGAAGAGGGCACTGTCATCAGTGCGGCCAACTACGAGGCAGTGAAGGGGGAGACGTTTGAAGGTAAAACGATTGAGAGCATGCTCACTCCTTTTCTCGTCAAGCTGATCAAGGAGAACCACCTTGAGATGCCGTTGCGGCACAGCTCACCCTGGGTTCAGGCTGAGAAGTTGGTGGCGGCGACCGAGAAGTATTCGGGGCAGGTGAAGTACGACCCCGCAACTCGTCAGGTGACTGATTGGGTGGCGGGTCTGCCTTTTCCGCCAGCAGTGATTGACGCGCAGACCGACCCCAAGGCGGCTGGCGATATGATTGTCTACAACTGGTTTTTGTCACCGGCTGTTATTGGTGACGATGTCAAGGTCGGTGGTGCCGGCTTCAACTTTTTCGATTTTCAGAACGGCTACGAGCGCAATCAGGGCGCCCGTAACGACCAGATTCGGATGATCGGGCGCGCCTCGAGTGCTGAGCACACCATTGATCCGGAAGTGGTCAAGCGCCAATTCATTGTTGTAACCCACCCCTATGACGTGGCCGGTGCGGGATCATTCAGCATCAAATATCGTGATGAGCGGGTGGATGATGTGTGGGCCTACGTCAAGTCCGTGCGTCGCCTGCGTCGCCTGTCGGGTAACAACTGGATGGACCCGCTGGCGGGTTCCGATCTGCTCAACGACGATAACTATCTGCTGGATGGTCACCCCCTCTGGTACAAGAGTTGGGAGCTGAAGGGCAAAACCACGATTCTTGCAATGGCCCACGGTACGGATGACTATGCGGCTCGTACAGCCTTGTCCATTGAGGAGAGGATGAATCTGGAGAAGACTCCCTACGGTATGCCGATCGGCCTGAACTGGGAACCGCGGGAGGCCTACATCGTTGAAGGCATTATGCCGGACGAGCACCCCTATTCCCGTAAGGTGCTCTGGGCGGAAGCGGAGGTTCCTGCGGTCTTTCTGATGGGTGAAATGTATGATCGCAAGGGTCAGTTCTGGAAGTGGGCCGCCTTGGCTGGTGCAACCTGCGACTACGCAGATGGTCAGACCGGTTCCTGCCCTACAGACTATCCGGTGATTGATTTCCAGAAGGGCCACGGGTCATTTGTTACCGTGGGCTACAGTGTCCAGAACGGTGGTGCCACCGTGGCGGATTTCCAGCCTGCAGTGTTGAAAAAAGCTGCTAGCGGAAAAATGAAATAACCAGCCCCGGGACTTTGTGATTTAAAGCCCCCGATGTGGACCTGGACCACATCGGGGGCTTTTTTATGGGGCTTTGATGATCTTGCCGGTTTTAAGTTCAGCAATCTGGCTTTCGGTGAGACCTAGCTCAGACAACACCTCTTCGGTGTGTTGACCGAGCACAGGCGGCCCAAGGCGCACGGCCCCAGGTGTCTCTCGAAGTTTGACGGGCAGGCCCGTAACGTTAACCTTACCCAGGCGTTGATGGGGTATTTCGACAACCATCTGGTTGTTAATCACCTGGGGTTCCGCAAAGGCCTCGGCCAGAGTGTTGACCGGAGCGGCGACTGTATCCACCGCCTGTAGCCTTCTGTTCATCTCGGCCCCGTCGTGTCGGCTAAATGCCTGCTGAATGATTCGATGCAGCTCGTCAACGTTATCCAGCCGATCCTGGGGTTTTAAAAAGCGGGGATCGGTTGCAAGCGCTTCGTTTTCGATGGCGCTGCAGAGGTTACGAAAGAATTTGTCGGTGAAGGCGGCGACCTGAATTGCCCTGCCGTCACGACAGGTGAAGGTTTCGTAGGGGGCGTAATAGGCGCTGCCGTTACCCAGGGGCGGCGACAGGTATCCAGTCGAGAAATACTGCCCAGTCTGCACTGGCTGGATATGCAGCATGCCATCGATCAAACTGATCTCGACGGGTTGGCCAATGCCCTGATTGGCGCGGGTCCAGAGGGCGACCATCGCTGCGTAGGCCACCAGATTGGCTGCAGTGGCATCGGCGATTGCGACCCCGGTTTTCAAGGGACGGCCATCCGGTTCTCCGGTGATGCTCATGGCGCCCGTGATGGCCTGGGCGGCGGGATCGATGCCGGGTTTGCCCGCCAGCGGTCCGCTATTGCCGTAGGTGCTGACGGAAATCGTGATGATGTCGGGTCTGATTGCGCTGAGTTTTTCATAGCTCAGCCCCAGTTTTTCTTTCGCGGCGGGCCGGAAATTGTCGATGACAATATCCGCAGTTTCGACCAGTTTCCGGAAAATCGCCTGACCTTCGGTTTTGGTCATATCCAGAGCGATGCCCCGTTTATTACGGTTGGTGCCAATATAGATGCCGCTATCGTTACCCACGCCGGGGCCGATGTGGCGAGCATCATCGCCGTAGGGGGGCTCAACCTTGATGACATCCGCACCCATGTCGCCGAGCATGGTGGCGCCGTAGGGTGCGGCCACCATGGTGGCGACATCAAGAACCCGGATACCCTCTAGCGGTGCAGCCATAAGCGCGATCTCAGTCGTTCGCTTTAAGCCACTGGTTCTTCAGGAAGTTGACCACTGCGGTTGAAAACTGGTCATTCCGGTCCCCGGCAACCATGTGGCCGGCTCCGGCAACGTCAACGTATTGGGCGTGGGGCACGGCATCCAGAAACTCCTGAGCACCGGATTCGCTGACAACATCGCTACTGCCACCCCGCACCAGCAGCGTCGGCACAGTCAGATTACGAGCAGCGTCCAGTAGCCGCTCCGCATTGCGTACCCGCTCAACATCGTTGCGGGCTCGGGAAAACAGTTTCGGGTCCCAGTGCCAGTGGTAGTGGCCGTCGGAACGAAGTCTCAGATTTTTGCGCAGGCCATCCAGGTTTTTCGGCTTTGGCCGGTTGGGGATGTAGCGAGCCACGGCCTCCCCGGCCTCTTCTACATTGGCAAAGCCATCCGGATTCCCCTGCATGAAATCCAGAATCCGGTTGACCCCTTCGGTCTCTACTCTGGGGGTGAAGTCCACCAGAACCAGGGCAGAAACTCGCTCCGGCGAAATGCTGCCGGCGGTGATCAGCCCGGTCATACCACCGAGTGACGCGCCGACGACCGCGGGTGGCCGGGAGAAGGTCGATGCGACTTCGGTCAGGTCGGCGGCAAAATCATCTACGGCGTAATTGCCTTCTGGGCTCCAGTCACTTTCCCCATGGCCGCGCAGATCCAGGGTGATTGCATACATGCCCTGACGGGCAAGGGTTCGGGCTGCGCCGCCCCAGGCGTGACGGGTCTGCCCCCCTCCGTGCAGAAAGAGTACCGGCGGATCGTCGGGGTCGCCGTGAGCATCGCCGGTCAGCTGTAGTCCGGCGGCAGTGGTATAGACCTGTGTTGCCATCGGGGGAGAAGTCGGTTGGTTGGTCATTTGTTTGTCAGACCGGTTATCCGGCTCTCTTCAGGCGTTGTGGCGGGAGTAGCTGACATCGTCCGCTAGATTAACATGGCGGCGAAGTGCCTCACTCAGATGGCGGTGGGTTCCTGCTCCGCTGGCCCCTCAGGTCCGAGGGGTTTAAACAGCAAAAACAGGGCGGGCAGCAGGGCCAGATCTCCGACCAGGGCCACAATCATTGCCATGCCGGTGAGCAGGCCGAAGTAGATCGTTGGCAGGAAGTTGGAGAGTACCAGAATCGAGAAACCCACGGTGATCGTCAGGCTGGTGTAGTACATCGCCCGACCGATACTGCCGTGGCAGCGATACATGGCGGCCAGATAGTTGCGGTCCTTCGGAAACTCTACCCGGAAGCGGTGAATATAGTGGATGGTGTTGTCTACCGCGATACCGATGGCGATGGCAGCGATGGTGATCGTCATCATATCCAGGGGAATTTGCAGCCAGCCCATGACCCCCAGTACTGTGGCAGCGGAGAGCAGGTTGGGTACGATGGCCACCAGCGCGACGGGCAGAGAGCGGAACAGAACCAGGAACATCAGCATGATGCCCACCAGCACTAATCCGAGGGTCAGTATCTGGGAGCGAAAGAGGCTCTGCAGCATGTTGTTGTAGAGCACCAGCATGCTGGTGAATTCGTACTCGTCGGGTTGCAGTCCAAGCTCGCTCTGCATGCCCGCCCGCAGCTTCTGTAGCAGTTCATTGCGCCGAAGATTGTGATCAGAATCCCGCACCCGCAGTGTGAGGCGGGCTTCATTGGCGGCCACCGAGGCGTAGGGATCAATCACCACGGTTCGGAACTCATCCGGAATGCGACTATAGAGCAGGGCCAGCTGCAGATTACCGAGAGGCTCGCCGTTATTGAATGATTCGGCGATGCGCATCATGGTGGTGAGGGAGAGTACTTTTCCGACTTCCGGGAAGCTTTCCAGATAGCGGTGTACCTCGCCAATTCGTGCCATTTTCTCCCTGGTGAACCAGTATTTGTCGCGGTTTTCAGCGGGTTCGGTGCTCTCATCACCCCAGCTCGCCGAGGATCCATCACCCCAGTCGTCACTCCCCCAGCTGTCATCCCCCTCGCTCTCCACGGCTTCTTCCTGGGCGGCCTGCTGCTGTGCATCCTGGAAGCGGATGACGACGTCCAGGGGTGTGGTGCCCCCTAAGGTCTGGTCAATGAGTTTCATGCCCTGATATATCTCGGTAGAGGGCTTGAAGTAGTTGATAAAACTGTTCTCCACCTTCAGGCGGCTGATGCCGACGCCGCAGAGCAGGAAGGTGGCTATGGTGCCCCAGAGGATGGCCTGGCGGTGGTGATCGGTGACGCGGGCAAACCAGCCGGTGAGCTGTTCGGCCCCCCCACTGCTGGCCGGGGCCTGCCTGACGTCCATGAGCATCAGGGTGGCCGGAAAGAGCAGGAAGCTGATGACGAATGCCGCGCTGATTCCGAGGGTCATGGTCCAGCCAAAGTCGATGACCGGGCGGATGTCGCTGACCACCAGAGAGGTAAAGGCGGCGATGGTGGTCAGTGCGGTGAAGAGTGAGGGTTTACCCATTTTGCTGGTTGCGACTTCAACCAGTTCGCGTTGTTCAGCATGGGGAAACTGGGTGTGGTGTTCTCGATAACGCACGATCAAATGTACGGTTAAAGAGAGGGTGATGATCATTAGAAGTGAGATGAAATTGGCCGAGATCACGGTACCGGGCCAGTCGAAAAAGCCGAGTAACCCGAACATGAAGAGCCCGGTATAACCGCAGGTGGCGAGGGGCAGCAGAACCCAGCGCAGTCGGCGGAAAATCAGCGTGAGAGTGGCCACAATGAAGAGCAATACGCCGATACCGAAGGCCATAATGTCATTGCGGACAAAGGTAATCATATCGTCCGCAATCATGGGCACGCCACCGAGATAGATCTCGGCGTTGTCGCGATAGGGTGCCATGATGGCTCGTACAGTGGCGATGCGGTCATGTAGCTGGTCTGCAGTTTGCTCTTTGTAGAGCCGAAAACGATCTTCTGCCTGAGCCAGCTCGTTCTGCAGGTTGGTGCCAGGGGTGTTGACACGGGCCTGTTCACGCAGGGTTTCGCGGGCAGTGAGTAGTTCGAAATAGGTTTCATCCCGGCTCAGATTGATCTGCAGAGCAGTGGTGGAGCCGTGAGCACTGATCAGAAGATCACGAAACAGGGGGCTGGTGGTGAGCTCCTCCCTGGCTTTCTGGCGGTCGGTTTCGGGGTTCTCCAACCGCTGCAGGTTGCTATCCAGCTCTGCCACTGGTCCGCCCGCAGTTTTGAGTAGCGGGACATCCAGAATAGTCACCACCGACTCCACCCCATCCACCTGTTTGAGCTGGTCCCGCAGTCGGGTCAGGTCGGCCAGCACGGCGTCCGAAAAAAGGTCCTGCTCTGGCCGGTAGGCTATAACCAGGAACTCGTTGGTACTGTAACGGGCGTTGACTTCCCGAAAGTAGTCCAGGGCCGAGTCGTGCTCCAGAACCAGGGTGTCGGCAGACGCATCAAGACGGAAACTGGGGGCGTTCCAGCCGGCCCACACAGCGACGATCAACATGCCGGCAATCACGCTGCGGGGGTGGTCGAGAACCAGCCATTTATAAACTTTTCCGAGTTTGTGGGTCATCTTGGATTGGATTCTTGTTGTAGGGCGGACGGTGGGATGCCAGCTGTCTTATTAACCAACCCATTGTCCCGGTTTTGAGATGTGGTCGCAAACAAGCCCGTCGGCCGCACGCCGCAAAACCCAGGCGCGGGTTTACGCCAGCCTGGCGGACTGGCGAAGGCTGTTTTGCCCGGGTTGAGCGGGGGATCGCTGCTTACTGAGTGATACCCCCTGCGGAGCGCGCTCGCTCCAGAGCATCAGGCTCGGACGGGAGCAGGGATTGAGATATCAGCCTAGCAGAAAATCCAGATGAATCTGGTTGAACAGATCAGCCTCTTCCCACTGTGGCCAGTGGGCGGAGTTCTCCAGCAGCACAAAGCGCCCATCAGGAATCAGCCTGGTGGTCTCCTCGGCTTTGTCGGCGGGCTGACCCGGGTTATGGCGGGTCCAGAGCACCAGTGTCGGGCATTTGATATCCCGGTTTTTTTCCCAGAGTTTCAGTTTGGCCCGCTCTGGATCCGCCGCGCCGCCCAGAATGCTCTCGGAGATTTTTGCGACGGTGTCGGTCATTCCAGGCTGGCTGTAAATGCGGTAACGCAGCTCCACCAGTTCATCGGTCGCGTCCGCCGGGTCATGCATGAGCCACTCAATCCGTTTGCGTACCGCTTCACGGGTGAGATTGCCAGCGGCTTTGCGGGAGCGCTCCAGGGCATCGAGAATCTCCTGGCGGCCCTGCTCCCCGGCCGGCGGCATCAGCATGCCGGTGTTGAGTACCAGCTTGTGGACCCGGTCCGGGTTGCGCAGGGCATAAAAAGTCGAGACAAAGGCGCCAAGAGATTCTCCGGAGAGGATGACTCTGTCAGCACCTATCGCGTCTATGAAATCACTGAGATGTTTGACGAAATCGAAGACGTTGTATTCCAGCTCCGGGCAATCCGTGAAACCGTGGCCTACCATATCGATGGAGTAGACGTGGAAGTGTTTCGCGTGTTCCAGAATATTGCGGGTGTAGGCCTCAGCGGATCCGCCGGTGCCATGAATGAAGATCAGCGGCATGCCTTCACCAGCTTCCAGCACTCGGGTGCGAACGCCGTTGGCGTTGTAGTAGGTCTGTTTAAGTTCGCCCCCCATCAGGGCGGTCCAGATACTATCCATTTCTTGTTCTCCTCTAAGGCTGGTTTATTGTTACTGGTTATGTGGTGCTGTTTTCAAACTGATCCGTCGGGCTGTCGGTCGGGTCAAAAAAGTGGGGGTAGGCGGCGTTGAATTGCGTTACAAACTCCTGGTAGGGCAGGTCACTGAAACTGCCATGTTCCCGTACATACTCCATGTGTTTTCGTCCGCTGCTGTCAAACGGATGAAACAGAGAGTCTTGACGGCCGTCGAATTCCAGAGGTTCAACTCCGAATCGTTCGCACAGGGCCAGATTGAAGGCCGGGGTGGCTTTGACCCAGCGATCCTCCAGCCAGAGTTCAGTGTAACCGTGGAATACGAACAGGTCAGAGCCCATCCTCTGCAACAGTTTTTCGCTGGTCAGGTGGTTGCGTACGTCTGCAAACCCAACCCGGCTGGGAATACCCGCTGCCCGGGCCACGGCAGCCAGTAACAGCGCCTTGGGTATGCAGAACCCCTCGCCAGCGGAGAGCGTCCGGCTGGCGACCATGGCCTCGGGTTCAAGGGATGGAATATGCGGGTTGTAGCGAATCTGATCGCGTACCGCGTAGTAGAGCGCGACCGCTTTCGTTATCGGCCGCTGTGCGCTACCGCAGATCGCCTCAGAGAAGGCCACAATCTCCGGATGGTCTGAGTCAATAAACTGCGCTGGTGCAAGCAACTCTGGCGTGTTTTCGGCTACTGGTATCGGTCTGTTCAATGAAGTTGGATTCCGTTGACAGGTGGGGGGTGTTGGCACGTGGTGGTGCAGCGTTGCCGTTTGGCTGGCTGCTCCCCTGTGGCGCAAAATAATGCGGACTCCAGTGATTTTTTGCAAACCTCACTTGATGTTCGTTCGGGTCTGGATAGGCCGATTGACGGCTTTTCTGTTCTGTTTCTTCATCGCCATAATGGACGGGTTTTGATGCCCTGGTGATGGCGTTTTCGGTGGATTGATCGCGGCCTGGGGCGTCGGTGGGTTCTGTTTTTGGCCAGTGGTATCGCTCTGGATCTCAGATCGCCGAAACGACCGGACGGAGAGAGCAGCGAGAGTCTAAGGCGGGGAGTCGCTGCCGACCATCACATTACCCCGGGCGATGGCGAAGGGTCTGGTTTCATCATCCTGCCATGCCTTGGCCCGGACATTACATATCCGGCGACCCAGTTTGACGATTTCACAGCGGGCATAACTGGTCCTTGGCCCTGCTGAACGTAAATAGTCGATGGTGAAATCAATCGGGCGGGGTAACTCCAGACACTCCCTCTCCGCCATCAGGTGGAACAGGGCAGTGGCTTCCAGAAGCCCTGCAACCAGTCCGCCATGGAGTGCCGGCAATTGTTGATTGCCCACCAGTTGGGCTGTGAATGGCAGCCTGCAACGAAAGCCAGCGAGATCCGGATCTGCCTGCAGACCAAGGTATCCGGCGTAGGGCACTGCGTCTATCAGCGCCTGCCAGTCGCGACTTTTCCGGACCTCCGCCCCCAGTTTTCTTAGACTCATAACGGCTTTGTCTGCTTCTGGAGGTCAAGTTTTGTGTGGTTTGCACCGAGCATAAAGGTGGTGCCGCCGTGGGCGAGCAGATTGTCTGCGCTTTGTTGGTAAACCTCTGAGCGAAGGAACGCCATGCTGCGGGTCAGTTTGCAGCAGGTGGCAGAGGCGTAAATGGGGGCGCTGCCGGTTGAGGGTTTGATATGGTGGAGACTGAGGTCGAGGGTGGCGATGGAGACGGATCGCTCCAGCATACTTAACACGGCAATTCCGCATGCCGAGTCAATCAGGGTTGAGAGAATGCCACCATGGATCGCCCCGCTTTCCGGCAGCCCGATATGACGTTCGCTGGGCTCGATCATGACTACGGAGTATCCCCGTTTCAGTTCTTGGAGACGGATACCCAGTGCGCTGGTGTGGGGAGAGCCCTGGTCAAACAGGGTGCGAATATGGTCAAGGTCCAGCATGGGTATCTGCGAGTGCTTGGTAATAACAACGGGCAGTATTCTAACGGTTAGTCTGCTCAAGACCGCATCGGTCTTCCTGGCAGCCCCGGTGATTGTTGCGACCCAGGCTGTGTGGTCCCCTGCCTACTGGAGCGGGGTTTGTCATCGCTGGACGATGACCCAGGGTTTGCTCGGGTCACTCCTGGGACAGATGCTCGTTATCTCGATTACCCTGAGCAGACCGCCAGGTCCAGGCAGGCGGTGAGCCCAGTCGCGGCGGACGAATCGATGCGCGGTTTGTACTGCTTTCGTCAGGGTGAAAAGCCGGGAAAAAAGGGTTCAGGTCACTGGGGAAGGGGTATCAAGATGCTGGTGTAGTCGCTCAATATCTGCGGTTCGACCAATCACCACAAGAATATCGCCGGGATCAATCAGATGCTCAATACCGGCTCCGACAAAGTGAAAATCCGAGCTGCGCTCATGATCGACTATGCCAATCAGGACCAGGTCGAACTCGCCCGAAAGGTTCAGTTTCTGTAGCGAAAGCCGGGTGTTGTCCAGACCTTCCGGGATGACGATTTCAGCCATATGCAGATCGGCCTGGCCGAACAGGGTTCGATCGAGCACATCCACCACCAGCGGTTTGGTCAGCAGATCGTGCACCCGGTGTGCCGTGGTGCTGTATAGGTCCACCACTTTATTAGCACCAGCAATTTTAAGTTTGCTCGCTGCATCTCCACTTTCGCAGGCGGAAATGATGGTGATGTCGGGGTCCAGCGCCCGGGCGGAGAGGGTCAGAAAAAGATTTTCCGAGTCCTCCGGTAGCATGCAAAAGAGTTGTCGAACGGTGGTGCCGATGCCGAGTTCTCCCAAGGTCTCATCGTTTGTGAAGTCAGCCAGCACTGTGTCAAACCCGGCGTCCCGGGCATCGTTCAGATGGGCGTTATCTCGTTCGACCACGGTGAAGGCGAGTCCCTGCTGGCGCAGTTGTTCCGCCAGGTGGCGGGCGGCATTGGAGTAGCCGAACAGAACGATGCTGTTCATCAGTTTGCCGCCCGTAATGAACGGGATGCCAGATTCTGTTCAATGCCGTCCTTCAGACGATAAACCGCGTGTTGTGGTCCAAATACCACCAGCACGTCTCCCGCCTGTAGCTGGAAATCCGCTGGCGGATTAAAGTAGAAACGCAGGTGGCCCCAGTCGAAGCTTTTTGCAGTGACCAGGGCCGTGCGTCCGGAGTGGTCGACCACCCCGAAAAGATTGAGGTGGTGCCGGGATAGATCGATCTGCGCCATGGTTAGTGGTTCAGGCAGATCGCTTTCAGGGATGGTTATGGTGTCGATCACCAGGTTCTGGCTGCCACCGATCAGGCCATACATCGCTTCGGAGGCGACTGGCTGATGGACGTAAGCCGCAGCGACTGCGGCGATACTCTGATAGGGTTTGACCACACGATTGGCACCGGCAATCTCCAGTTTTGGCCCGTTTTCATCGCGATTGGCGCGGGCGATGATATGCAGGTCCGGGTTGAGGCTGCGAGCCGTGAGCGTGAGGTAGACGTTAGCCACGTCGTCGTCGGTGAGGCAGAGCAGGGTGTCGATCCGGTCAGCAATTCGCAGATCCTCCAGCAGCTTGTTCCCGGTGGCATTTCCGCACAGAGCCAGATAGCCCTGCAACCGGGCCTGTTCCACGGCGGCCTCACTGGAGTCCACTATCACGATAGGGGTTTTGTCCCGGCTTAACCGCTCCGCAACCTGTTCGCCCAGGCGGCCATAGCCGCAGATCAGGGTGAATCGGCGACCCCGTTCAATCTCTCCCAGTACGCGGTGCTCCCGCAGCAGTGCCATCTTGTCGGTGAAGGCGGAGACAATGATTGATGTGGCAAAAGAGAGCACGCCAATGCCGGAGATAATCAGGGCCATCGCCACTACCCGACCCTCGGTGGTGTGGGGGGTGAGATCCCCGTAACCCACGGTAGAGAGGGTGACTAACGCCCAGTAGAAGCCATCGTAGATACTCTGAATGTCACTGTCGGGGCGGTGCCCCTCAAACAGGAAGATGGCGGTGCTGGCGGCGAATAGCACGAAGCCCATAAAAATCGCCAGGGTATAGAACTCGAACCGCTTCTCCACCAGAATCTGGCTGAATTCACCGAGGCTGCGGGTATAGCGGAACAGTTTGAACAGGCGGAACAGCAGAAATATCCGCAGGATCCGCAGCGGCCGATAACTGGGCAGTATGGCGAGCAGGTCAATTATGGCGAACGGAGAGCTGACGAATCGCCATTTCGAGAGAAAGGCCTCTCTGAGCAGGGGTCCCCAACTGAATTGGGTGTCCAGCAGTTCACTCTCTTCATGGTGCCGCAGTAGCAGCCGATGGAGATCATCATGCAGCCAGAACCTCAGCAGGTATTCGATTGTGAAGAGTAAAACAACCGAGATTTGAAACAGGTCGGCCCAGGTCGGCAGCGGGTGTTTCACCGAGAAAATAAGCAGAAATACGCTGGAGAGGACCACCAGGATCATGCTGCTGTCGAAGTAGGGGCGGACTGCGGAGTGGGGGTTCTCCAGTAGGTCGTAAAAGAGCCCTTTAATCCGCTTGTAGCGGCTCGACGCCTCCAGTCGGTAGCAGAAGTGAACTGCGGCTCGTTTCATTGCGACTGGATCCGGTCGGGTTCCACCGGCCTCACAGCGTTGCTCAGACCAAAGGGCAGATTGAACTCTGTCAGCAATTCAGCGGTTTCGTACAGTGGCAACCCCATCACCCCAGAGTAGCTGCCCTCAATTTCACTGATGAATGCTGCAGCGAGACCCTGGATGGCGTATGCGCCTGCTTTATCGGCGGGTTCGCCGCTATCCCAGTAGGTTGTGATTTCCGCCTCGTCCAATGGCCGAAAGCGGACCCTGGTCTCACTCAACCGGCAAAGCTGCAGCCTTGAACTGGCTACCGCAACGGCGGTCAGTACCCGGTGTTGCCGCCCGGAGAGGCTGCGTAGCATGGCCAGCGCGGCGGCCTTATCTGCCGGTTTGCCCAGAATTTTCTGATCGATGATCACCACGGTATCGGCCCCCAGGACCGGAATCCTCGGATCGATACTGGACTGCTGTCGCCCCTGCTGCGCTTTCGCTGTGGCCATGCGGCGGACAAACCGCTCTGGATCTTCGTCAGGGAGCGGCACCTCTGCAATATCCACGGCAACGGATTCGAAATCCACCTCGATCTGACGGAGCAGCTCAGCGCGTCTGGGTGAGGTGGAGGCAAGGTAGAGCTGTGCCATATGGGTGTAATAGCTTGCGTGCCCGAACTGGGCTATATTTAGTGTAATATCTGCCTATAATAGAGCACAGAGCAAAGCGCCCGTGAATGAGAGGCCGCCTGTTTGTCTAAAAATATTCGGAGACTTTGACTTATGAACGCACCTGATCCAAAGCAATTCACTCAAAATCATCCCGAGCTTGGTTGCGCGCCACTCTCGACCAGGCCGAATATTTCACCCGAGTATTTCGAGCTGGAGCGGGAGAAGATTTTCAAGAAGTCGTGGTTGAATGTGGGCCGGATGGACATGTGCCCCAACCCCGGGGACTACTACGTTAAGGACATTGCCATTCTCAATACTTCACTGATCATTGTGCACGGTCAGGATGGCATCGTGCGGGCCTTTCACAACGCTTGCCCTCACCGCGGTAACAAGGTGGCTCAGGGCAAAGGCAATACCAAAGGCTTTGCCTGTGGTTTCCATGGTTGGACTTTCGATAACCAGGGCGCCCTGGTCTTCGTGCCTGATGAAGAGCAGTTTTTTGATTTTGATAAAAAGGCGTTCTGCCTGAAGCCGGTCAGCTGCGATACCTGGTCGGGTTTTATCTTCATCAATGCTGAGGCCAACCCCGCTGAGGATTTGAAAACAGCGCTGGGCGGCATGGCAGAGCAGCTGGAAGGTTTCCCCTTTGATCAACTAACCGTGCTCGGCAGTTATCAGGCGGATGTCAAAGTGAACTGGAAGGTGATCATCGACGCCTTCCAGGAGTCCTATCATGCGGCTTTTGTCCATCGCACCACGGCAGGGGACGCGCTGGCCGCCAAAGATGACCCCTACATGCATTGCAACTCATTCCGGCTGTATGAAGGGGGGCACCGTTCTACTTCATGTCCGGTGAACCTTGACCATCAGCCCTGGACCACTGAGGCGCTCGCGGCCCGACTGGCACCCTCGATCTGGGTGGTTGGTGACAAGTACACATGGAAAGGGGCGAATCCTGAGGGACATGACTCCTTCCTGTTCGATATCAACGTACTGTTCCCGAATTTTTTCATCGATGTGGCTAACGGCTGGTGCTTTACCTACAACTTCTGGCCGGTTTCCGTGGATGAAACCCACTACGAAGTCAGTTATTTCATGACACCGCCGACGAATGCGGGTGAGAAAATCAGCAAAGAGTACTCAAAGGTGCAGTTCCGGGATCTTCTGCGGGAAGATCTCTCCACTGTAGAGGCGTGCCAGGCTGCGATGATGTCAGGTGCGCTGGAAACCATGATCCTGTCGGATCAGGAGCTGCTGGTCAGACATCAGTACAAAGTGGTGGATGATATCGTCAACAGCTAGGCTAGCGATTTAGATGATAAAGGCCCGGTGATCTGGAGAGAGCACCGGGCTTTTTTATGGGTGGGCATCAGTCGACCAGCAGTTTCTCCAGGATGCACTGGTAGATCTCGGCCAGGCGTGGCAGGTCGGCGACAGGGGTTCTTTCGTTGATTTTATGAATGCTGGCGTTGAGGGGGCCGAGTTCCACGACTTCGGTTCCGTAGGGCGCGATGAAGCGGCCATCCGAGGTGCCGCCACCGGTGGAGAGTTCCGGTCCAAACCCCTGAATCTCCCGGATCGATTCGCGTACAGCTTCAATCAGGGTCCCGCCCCGGGTCAGAAACGGCTTGCCGGAGGGGTGCCACTCAATATCGAACTCCAGCTCGTGCTGCGCCAACACCGCTTCAACACGTTGCTGAATGGCGGATTCATCCAGCTCTGTGCTGTAACGAAAATTGAAATCCGCCTGCAGACTACCCGGCACAACGTTGGTCGCGCCGGTTCCGGCCTGGATATTGGAGACCTGGAAGCTGGTTGCCGGGAAGTGGGCATTGCCACTATCCCAGGTGGTGCTGACCAGCTCCGTCAGGGCCGGGGCGAAGCGGTGGATCGGGTTGATGATCTGGTCCGGGTAGGCCACATGGCCCTGGATGCCTTTGACCGTCAATCTGGCGGAGAGGGAGCCCCGTCGGCCAATGCGGACCCTGTCACCCAGTCTGCTCTGGCTGGAGGGCTCGCCCACAAGGCAGTAATCGATCTTTTGACCGGTCTCGGCCAGATGGGCCATCACCCGGACTGTACCGTCGGTTGCCGGACCCTCTTCATCGCTGGTAATGAGGAAACCGATTGAACCCGCAGGTTCCGGGTGTTTTTTCAGAAAGTGTTCGCAGGCTACGATCATGGCCGCCAGACTGCCTTTCATATCTGCGGAGCCTCGCCCGTAAAGCATGCCGTCCCGGATCTCGGCGGAAAAGGGCGGACTATGCCACTCCGATTCAGGTCCGGTTGGCACCACGTCGGTATGTCCCGCAAAGACAATCAGCGGGCCGTGCTGCCCCCGTCTGGCGAAAAAGTTGCTGACTTCGCCGTACTGCAGCCGCTCGACCGCAAACCCCAGGGGTGTCAGTCGTGCCTGCATCATGGCCTGGCACTGCCGGTCATCCGGCGTGATAGAGGGTTGCTCTATCAGTGCTCGGGCGAGGGCGACAACCGGGTCCTGCTCAGGCATCTGCAAACAGCCGGGCATAATCTGCTTCCCGAAAGCCGACTTGAAGGGTGTTGGGGGTGACCAGAACGGGCCGCTTCAACAGCGTGGGGTGAGCCAGAATCAGCCGGATCGCCCCGGCTGTATCGTTGACGGCCTGCTCCCGCTCCGATAGCTGTCGCCAGGTGGTGCTTTTGCGGTTTAGCAGCGTCTGCCAATCGATCTGGTTACACCAGCTGATCAGGTCCGCTTCCGCCACTCCATCTGCCCGAACGTCCCGGTAGAGGTAGTCGATGCCATTGGCCTCTAACCAGCGGCGTGCCTTGCGGCAGGTGTCGCAGGTCTTCAGGCCATAGAAGGTGGCTACATCAGACATCCCGCAATAGCTCGTTGATGCTGACTTTTGCCCGGGTCTGGGCATCAATCTGTTTGACAATAACCGCGCAATAGAGACTATGGCTGCCGTCTGCGGCAGGCAGGTTGCCGGATACCACCACAGATCCTGAGGGCACCCGACCATAGGTGATTTCGCCGGTGACGCGGTTGTAAATCTTGGTGCTCTGACTGATGTAGACCCCCATGGAGATGACCGCGCCCTCTTCCACAATAACCCCTTCGACCACCTCCGAACGGGCGCCGATGAAGCAGTTGTCTTCGATGATGGTTGGGCTGGCTTGCAGGGGTTCGAGTACGCCGCCGATGCCTGCGCCGCCGGACAGATGCACATTTTTGCCGATCTGGGCGCAGGAGCCCACGGTTGCCCAGGTATCGACCATACAGCCACTATCGACGTAAGCGCCGATATTGACATAAGAGGGCATCAGTACGGTGTTGGGGCCGATGTAGACCCCCCGGCGAGCCATGGCAGGGGGTACCACCCGGACCCCTGCATTCTGGAATGCGGCCTGGTCATAGTTGTCGAACTTGCCCGGCACCTTGTCAAAATACTGGGTGTGGCCGCCGGCCACAACGTGGTTATCTTCGCTCCGGAATGAGAGCAAAACGGCTTTTTTAAGCCACTCATTAACCTGCCAGGTGCCGTCGATTTTCTCGGCCACCCGGGCTTCGCCGGAATCGAGCAGAGCGAGGGCTTCGGCCACTGCTCGTCTGATTTCAGCCGGAACATTGCCCGGGTTCAGCTCGGCCCGGTTTTCGAAGGCCTGTTCAATGGTGGTCTGGATGTCGCTCACGAAGTTCTCCGGAAAATATGGATGGGTTTGGTTCAATATCAGGCTTTAATCGGGGGTTGGTTGTTGGGTCTGGGTAAAGCATCGGGCGATGGCATGCAGGGCCAGCTCGGTTTCGGTCAGCGTGCCAACCAGTGCGACCCGAATCCGGTTTTGCCCCGGATTGCTGCCATTCGCCGGTCGGCCCAGGAAACTGCCGGGTAGAACCTTGATGTGGTGCTCCTGGAACAGGGTTTTGGCGAATTGCTGGTCATCGACAGGGGTCGCCAACCAGAGATAAAAACCGCCGGCGGGAAAATCGAACTCGACCACCGGTTCCAGTATCTGTCGGGCGAGATCGAATTTTTTTCGATACTGTTCACGGTTCTCACGGACGTGTGTTTCGTCACGCCAGGCCAGGGTGCTGGCATCCTGAATGAAGCGGGGCAGGGTACAGCCATGGTAGGTGCGATAGCGCAGGAAAGTCTGGATTAACTGGCTATCGCCCGCCGCAAATCCGGAGCGCAGGCCCGGCAGGTTGGAGCGTTTCGAGAGGCTATGGAAGGCAATGCAGCGTCTGAAGTCGTTACGCTTGAGCTGAGCGCAGACCTGCAGCAGGCCTACTGGCGGGCTCCCTTCATCCTGATATATCTCGGAATAACACTCGTCCGCTGCAATCACAAACTCGTGTTTGTCCGCCAGCTCAATCAGATGAATCAGGGTTTGCTCCGGCATCACGGCACCGGTGGGATTGCCCGGCGAGCAGATGTAGACCAGTTGGATGTTCTCCCACTGTTTTTTGGATACGGCATCGAAGTTCGGTAGAAAGCCAGTCTCCGCCGTAGTGTCCAGATAGGCTGGCTGGGCACCACCAAGCAGGGCAGCGCCTTCGTAGATCTGGTAGCCCGGGTTCGGACAGAGCACCCGGGAATCAGGGGTCCGGTCCAGCAGGCACTGGGCGAAGGAGAAGAGCCCCTCACGGGTGCCATTGAGTGGCGCGATATGCTGGGTCGGGGCCAGCTCCGTATCGTCCAGTCCATACCGTTCTGCTAACCACCGCGCGATGCTCTCCCGCAATGCGGGGCCCGCGGTGGTGGTGGGGTAGTTGGTCACAGTGGCGAGGCTCTCCGCCAGTCGTTCCAGCACGAATTCAGGTGGTGGATGGCGAGGCTCACCCACGGCCAGATCAATCAGCTCCCGATCCGCCGGGGGGCGGACACCATCAAGCAGCCCTCTGAGTTTTTCAAAGGGGTAGGGTTGGAGTTGTGCAATACCCGGATTCATTAAAGATGGGGCGACCGGCCAAAATCAGAGCGACGAAGTATAGGTTACAGGCCGCCAGTCTGACCAATCCCGGCGCGGGTTGTGCGGAGATTTTTCACACCGCCCAGGGCGCTAGATCGTCGTCGTTTGCAAGGTCTGAACGGCTATGCAAGACTGCCAGCAGCGCGTTTTGGCCCCGGGTTTGTGGCGGTTGGCCACGCGAGCATCGCGCCAATAATATGGATAAATGGAGGAGAACGCAGATGTACGATCTATTAATACGCGGCGGAACCGTCGTTGATGGCACCGGGAACCCCGGATACCGGGCTGATGTGGCCCTCTCTGGCGGACTAATCGCAGAGGTCGGCCAGATCAGTGGTGCTGCGACGAGAACCATCGATGCGACCGATCTGACTGTTGCCCCGGGCATTATCGACAACCATACCCATTACGATGCCCAGGTCTCCTGGGATTCGTTGTTAACCCCATCCTGCTGGCACGGTGTCACCTCGGTCATTATGGGGAACTGCGGCGTTGGTGTGGCGCCCTGTCGTGCAGATTACCGGGAGCCAGCAACCTGGGATCTGGTGAACGTGGAGGGCATCCCCTACGATCTGTTGAAAGAGAACATTGACTGGCAGTGGGAGACCTTTCCCGAGTATCTCGATGCGATGCAGCGGGGTGGCCTGGGCGTTAATGTGGGTGCGATGCTCGGTATGAACCCGGTTCGCCACTATGTGCTTGGAGAGGAGTCTACCGAGCGGGCGAGCAACCCCGAAGAGGTTCGCCAGATTCAGCAGATTATCCGAGAAGCGATGGAGGCAGGTGCCCTGGGTTTTAGCACCTCGAAACTGCCACTGGATATCGGCTACAAGGGGGTGCCAGTCTCCAGCCGACTGGCCGATATGAATGAATTGCGGGCCTACGCAGAGGTGCTTGGAGATATGGGCAAAGGGGTGATTCAACTCGCCCTGAGTGCTAATCCGGGGATGTTGACTGATGAAGAGGAGGGTCTGATCAAGGCGTTGATGCAGGCTAGTAACGGGCGGCCCATGACCTGGCTGGCACTGCTCAACCGTGAGGATCATCCGGAGGCCTGTATGGACCTGTTGGCCCGCACCCAGCCGTTGATCGAAAAAGGTGCTGTGCCACAGATCGCCTGTCGGCCGCTGATTGCATTAACCAACCTGATTCATCCGTTTGTGTTCGGTGAGCTGGAGAGTTGGAAGCCCGCCTTCGATGCGACTCCGGAAGAACAGAAAACCCTCTATCGGGATGAATCCTTTCGTGCCGCGTGGCGGGAAGATATGAAAGCCCCACGAATTTTCTCGGGCGAGTGGGAGCGGGTTGAGATCAACTCGGTTGGTAATCCCCGGTTTGAGCATCTGGTTGGCAAAACCATTCGGGAGCTGGAAGCGGAAACCGGTAAAGACGGCTCGGATCTGTTTCTTGATCTGGCGCTGGAAGATGATCTGAAAATGGACTTCCGTATCGCCTTTTTTAATACCAATGAGGAGCGGGTTGCGCAGTTGTTGAATGACCCCCGCACCCTGCTGGGCCTGTCGGATGGCGGTGCTCATCTCGATATGTTGTGTGATGCGGGCTTCAGCACCTACTTGCTGGGCCACTGGGTACGGGAGAAACAGGCGCTATCGCTGGAGAAGGCGGTACATCGAATCACCCAGGAGCCTGCCAAGTTTTTTGGCATCAAAGATCGCGGTGTGATCGAAGTCGGTAAGGCAGCGGACATTACTATATTTGATCATTTGACTGTCGGTTCCCCGCTCAAGCCGGAAATTGCCCGTGATCTGCCCGGAGGTGGGCTTCGTATGGTGACCCGTTCAACCGGTGTGGAATATACCGTGGTTAATGGGGAAGTGCTGTTCGAGGGCGCGACCCATACGGGTGCCATGCCAGGTCAGATCATGCGTAGTTGAAGGGGAGGGAATCAATCCCTTAAAAAAATAAGGAAATTTGTTCGTCTGACATTGACGCTGATGGATGTACGGTTTAGTTTTGTCTAGAACCCGCGTCAAGTCGGGGCAGATTATAAAATGAGGAGGAGTCGCTTATGAATAAGCCTGAAGAGGGTCTGGCACCGGCCCGTGCGAAGATCCCGATTGAGCGGTACAGTTCGGACGCACACTTCCGGAAAGAGATTGAAAAGCTGTTTCGCCGCACCTGGCTCAACATCTGTCGTGCCGACCGCATCCCGGAACCTGGTGACTACATTGTTCAGGATCTATACGCGTTAGATGTCTCCGTGATTATTGTGCGGGGCACAGATAAGCGTATTCGTGCGTTCTACAACATGTGTCCCCATCGAGGAAACCGGGTGGCGATGGACCAGTGTGGTAACCGTCGCGGCTTCAAGTGTCTGTTTCACGGCTGGACCTACGACCTCAACGGTGCCTGTGTTGCGATGCCGGGTGAGAAGTTCTTTCCTGGGGTTGAGCGGAGTGATGCGCGGCTGGTAGAGATTCATAGCGATGTCTGGGGCGGTTTTGTGCACATTAATCTGGAGGAAAACCCAGAAAAAACCCTCGTAGAGTACATGGTTCCCCAGAATGGGCTGGACGGTTACCTTGAGCAGACCTGGTATCCCAATTTCCACTACCAGGCCGAGGTCAACTGCAACTGGAAGTTGATGATCGATGCTCAGATCGAGTTTTACCATTTTGATGCCCTGCACGAAGCGTCGTTAGCGGGGGCGGCCTCGGTGCGGGATCACATCCCGGAGGTCTTTCCGGATGGGGATGGGATTATCGGGCATACCGAGGGCTATTTCAGTCCTGAGACTGCCAAACATCCCCCCACCGACGTGCAGATGATTGCCCAGGAGCAAGGCAACGCGGTCTACTTTAACCCTCTGGACGAAGGCAAGGCCAAGCAGCCCATCAATGCGCCGAACGCGATTGCGATGAGTGGACGGGATGACTGGATCGCGGATAGTTATTCTCTGCTGCCGCATATTGTGCTGCTGATTCAGAACAATAACTTCGTGATACAGCGCGCCTGGCCAGTCAGCGTCAATAAGACGATATGGGATCTTCAGGGGTTCTCCTTTGAGCCTCAGCCGCCGAGCAATTTTGGTGAGTTTTTTAATCTTCGGATGGTGCAGTACGGGCAGCGGGACGTGCTCTCTGAGGATCTCAGTACCCTGGAGGTGACCCAGCGTAACCTGGGTGCAGGTCCAATCAGAAATTTCCACTTCTCTGAACAGGAGGGGGTGTTGCGCCAACTGCAGGAGCGCATCGAATCCTATCTGGCGAAGCCATGAAAAGGAGCGAGTGATGGCTGAAATACCTGAAAAACTCCGCCCCCTGGATATTTTCCTGGGTGAGTGGGCACTGTCCTCAGAGTCGGCACGATTGGCCAAACGTCAGCAGAGCACCTACGAGGAACTGAGGGGGTTGCACGATGCGGTGCTGCCGTACCTGCGGGACATCATGGCGTGTCTCAACGCCTACCCACTTTACGAAATCCCGGCTGAGTTGAAACCCTACGGTTATCTGGCCCTGATGCTGGCCGATATTGACCTGGCCGTTAATCGCTGGCGCAGCCCCACTATCCCCCATGGTTTTTCCCTTAATCGGGTAGCCCCGCTGCATGAGAAGCCAAACAATGTGTTTGGTGTGAAACCCTGGCCATAGTAGTCGCAAAGTAGAGGATAAAGTGATGACAGCGATACCCGCAGAATTCCATGCCCTGGACCCTTACCTGGAAAAATGGGCGATTGATAACTACGCAGAGCGTTTGAAGGTCCGGCTTAGTTCAACCATCGAAGAGCTAACCGAGTTGCACGATGCGGTGCTGCCACATATGAAGTCGGTTATTTTGGCGCTAGACGAATATCCACTGGATGATATGCCGGAGGAGCTTAAGCCCTATGGCCATCTGGTACTGACTGTAGCGGCTTACGATTTGGCCGTAAACCGGTATAAAGAGGTGGATGTGCCTTATTCCTATCCCCTGGAGCGGGTGGAATTTCCCCATTCAACAGCAGAGTGGGACTAGCCATTTTTCATCGGCTCTAGGGACGGCATGGAGTGCAGTTAAATGAACAAACCGAGTGATTCAAATCTGAAGGTCTCAGTGCCGGAGGGCAAGCTGCCCTCGTCAAATTACTGGTCGGAGGAGCACTACCAGGACGAGCTGGAGTATGTATTCCGTCGTTCCTGGTTGAATGTTTGTCGGGAGAGCGAACTGCCCAATCCCGGGGACTTTGTGGTTAAAGACCTCTATGCCCTGGGTGTTTCAGCGCTGATTGTACGGGGTCGTGATGGTGTGTTGCG
>JAKLLR010000024.1 GCA_022014175.1 Gammaproteobacteria bacterium | reverse complement strand
GACCCGCGGCTCATACTCTTCTGCAACTTGCTGGCGCTCTGCCTCCCGCACCTTCTGCACAATCACCTGTTTGGCAATCTGAGCCGCTATCCGACCCAGCTCAACACCACCAACCGGCTCCTCCACAAACGCACCAATTTCGATGCCGGCCTGCCGTTTAGAGGCCTCCGTCAGAGATAACTGAGAATCTTTCAGCTCAGGATCAAGCTCATCGTCGGCGACCACTTCCCAGCGGCGAAAATTCTGGAACTCACCGGTGACCCGATCAATCGCCACTCGAGCATCAATGTCCAGTGTGCTGCGCTTGCGAATTGCAGCAGCCAGCGCCGACTCAAGAGCATCAAAAATGACCTCCCGATCAACCCCTTTCTCCTCGCTGACCACAGTCACGACCTGGAGGATTTCCTTGCTATTCATTTACCAAGACTCCGCAGTACTCTTAAAGCTCGGGAACCAGTCTCGCGCTCTTGATATCACTATAGGGAATCAACACGCTATCCCCGTCCAGACCCAATTTGATCGCCTCTGCGTCCGCATCCAGCAGTCTACCGCGCAAATTCCTCTGCCCCGCATGAGCGGCCCAGGACTTAACCTTGACCTGCTCACCAACGAACCGCTGGAAATGCGCCGGAGTCACCAGCGGACGATCAAGCCCGGGAGATGAAACCTCCAGGGTGTAATCACCACTCACAGCCTCTTCGACGGTCAACACCCCTTCGATCTGTCGGCTGGCCCTGGCACAGTCCTCAACAGCAATACCCCTGGGCCCATCGATGAACACACGCAGCAACATACCGCCACGACGCGCTTCCATCTCCAGCAGCACCAACTCGTAACCCACTGCCTCAACAGCGGATGCAACAATTTTGTTCAGATCCTGAGCCACTTCTACCCGTTAACGATTCGGATCCACAAATAAAAAATGGGCATCACGCCCACTTTCCTAAACTCTGGGCAGTGCCACCATACGACACCCCCAAACCTGTTCTATCAACCGGGCCTATTGCCCTCGCCGACGCAAACCACCCTCAGCACCGGGGGCGTGGATTGTATGGTTTGTACAGGAATTATTCAAGGCCGTTGGCAACCCGAGAGTCTCCCACGGGATGACACCACGGAAGCAGACTGCAGGTGCAGAGAGAGGTCGAAAATCAGCAGCTAGGGATATAGAAACAGAAGGCCAATCAGATTTAGATCTAATTGGTAGCGGGGGCAGGATTCGAACCTACGACCTTCGGGTTATGAGCCCGACGAGCTACCAGACTGCTCCACCCCGCATCAGAAGGCGGCGGAGTATAACGATTTAGTGACAACTCAACAAGCGACCAAACTGTTAATTCCATGTTATGGAGCAAATGGTGCAGTTCCAGCTGTGGCATGCTTGGCAGCCAAACCGTTACCGGGTAACAAACAACCTCACCCAGATCATGCGTTGCCTCCTGCCTTACATCCTGCTGACATCTATTCTCCTGCCGGGCACCAGTTCAGGCCAGCCCCCCAGTCAGTCAGTACGGCAGCAACTCCAGAGCGCCAACCAGTATTCGGCCCGACAACATGCCGCCTTGAGTGCCATATACAGCACCCGTAATTTCACCCCGATCTGGTGGCGGGGTCAAAACTGGTCTGCTCAACTCTCCAGCGTCCGGGCACAGCTCGCTAAAGCGGCTGAGGATGGCCTTGATCCAGAGGATTACCTGATCCCCATAGACCCCCACCCTAACAACCACCAGCAAGCTTTGGCGCTGGATATCGAAATCACCGCGGCGCTGCTCCGTTACATCAGCGATATCACCCAGGGCAGAGTCGTACCCTCCGGCGGACTCGAAGCGCCCAAATTCGCACCACCGCCACTATTGCCGGCGGCTCGGCAACTCCAGACCGGGCTGGAGTCTGCGGATATGACTCTCTGGTTGCGCAACCTCGCTCAAGCCAGCTATCCCTACATCCAGCTGCGCCGGCACCTCAATCCCATGGAGGCACTGGCTGGCAGCAAGCCCTGGCCCCAGCTACCTGACGGCCCCGTGCTAAAAATCAGTAGCCATAACAGCGCGGTGGTCACTCTGGGTCGACAGCTCACCCTGCTCAAATACCTGCCCCCCCGCCCGAGCCTGGCGGAATACTTCGAGCCGATTTTCGGAAGCGATCTCTCCGCGGCGGTAAAGATGTTCCAGAGCGAAAATGGTCTTAAGGTGGATGGCGTTGTAGGACCCAAAACCCGACGTACTCTGAATCGGAGCCCGGAACAGAGAGCCGCGCAAATCAGACTGAACCTCGAACGCTTGCGTTGGTTAAAGGCCGAAGCCAGCCCCCGCTACATTGTGGTGAATATCGCGGCGTTCGAACTGCTGGCCATGGAGCGTGGGGTGGTTCGTCTACGCACCGGGGTCATCGTCGGCAAGGCAGAGCGACACACCCCGGTATTCAGCGACCGGATCACCGCCCTGACCCTCTCCCCAAGCTGGACTCCGACCCCGCGCATCGCGAAGGAGGATCTGCTGCCCGCGATCAAGGCTGACATTCACTATCTGGAGCGCAATCACATCCGGGTCTTCGATGGCTGGTCGGCATCATCCAGGGTCCTTGATCCAGACAGTATCGACTGGCAGAGCATCAGAGCAGATAGACTCAGCTACCGGTTCCGCCAGGATCCCGGCCCCCACAATGCTCTGGGGCAGATCCGTTTTACCCTGACCAACTCCGCCTCAATCTATCTGCATGACACCCCCCACAAAGGCCTGTTTGAAAATCCGCGACGGGATTTTAGTTCCGGCTGCATCAGGGTTGCCGATGCTCTGGCTCTGGCCGATTTTCTGCTCGAATCCGAGCCCGATTGGGATATCCAACGGCTGCAAAAAGGGATCGCGTCAGGACAGACCACTCTATTAGAGCTTGAACAACCGGTCCCGATACACGTAACGTATCTAACAGCCTGGGTCGATGAAAAGGGTCGCCTGCAACAGCGGGAAGATATCTACGGCCGGGACACAGAGTTGGCCAGAGCGCTCAGCTCACGATAGAGATCAAACAGACCAATGAACCGAAAAAACCTGAACAGACGCGACAAACCGCAGGCCGTTGGAATGGATCGACGGCGATTCATCGGTGCTGCCGCCACAAGCAGCCTGGGATTGCTCTCCGGCAGAGTCAGTGCAACTCCAGTTAACTCAGACACAACCAAGGTACTGGAACTCTATAACCGGCATACGGGAGAGCAGATCCGCACCGAGTTCTGGGCTGAAAATGCGCTGCTCCCGGAGGGTCTAACGGTGATCAATCAGCTGCTACGGGACCACCGAACCAACGAAGTCATGGCCATGGACCCGGCCCTGCTTCATCTGATCCACCAGCTGCGCAAACAGACGGGATCCCGAAAACCTCTGGACATCATCTCCGGCTACCGTTCGCCGAAAACCAATGCAGCGCTACGGGCTAAGAGTGGCGGAGTGGCGAAAAAGAGTTTTCACATGCGGGGCATGGCGGTGGATATTGCACTGCCCGGCACCGATCTGAGGGCACTGCTGAAGCTGGCAAAAAGCCTGCGGGGTGGCGGCGTAGGTTATTACCCTAAATCCGGCTTTCTGCATCTGGATACCGGCCCGGTCCGCTACTGGTCCTGAGTCGCCCCGGAACAGCCAACCAGTCAACAAGGTTCGGTGCGGGTCTAACCCCAGACCGAACGGCAGAAATCCAGCAGTCCACCGGGGATCAGGCCAAAACCCAACAGGGCCAGTGCGTTCAGCGTGAGGGTCCAGTGCATATCCGCAGTGGCCGACACCGGCTGGACCATCGGCGACTCCTCAAAGAACATCACCTTGATCACCCGCAGGTAGTAGAACGCGCCGACTACGGAGAAGACCAGAGCGTAGAGCGCCAGCCAGATCATATCGATAGAGATCACTGACATCAGCACCGAGTACTTGGCCCAGAAGCCCACCAGCGGCGGCACCCCCGCCAGCGACAGCATCACCAGCATCATCAGAAAGGCATACCAGGGCTGCCGACGACCCAAGCCTTTGTAGTCGTCAATTCGCTCCGCCTCGAAACCCTTGCGACTCAGCAGCAGGATCACGCCAAAACCGGCGATGCCGGTGAGTGCATAGACCACCATGTAGTAGAGCGCTGCACTGTAACCATCAGGGGTGCCGGTCAGCAGACCAAGCAGGAAGAAACCCATATGAGAAATCGTGGAGTACGCCAGCAACCGCTTGATATTGGTCTGCACGATGGCCACCAGATTGCCAAGTGCAATGGAGAGTACCGCCAGCACCACCAGTAGCTCCTGCCAATGAACAAATAGTGGACCCAGGCCGTCCACTAGCAATCGAACCGCCATGCCCAATGCGGCCAGTTTGCCCACCGTCGACAGGTACAGGGTCACCGGTGTTGGCGCGCCCTCATACAGATCCGGTACCCACATATGAAATGGCACAAGGCCGAGCTTGAAGGCGATGGCGATGACCACGAACACCACGCCGAACAGTGTCGCCGGGTTAACCGAACCGTCAGCCCCCGCCGCCGTCAGAACCGCCGCCATCTCCGGAATAGAGAGGGTGCCGGTGGTGCCGTAGAGTAGGGAGAAACCGTACAGCAGCAGGCCGGAGGAGAGCGCTCCCAGAAAAAAGTATTTCACCGCCGCTTCGGCCCCTTTCGGGGCGTCCCGGTTATAAGCAACCAGGGTATAGAGGCAGAGCGAGAAGGTCTCCAACCCCACGTAAAACAGCAACAAATTATGGGCCGAGACCATGATCATCATGCCGAGGATGCCGAACAGTGCCAGGGTAAAAAACTCCCCCCGCAACTGGCCACCAGCCCGCAAATAGTGAAATGAATAAAGAAAGATCACGGTGCTAAACAGCAGGATTACCACTTTGAGCAATACACTCAGCGGGTCACCGATGAACATACCGCCAAAAGTGGTCACCGTCTCGCCGCTGAAGCCGAAGACCACCGCCAGCGCTGTCAGCAGTAGCGCGAACTGAGCCAGCACATAGGTCAACCAGCGCTGCTCGTCGGTCAGAAACAAGTCAACAACCAGCACACCGCAAATCGATACCAGAAGAAAAATCTCTGGCAGCGCCGGCAAAAAATTTGGGACTGCAAAATTCATCGTAATGCGCTCGCTCGGCCCGGCCGTTTCACAGTTTGCCCGTGGAGACGTGGGTCATCAGGCTCTCTACAGACTGATGCATAACCTCAAACAGGGGATTCGGATAGAGCCCCATACCCAGCACCGCGACAGCCAGCAGTCCCAGCACCAGGGACTCCCGCCAGTGCAGATCCTTGAGCACCGCGACCTTGTCGCTCGCCACCTCGCCGAACAGCACCCGCTTGTACATCCAGAGGGTATAGGCCGCACCCAGCACCAGTGACGTCGCGGCAATCGTTGCATACCAGAAGCTGACCTTAAAAGCCGCCAGGATCACCAGAAACTCGCCGATAAAACCGGAGGTGCCGGGCAGGCCTGCATTGGCCAGCGCAAAAAACATCATCAACGCCGCGAAGACCGGCATGGTGTTGGCCACCCCGCCATAGTCGCTGATCTCCCGGGAGTGCATGCGGTCGTAGAGCACCCCGATGCAGAGGAACAGCGCACCGGAGATAAAGCCGTGGGAGACCATCTGCGCCATGGCCGCTTCGACGCCCTGAACACTGAACAGAAACAGGCCCAGGGTCACAAACCCCATATGCGAGATTGATGAGTAGGCGATCAGCTTCTTCATATCCTGCTGCACCAGCGCCACCGCACCGATATAGACGATCGCAATCAGCGAAAGCAGAATCACCACACCCGCAAGATCCTGACTGGCATCCGGCGTAATGGGGAGATTCCAGCGTAAAAAACCGTAACCTCCCATCTTCAGCATAATCGCCGCCAGAATCACGGAGCCACCGGTCGGTGCTTCGACGTGGGCATCCGGCAGCCAGGTATGCACCGGCCACATCGGAATCTTCACCGCAAAAGCGATAAAGAAGGCGATAAACAGCAGTCTCTGAGTCGGCAGATCCAGCGCCAGGGCATGGTAATCCGCCAGAGCGAAACTGCCGGTCTGCAGATAGAGGTAGATCAGGCAGATCAGCAGCAGAACCGAGCCGAGAAAGGTGTAGAGAAAAAATTTGATTGTCGCGTAGACCCGGTTGGCCCCGCCCCAGATGCCGATGATCAGGAACATCGGAATCAGCATCGCTTCCCAGAACATGTAGAACAGCAGCCCATCCTGGCTACTGAACAGGCCAATCATGATGCCCTCCATAATCAGGAAGCTGGCGAGATATTTCGCCACCTGCTGCTGTACCGAGGACCAGGCCGCAATCACCACCAGCACGGTCATGGCGCTGGTCAACAGCACCAGAGGCATGGCAATACCATCCACACCCAGATGGTAGTTGGCATTGAGGGCGCTGATCCAGGGCCGGAACTCCTCGAACTGCATACCAGCAAAAGTGCTGTCGAACTGGCAGTAGAGGGGCAGGGTCACAGCCAGAGTCAGGAGCGCAAAACCCAGCGCCAGCCAGCGAGCCCTGGTGACCAGCAAATCCCCGCTCACCAATAGCCCGACACCACCCAATACAGGTAGCCAGATCGCAAGGGAAAGCAGGGGTAAATTACTCAACATAAGGGTCAACCAGAGCCGCTCAGAGGGCCGCCGAGCGGGCCATCCAGGCCAGTCCGACAAGGCCAATAATCATCACAAACGCGTAGTGGTAGAGATAGCCGGTTTGCAGATGGCGCACGACTCGGGCACTCCAGCCCACCAGGCGGGCGGAACCATTCACCAGCAGGCCATCGATCAATACCCGGTCACCCAACTGCCACAGAGTACGGCCCATACCACGGAGACCACCGGCAAAGACCAGGGCGTTGAAATCATCCAGATAGTATTTATTGTCCAGCAGTTGATGAACCGGGGACAGACGGGATTTCAGAGCAGCAGCCCACTCCGGTTTTTTCAGGAACAGCACCCAGGCTGCCACGATGCCAGTCAGCATCAACCAGAATGGCGGCTGAGTGAAACCATGCAGGGCGAAAGCCTGGGCGCCATGAAAATGGTCCGCGAGATGGGCCAGCACATCGTGGTGATGGTCCACATGGATCGACTGACCAAAAAAACCGGAGAAGAGCATCGGCTCTATCGCAATCCAGCCGATCACCACCGAGGGGATGGCCAACAGCAGCAGTGGCACTGTCACCACGAGTGGGGTCTCATGCAGATGGCTGCGAGTCTGCTCATCCATTCTTGGCTTACCATGGAAAACCATGAAGAACATCCGGAAGCTGTAGAGTGCGGTCACAAGCACCCCTGAAAGCACCGCCCAGTAAGCCAGACCCGCACCGGGTAGATGGGAGACTTTCACCGCTTCGATAATCGCGTCCTTGGAGAAGAAACCGGCAAACCCGGGGAAACCCACCAGCGCCAGAGAACCCACCAACGCCGTCAGATAGGTGATCGGCATATAGCGACCAATGCCACCCATTTTGCGCATATCCTGCTCGTGGTGCATCGCAATGATGACCGAACCGGCACCCAGAAATAGCAGGGCCTTGAAGAAGGCGTGGGTCATCAGGTGGAAAATCGCCGCGCTGTAGGCGGAGGCACCCAGGGCAACCGTCATATAACCGAGTTGCGACAGGGTGGAGTATGCCACCACCCGTTTAATGTCGTTCTGCACCAGCCCGAGCAATCCCATAAAGAATGCGGTAATCGCACCGATGATCAGCACCATGCTGAGGGCGGTTTCCGACAGTTCAAAAACCGGCGACATCCGCGCCAGCAGGAAGATACCCGCCGTCACCATGGTCGCGGCATGAATCAGGGCGGAGATGGGTGTCGGACCTTCCATTGAATCCGGCAGCCAGACATGCAGCGGGAACTGGGCGGATTTGGCCATCGCGCCAATAAACAGAGAGATCGAAATCAGGGTCGCCATGGACCAGGGTTGGCCCTCAAACACCTCTATCGCCAGCCCGTTGAGCTCACCCACCCGGGGAAAGATCTGCGCGTAGTCCAGACTGCCAAAGACGAAGAACACACCGGCAATACCGATCACCATGGCGGCATCACCCACCCGATTCACCAGAAAGGCTTTCAGGTTGGCGTAGATCGCTGTCTCTCTCTTGAACCAGAATCCGATCAACAGATAGGAGACCACCCCGACCCCTTCCCAACCGAAAAAGAGCTGTAGCAGATTGTTGGCCATCACCAGGGTCAACATGGCGAAGGTGAACAGGGAGATATAACTGAAGAAACGCTGGTAACCCGGATCATCCTTCATGTAACCAATGGTGTAGATGTGCACCATCAGCGAGACGAAGGTCACCACACTCATCATCACGACGGTCAGCTCATCCACCAGGAAACCGACGTGGAAACTAAAACCGTCGGTCACCAGCCAGGTATAAAGGGTCTCGTTGAAGACGTACTCCAGACCTGCCGCCTTGGCCTGCATCAGGGTGCGCAGTGCATACAGGGAAAGCACCGTGGAGACCGCCACACCGGCGATGGTCACCACGTGGGCGCCCGCCCGGCCGATCTGGCGACCAAATAGCCCCGCCATCACCGCCCCGAACAGGGGTGCCAGCACAATGGCGAGATAGATATTTTTCATCTCTCCCATGATCTAACCCTTCAACTGCTGGATATCGTCCACATTGATGGTTGCCCGGGTACGGAACAACACCACAATCAGAGCCAGACCAATCGCCGATTCTGCGGCGGCCACAGCCAACACAAAGAACACCACCACCTGCCCCGCCAGGTCATCCAGATAGTAGGAAAAGGCAACAAAATTCATGTTGACCGCCAGCAGAATCAGCTCCACCGACATCAACAGAATGATCACATTCTTGCGGTTGAGAAAAATGCCGACCACGCCAATAGAGAAGAGAATCGCACCCAGAGTTAGATAGTGGCTTAGGGTAATCATCTGTTGTCTGACTCCATATCCACCATCCGCAGCCGATCACTGGCTTTAACCCCGACCTGCTCTGAGGGATCGATATAACGACTATCCGGTCGCTTGCGCAGGGTCAGAGAGATCGCCGCCACAATGCCGACCAACAACACCACAGCCGCAATCTCAAAAGGATAGAAGTAGTCGGTATAGAGCATCCGGCCGATCGCTTTGGTGTTACTGGTCAACCCCGAACCGACATTCTCGGCGGTCACCAGGCCAAAATTCTCCGGCTGCAGCACCAGCAACATCTCTACAACCATCACCGCAGCCACCAACAGACCGAGGGGCAGGTGACGGGCAAACCCAGCCTTCAACTGGGCCTGATCCACATCCAGCATCATCACCACAAAGAGAAACATCACCATCACTGCGCCGACATAGACCAGCACCAGCACAATGGCCAGGAACTCCGCCTGCAGCAGAATCCACAACCCGGAGGCGCTGACAAAACAGAGCACCAGAAACAGCACTGCCCGCACCGAATTTCGCGCCACCACAACCATGGTGGCAGAGCTCACCAGCACGGCCGAAAAGAGGTAAAAAAACATGGCTTCGTTTGTCATGATCTGTCAGCTGCTCTCAAGTCTGCCTTAACGGTAGGCCGCATCTTGGGCTCGGTCATCCGCCACGTCGGCCTCAAGACGATCCCCCACCGCCAGCAGCATCTGCTTGTCGTAGAGCAGCTCCCCCCGCTCCTCCGCGTGGTAGTCGATAAACCGGGTCAGCACGATGGAATCCACCGGACAGGCCTCTTCACAATAACCACAATAGATGCACTTGCTCAGATCGATGTCGTACCGGGTGGTCCGCCGGGTATTGTCTTCCCGCTCTTCCGATTCGATAGTAATCGCCAGGGCCGGACAGACCGCCTCACACAATTTGCAGGCGATACAACGCTCTTCACCATTGGCATAACGGCGCAGGGCATGCAGCCCGCGGAAGCGCCCGGACTGGGGTGTCCGCTCCTCTGGATACTGCACCGTAATCGCCGGTTTAAAGAAGTGACGAAGGGTCACACCCAAACCACGACGCAACTCACTCAGGGTGAGGCTTTGCAACACTGCTATTAACCGCTTCACGCTGTCACCTCTATCACCCGCTAGTCAAACCAGATCGGCAGCTGCAGCACCACCGCCAGCCCGACCACCAATAACCAGACGATGGTAATGGGAATAAACACTTTCCAGCCAAGACGCATAACCTGGTCATACCGATATCGGGGAAAAGTGGCCCGAATCCAGAGAAAACAGAACAGGAAAAAAACCACTTTTAGAGTCAACCAGCCGAATCCTGGCACCCAGGCCGTCAGGGTATCGAGCCCCGGAATGCCCTGGAAAGGGGAGAGCCAGCCCCCAAAGAACAGCAATACGGTGAGGGTGGAGACCAGAATGATATTGGCGTATTCCGCCAGGAAAAATACCGCAAAACCCATGCCCGAATACTCAACATGAAAACCGGCGACGATCTCCGACTCCCCCTCCGCAACATCGAAGGGTGCCCGATTGGTTTCAGCCACCGCCGAAATAAAGTAGACCAGCGTCATGGGAAACAGCGGTAACCAGTACCAGTGCAGGATTGAACCGGACTGGGACTCAACAATTTCTCCCAGATTAAGACTGCCCGCGGCCAGCAGCACTGCCACCAGGGCAAACCCCATCGCAATCTCATAGGAGACAATCTGAGCCGCAGAGCGCATCGCCCCCAACAGGGCGTACTTTGAATTGGACGACCAGCCGGCGATGATCACGCCGTAAACCCCCAGAGAGGTCACCGCCAGTATGTAGAGCAGCGCTGCATCCACGTCGGCCAGCACCAGACCGGCATCGAAGGGCACCACCGCCCAGGCTGCCAGGGCTGCCGCCAGCGTAATCGCGGGCGCCATATAGAACAGCACGCCGTTAGCCCGAGCGGGTTTAACCAGCTCTTTGAACAGCAATTTGACACCATCAGCGATCGGTTGCAGCAAGCCCCGATAGCCCACCCGGTTCGGCCCGATCCGGATCTGCATATAACCGATCACTTTGCGCTCTGCCAGCGTCAAATAGGCCACCGCGCCGAGCAGGGGGAAGACGATCAGTAAAATCTTGCCCAAGATCAGCAACAGCGTCTGACCACCCGTGGGCACGATATTCCAGAGCGTCAGGAGCAGCTCGGTCATGCCTGAGACGCCAGAGTGATACTGCCAACAGCAGGCCCCAGAGAGGCTGTCGCCGGATGAGCGGCAGGAACCACCACACACCCATCAGCCACAGCATCGTCCACCACCAGTGAGAGAGTCGCGCGATGGTCACCCTGCCCGACCTGCACCGACTGCCCGGCCGTAACCGCAAGTTCGGCCGCGAGGGTGGAGTTAATACGCGCCTCAGCCCGAGCACTATCCCGCCGTTGCTGCAGCGGTTCAGCCCGGCGCACCAGACAATCACTGCTATAGGCGGAGAGTTCGCCGATCCGGGTCAGGCCGGATTCAGATACGGGCAGAGGCGGCAGATCACCAGTCGACTGAGGTCGAGCAACCATTGCACCCTTTGATTGGAGCGCCGCCAGCACATCCTGAGCGGTGTTGTAATCAAATCCGTCGAGCCCAAACAGATTGCCAAGCACCCGCAAAACTTTCCAGGCCGGTCGTGCTTCGGCAAATGGTGTCACCACCGCAGGGAAGGTCTGCCAGAGTCCTGCCAGATTGACGAAAGTCCCGGGAGTCTCGGTAAAGGGTGCGATCGGCAGCAGCACATCCGCCACCGCCATCAGGGGCTCTGAACTGTAGGGTGTTAGCGCGACCACAAAATCCGCACGGCTCATCGCCTCACCGGCGGCCCCGCTGTCCCAGCAGTCGAGCTGGGGTTCGGTATCCAGCAGCAGATAGGCCCTGCGCGGATCAGCCAGCATCTCTCGGGCATTCAATCCCGATTCGGCCAGCGCCACACCGCCCGGGGCCATGTCGGGCAACAGACCGGCCAGCGCCAAACCCGTCGAATTTCCACCCGGGGTGAGCACCGCAAACCCGCCCTCTGTCACTTCCGCCAGCGCGCGGCTGTAGCTACGCAGCAGGCCGTAATGGGGCGAAGTGGAGGCGTTGTCGCCAATAATAACCAAAGGCCGTTCCGCTCCGGCCAGGGTCGCCGCCACGGCCTGCTGCTCGGCACTTGGCTGGATGGCTGAGAGACAATCACGCCACTGCTCTACGCCAGCGGGGGTGGAGTCGTGGAGACCCGCTTTGAGAATGCCCGCGAGCATCATCGGCACCTCGTTCGGGGCCGCCACGATCTCTTCCGCCAGATCGTAGTTAGCATCGTAAGCGACGGAATCGAGACTCATGACCCGAGCCCCGGCCAACGCCGCTCGACGCAAGCGGTGGTTCAGCAGTGGCTGCTGTCTGCGTAGATCACTGCCTACCAGCAGCACCGCATCCGCCTGCTCCAGCTCTCCAAACAGATTCTCTGACTGGGTCAACATAGCAACCGGGAAATCCCCCTGACGGAGACGGTGATCGAGGTTATTGCTGCCCAATCCCCGGATCAGGGATTGCAGCAGGTAACCCTCTTCCACAGTCACTGTGGGTGCGGCCAAAGCACCGAGCTGCTCAGCCCCCTGTTGGCTAATCACATTTTTCAGACCATCCACGGCAATCCGCAGAGCCTCATCCCAGGGCGCCGTGCGCCAGCCGTCACCCGTCCGCACCATAGGTTCCGCCAGCCGCTTTGAGGCATCAGCACCTTCGTAGCTGAAACGATCCCGATCGGATATCCAGCTCTCGTTAATCTCGGGGTTTTCCCGGGCGATCACCCGTTTGACCTGGTTCTGGACCGTATGCACCTCAAGATTGCTGCCGACCCCGTCGTGGGGGCTGACGGTGGCGTGCTTCTGCATCTCCCAGCTGCGGGCGCTAAAGCGAAACGGCTTGGAGGTCAGGGCTCCCACCGGGCAGAGGTCGATCATATTGCCGGAGAGCTCGGACTCGATGCCCTGCTCCAGAAAGGTACCGATACGCATGTGCTCACCGCGACCAGGGGCACCCATCTCCATCTCACCGGCCACCTCCTGACCAAACCGGACACAGCGGGTGCAGTGAATGCAACGGGTCATCTCTGTGGCGATCAGAGGGCCGATACTCCTGTCCCGGACCACCCGTTTTTTCTCATGGTAGTCGGAATCTGAGCCACCAAAGCCGATGGCCATCTCCTGCAGGTCACACTCGCCACCCTGATCACAGATGGGGCAATCCAGTGGATGGTTGATCAGCAGAAACTCCATCACCGAACGCTGGGCCTGCAACGCTGCACTGGAGCGGGTCTTGACCTTCATACCCTCCGTCACCTGGGTGGCGCAGGCGGGCAGCGCCTTGGGCACTTTTTCGACCTCGACCAGACACATGCGGCAGTTCGCCGCAATCGACAGATTCTTGTGATAGCAGAACCGGGGAATGGTAATGCCAGCATCATCCGCTGCCTGAATCACAGTTGACCCTTTGGCCACCTGCAGCTCGATTCCATTGATCTCGATAGTAACCATGAACCCGCCGACTAACCCACCTGACAGCGCCCGTGTTCGATGTGATATTCGAACTCGGGGCGGAAGTGTTTAATGAAACTGCGAACCGGCATCGCCGCCGCATCACCCAGGGCGCAGATGGTCCGCCCCATTATGTTGAACGCAATCCGGTCCAGTTCATCCAGATCGCTGGCCACACCCTGACCATGTTCAATACGATGCACCATTCGGTAGAGCCAGCCGGTGCCTTCACGGCAGGGGGTACACTGGCCGCAGGACTCTTCGTAGTAGAAGTAGGCGATCCGCTCCAGCGCCCGCACCATGCAGGTGCTCTCATCCATCACGATTACGGAACCCGCACCCAGCATAGACCCGGCTTTGCTGAGGGAGTCATAATCCATGTCCAGATCCATCATGACCTCGCCGGGGATCACCGGGGTCGATGATCCCCCGGGGATCACCGCCTTGAGCCTGGCACCCTTGCGCATCCCGCCAGCCAGCCCCAGCAGTTCGGCAAAAGGGGTCCCGAGCGGAACTTCGTAGTTACCGGGTTTATTGACATGACCGGAGACCGAAAAGACCTTGGCGCCGCCATTGTTTGGCTTGCCCATCTCCAGGAACCACTCCGCCCCCTGCTGTAGCACCACCGGGACCGAGGCAAAAGATTCGGTGTTGTTAATCGTCGTCGGACGGCCGTAGAGACCCACCTGGGCCGGGAAAGGTGGCTTGAACCGGGGCTGGCCTTTTTTACCTTCAAGGGACTCCAGCAGCGCTGTCTCTTCACCACAGATGTAGGCCCCTGCACCCATGTGGCTGTGGAGCTGAAAACGGGTTCCGGACCCCAGAATATTCTCCCCCAGAAGTCCCGCGGCACGGGCTTCTTCAAGGGCGGCCTCGAACCGTTCGTAGGGCTCCCAGAACTCGCCACGCATGTAGTTATAGCCCGTCTCGGCACCCATCACGTAACCGGCGATGGCCATGCCTTCGATCACCGCATGGGGGTTGTAACGGAGAATATCCCGGTCCTTGAACGTGCCGGGTTCACCCTCGTCAGAGTTGCAGACCACGTACTGGGGGCCCGCCGCTTCGCGGTTCATGAAGCTCCACTTCACCCCAACCGGAAAACCGGCGCCACCACGACCCCGGAGCACCGAGGCTTTCAGGGTATCGATAATCTCGGAGGCGGGAGTCTGCTCCTGCAGAATTCGCCGCCAGACCTGGTAACCGCCGGTGGACTCATAGGCCGCCAGAGTCCAGGGTTCTGGCTGATCGAGATTACGCAAAGAGACCTGATTGAGCATCGAGTTAGTCCAGTCCGTCCAGCAGGTTATCGATCAGCTCCGGCGTGAGATTTTCGTGGTAGCTCTTACCCACCATCATCGCCGGGGCACCACCACAGGCGGCCAGACACTCCACCTCCTTAAGGGTGAAACGACCATCCGCCGTGGTTTGGTTGAATCCGATATTGAGTTTCTGTTTGAGGTGATCCACGATCTGGTCGCTACCGCACAGCATGCAGGAGATATTGGTACAGACCGATATTTTGTGGCGACCAACCGGTTCGAGATCGTACATGGTGTAGAAGGTCGCGACCTCGTAGACTGCAATACCGGGCATATCGAGATAGTCCGCCACGGCTTCGATCAGTTCGCTGGTGAGCCAGCCGTGCTGCTCCTGAGCCAGATGCAGTGCAGCCATCACCGCCGACTGCTGCTGCCCTTCCGGATATTTCGCCACCCAGCGGTCGATTTCCGCCAGGGTCTCCGCTGTCAGCACCTTGCCGCTATCCATTATCGATCGATCTCACCGAATACAATGTCCTGGGTGCCGATGATGGTTACCAGATCCGCCAACATATGCCCCTGGCACATTTCATTCAAAGCCGCCAGGTGGGCAAAACCCGGGGCCCGGATTTTCATCCGGTAGGGCTTGTTGGCGCCATCCGAAACCAGATAAACCCCGAACTCACCCTTGGGATGCTCAACCGCCGCATAGGCCTCCCCGGCAGGAATGGAATAGCCTTCTGTGAACAGCTTGAAGTGGTGGATCATGGCTTCCATGTCCTCCTTCATCTCCAGCCGTGTCGGAGGTGTTATTTTATGGTCATCACTGATCACCGGCCCGGGATTGGCCCGCAGCCAGTCGACACACTGTTTCACGATCCGGTTGGATTCCCGCATCTCCGCCACCCGCACCAGATAGCGATCATAGGAGTCACCATTGGTACCCACGGGAATACTGAAATCGAGCCGGTCATACACTTCGTAGGGCTGCTTCCGCCGAAGATCCCACTCCACCCCTGAACCCCGCAGCATCGGGCCGGTAAAACCCAGAGCTTGCGCCCGCTCGGCAGTGACCACCCCAATGCCGACGGTTCGCTGTTTCCAGATCCTGTTATCCGTCAGCAGGGTTTCATAATCGTCCACACAACCGGGAAAGCGTGACGTAAAGGCCTCAATGAAATCGAGCAGTGAGCCGCCACGATCACTATTCAACCGGGTCAGGGCAGCTTTGCTACGCAGAGGTGATTGGTCATACTGGGGCATCTGCTCCGGCAGATCCCGATAGACCCCGCCGGGGCGGAAATAAGCGGCGTGCATCCGCGCCCCGGAGACGGCTTCGTAGCAGTCCATCAGGTCTTCCCGCTCACGGAAGCAGTAGAGAAAAACCGTCATCGCGCCAATATCGAGGCCGTGGGCGCCAAGCCACATCAGGTGATTCAGAATCCGGGTAATCTCCGAGAACATCACTCGGATGTACTGGGCCCGCAGCGGCACATCGACCCCGAGCAACTTCTCCAGAGCCAGCACGTAACCGTGCTCGTTACACATCATAGAGACGTAATCAAGGCGATCCATGTAGGGAATGGAGTGGTTGTAGGGTTTACTTTCCGCCAGCTTTTCTGTGGCCCGATGTAGCAAACCGATATGGGGATCCGCCTGCTGGATCACCTCACCGTCCATCTCCAGAACCAACCTCAGCACGCCGTGGGCCGCCGGGTGCTGGGGTCCGAAATTCATGGTGTAATTACGAATCTCAGCCACCGGACTCGCTCCCTGCGCCAGCGTCCAGGTCCGCGTAGCGGTGATCCTGGCGCACCACCCGGGGTACCGTGACCCGGTTCTCCATCGCCACCGGCTTGTAGACCACCCGCTTTTGGTCAGCGTCGTAGAACATCTCCACCTTACCGATCAGGGGAAAATCCTTGCGGAACGGGTGGCCAACAAAGCCATAATCGGTGAGTATTCGACGCAGGTCCGGATGGCCCTCGAACAACACACCAAACAGGTCAAAGGCTTCCCGCTCGAACCAGTCCACCCCGGGCCAGACATCAATCATTGAAGGAATAATCGGCCGGGACTCAGGCAGGCAGACCCGCAAGCGCAGCCGCCAGTTATGGCGGTATGAGAGCAGGTGATAGACCACACCAAAGCGGGGCAGCGCCGGATCACGCCCCTCATACTCCAGATAATCAACGCCGCAGACATCAACCACCTGGGAGAAGCCAAAATCCACGTCGTCCCGCAGCACCAGCGCAACCTGCTGCAGATTCTCCCCGCTCAGCTCCGCCACCACTTCACCGACTCGGTTGATCTCCAGGGTGATCAGTCGGTCGCCGAGCCGTTGGCGCAGCAAATCGAGCAGCTTGTTGTGCCTGTCTGTCATCAGATTCCTGAAATCACTGCCGTGCGATGGTGGTGGTGCGTTTGATCTTCTTCTGTAGCTGCAGAATGCCGTAAAGCAGCGCCTCCGCAGTGGGCGGACAACCCGGCACATAAACATCCACCGGCACAATCCGGTCACAACCCCGCACTACCGAATAGGAGTAGTGGTAGTAGCCCCCACCATTGGCGCAGGAGCCCATGGAGATCACCCAGCGCGGTTCCGCCATCTGGTCATAGACCTTGCGCAGCGCCGGCGCCATTTTATTGACCAGCGTTCCAGCCACAATCATCACATCAGACTGCCGCGGACTGGGACGAAAAATAATGCCAAAACGGTCCAGATCGTAACGGGAGGCGCCAGCATGCATCATCTCCACTGCGCAGCAAGCCAGACCAAAGGACATGGGCCAGAGCGATCCGGTCCGAGTCCAGTTGATCAGAGAGTCAACGGTCGTGGTGACCATACCCTCCTTCAGAACCCCCTCTATTCCCACTCCAGGGCTCCTTTTTTCCACTCGTAGATGAAACCGACCACCAGAATGCCGAGGAATGCGACCATCGCCAGATAACCGAACATGCCAATACCAGGCTGCTCCCCCAGCACCACAGCCCAAGGGAAGAGAAAGGCAATTTCCAGATCAAAGATAATGAAGAGAATGGCCACCAAGTAGTAACGCACATCAAACTTCATACGGGCATCTTCAAACACTTCAAAGCCGCACTCATAAGCAGAATTTTTAGCCGCCTCGGGACGGTGAGGGGCGATCAATCGGCCCGCCAGCAGCGGCACACAGCCGAAGCCTAATCCAAACAGAATAAAAACCAGTACCGGGAGATACTCCGCCGCCATTACCGAAACGTCCCTTGTTCTTAACACCTAAAGGCTGCCAGCAGTGTTTTCGCTGCGGGCCAGAAATTCAGTTCATTATTTGGTGCCGATGGCCGGACTCGAACCGGCACAGCTCTCGCTACCGCCCCCTCAAGACGGCGTGTCTACCAATTTCACCACATCGGCCAAATTCACCCGCCCACTACTCCGGCAATGGGGGTAGGTCGGAATAATCATCCATCACATCGCTTGAGGGTTCACTATCAACTGCCGGGGCAACCATACCAGCCTGCCCCTCCATCACACTCGTCGGCTCGGCCTTCCGGGCTGAGAGATAAGCCAGTGACAGGCTGGTCGCAAAAAACAGAGTCGCCAACACTGCAGTGGTTCGGGTCAAAAAGGAACCCGCACCCTGGCTACCGAACACGGTCTGGGACGCACCGCCGCCAAAAGAGGCCCCGGCTTCCGCGCCCTGGCCGTGCTGCATCAATACCAGCCCGATAATTCCGACCGCCGCGACCACATGCACAATTAAAATAATCAGATTCAGCATAGTTCCGCTGCCGCTCTACAAATCCCTAAAAAACTCTCCGCCGCCAGTGCGGCACCGCCGATCAGGCCACCATCGATATCCGGCATAACCAGCAACTCCGCCGCATTCCCGGGCTTCATACTGCCGCCATAGAGGATCCGAATGCCGGAACTGTCACAGACATCAGCCAGACGGGAACGGAGCAAACCGTGCACCGGCTGGGCCTGCTCCGCACTGGCACTCACCCCGGTACCGATCGCCCAAACCGGTTCATAGGCGACGACAATCCGCTCCAGATCCGGTCGTTCAAGACGCTCTATTATGGCATCAATCTGCTGCCGAATCACAGACTCCGTCTCGCCCTTTTTCCGCTGGGTCAGGGTCTCACCAACACAAACGACCGGGACCAGACCGGAGGTCAGCGCAGCAGCGCACTTGTCCGCCACCAGGGCATCATCTTCAGCGAACAGACTGCGACGCTCGGAGTGACCAACAATGACGTAGCTGCAACCGGCGCTTTTCAGCAGCGGTGCTGAAATTTCACCGGTGAACGCGCCGGCGGGTTCAGGGTGACAATTTTGTGCGCCCACCGCGACCGGAGTCTGCCGCAAGCCCTCGATCAGGACTGAGATCAGGGTCGCCGGAGGAGAGACTACGATATCCACAGCGGACAACTCCGGCATGGCCTCCCCCAGGACAGCGGCCATTTCGGCGCCAAGTTCAGCGGAACCGTTCATCTTCCAGTTGCCAATCAACAGGGGCCTGCGCTGTAGAACATTCACCCGCTTCCGCCCCCTAACTAACATGCACCGCCGATGGCTCGCAACGAATCCGCCAGCGCTTCAGCGTGGTGGCGAATGGTCTCGCGGTCATGGCCCTCGACCATCACCCGGATCACCGGCTCGGTTCCCGAGGCCCTCACCAGAACCCGCCCGGAACTGCCGAGACTGGTTTCAGCACGCTCCAGATCCAGCCGGAAGCTCTCATCCCCATGGGGATCGAACATCTTCTCCAGCCGCACATTGACCAACACCTGGGGCAGTTTCTGCATCTGCTGTTTGAGCTCAAACAGCGGTAGACCCGACTGCAGCACCGCGTTTAACACCTGCAGGGCTGCGACGATGGCATCCCCGGTGGTGCTCTTGTCGCGACAGATGATGTGCCCTGAGCCTTCGCCCCCAAGCCACCACTCCCGGGCCAGCAGCTCCGCCAGCACAAAACGATCGCCCACCTGAGCCCTGATAAAGTCGATACCCCGGGCTGAGAGCATCTCCTCGAGGCCCAGATTACTCATCTGGGTGCCAACCACGCCGCCCTTCAGCTGGCCGCTGCGATGGGCCTCACTGGCAATGATGCAGAGTAGTTCATCCCCGTCCACCGTGGCGCCGGTATGGTCCACCAGAATTACCCGATCCCCGTCGCCGTCAAAAGCGATGCCGAGATCGGCCCCCCGCTGACGGACAGCGGCCTGCAGTGCCGCCGGGTCGGTTGAGCCACAGCCGGCGTTGATATTGAACCCGTCAGGTTCGTCTGCCAGCACATCCACCCGAGCGCCCAGTTCGCTGAAGACCTGGGGCGCAACATGATAAGTGGCGCCGTTGGCGCAATCGAGAATCAGGTAGAGCCCGGAGAGATCAAGCTGAGCAGCCGTACTGTGCTTGCAGTATTCGATATAGCGGCCGGCCGCGTCTACAATCCGCCTGGCTTTACCCAGCCGGTCCGGTGTCACCACCTGCAGGGGCTGATCAAGCTCCGCCTCAATCGCAAGCTCGACATCATCCGGCAACTTCTCGCCGGTGGCGGAGAAGAATTTAATGCCGTTGTCCTGGTAGGGATTATGAGAGGCGCTGATCACGATACCGGCACTGGCACTGAAGGTCCGGGTCAGATAGGCCACCGCAGGGGTTGGCATCGGGCCGAGCAGGCGGATATCCGCACCTGCGGCGGAAAGCCCGGCCTGCAGGGCAGACTCAAACATGTAACCGGAGATACGGGTGTCCTTGCCGATCAGCACGGAGCCCCCTTTCTCGCCCGCCAGCACCCGGCCTGCGGCCCACCCAAGGCGCAAAATAAACTCGGGGTTAATCACCCCATCGCCGACCCGACCACGAATGCCGTCGGTACCAAAATAGCATTTTTTCATCCGGCCCCCAGCACCGCACTGGCCACGCGCAGCGCCTGTTCTGTGGGTCCCACATCGTGGCTACGCACCAACCGCGCCCCGGCAGCAACCGCCATAACCGCAGCAGCCTGGCTACCGTGCAACCGGCTCAGGGGCGGGGCATCCAGCAGTTCACCGATCATGGATTTTCGGGAAAATCCCACCAGCACCGGACAGCCCAGTGTGGACAAACGCCCAAGGCCGTTAAGCAGAGCCAAATTATGTTGCAAAGTCTTACCAAAGCCGAACCCAGGGTCGATCAGTATACGTTCTAGCGGAACACCGGCTCCGGTTACCGCGGCAACGCGCTGCTGTAAAAAGCTGTGAACCTCAGCCACCACGTCACTATATTGCGGCTGCTGCTGCATGGACTCAGGTTCGCCCCGCATGTGCATCAGGCAGACCGCAGCGCCGGTTTCAGCCACCGCCGCCACCGCACCCGGGGCCCGTAACGCGTTGACGTCGTTCACCATATGGGCCCCCGCAGCCAGAGCAGCCCGCATCACCTCTGGCTTGCGGGTGTCGATGGAAATAATTGCGTCCGGCAACTCAGCCAGAGCCGCGATGACCGGCACAACCCGGTCAAGCTCCTCATCCAGAGGGACTGACCGCGCCCCGGGGCGGGTCGATTCACCACCCACATCAATGACCGCAGCTCCAGCCGCAATCATCGCCCTGGCCTGGGCTAATGCGGAATCGACATCGGTATAGAGACCGCCGTCAGAGAAGGAGTCCGGGGTGACATTGAGCACACCCATCACCCGGGGCCTGCCGAGGGACAGGCTCCGGTCGCGACATCGCAAAATCACAGCGGTTAGTGCTGGCTGGCCGGCCCACCTATGGGGTCCGAGACATCCGCGGAGTCCGGGGCGCTGGGTCCCGGACTCGGGTCTGGCCCGTCGCTACTGTCACCCGCGTGGGGCTCCCCGGGGGGCTGACCCTCCATGATCCGCCTGATCTGGTCTTCATCGATGGTTTCGTAGCGAATCAACGCTGCCGCCATGGCGTGCAGTACATCCATCTTGCTACTGAGGATATCCCGGGCGCGGCTGTAGTTGCTGTCGATGATCTGCTTCACCTCTTCATCGATCACCTTGGCGGTGGCACCGGAGACATGTTTGTGCTGGGTCACGCTACGACCGAGAAATACCTCCTCCTCATCTTCACCAAAGGTCTGGGCGCCGAGCAGATCGGACATGCCCCAGCGGGTGACCATATTGCGCGCCAGGTCCGTGGTGCGCTGAATATCATTCGAGGCACCGGTGGTGACCGCCTCCGGACCAAACACCATCTCTTCCGCCAGGCGTCCGCCAAAAAGGGTCGCAATCTGACTGTTCAGCGCCTCCCGACTGAGACTGTACTTGTCCCGCTCCGGCAGGAACATGGTGATACCCAAAGCCCGCCCGTGGGGAATAATACTGACTTTATAGACAGGATCATGCGAGGGCACAGACAGGCCCACAATGGTGTGACCCGCCTCGTGGTAAGCCGTGATCCGCTTCTCGTCCTCGCTCATCACCATGGAGCGCCGCTCGGCACCCATCATGATTTTATCCTTGGCCTTGTCAAAATCGACCATCTCGACCACCCGCTTATTGCCCCGGGCAGCAAACAGCGCGGCCTCATTCACCAGATTGGCCAGATCCGCTCCGGAAAACCCAGGGGTGCCCCGTGCGATCACCTCGGCCTCCGCGTCATCGCCGAGGGGAACCTTGGACATATGTACCTTCAGAATCTGGGCACGGCCACGAATGTCCGGCAGGGGAACAACCACCTGACGATCAAACCGACCAGGCCGCAGCAGCGCGGGGTCCAGCACGTCGGGCCGATTAGTTGCGGCGATCACGATCACACCCTCGTTGCCCTCAAACCCGTCCATCTCAACCAGTAACTGGTTCAGGGTCTGCTCCCGCTCATCGTGACCACCACCCAGACCCGCGCCCCGGTGGCGACCCACCGCATCGATCTCATCGATAAAAATAATGCAGGGGGCCTGTTTTTTGGCCTGTTCGAACATGTCCCGAACCCGGGACGCGCCGACACCAACGAACATCTCAACGAAGTCCGAACCGGAAATAGTGAAGAAGGGTACCCTGGCCTCTCCGGCGATTGCTTTTGCCAACAGGGTTTTACCGGTTCCCGGCGCACCAACCATCAGCACGCCCCGGGGAATATGACCACCCAGTTTCTGGAACTTGCCCGGATCACGGAGGAATTCAACCAGCTCGCCAACCTCCTCCTTGGCCTCTTCTATACCCGCAACATCACCAAAAGTGATCTTGACCTGATCTTCATTCAGTAGCCGGGCCCGGGACTTGCCGAACGGCATCGCGCCGCCTTTGCCACCCATGCCACCCTGCATCTGCCGCATGAAAAAAATCCAGAACCCGATCAACAGCGCCACCGGCAGCAGATTGATCAAAATCTGGGTCAACAACGACGGGCCTTTTTGCGGACCCGCCTCGATCACCACCCCGTTGTCGAGCAGATCTCCAACCAGACCCGCGTCCCCCGGACTGTAGGTGGAAAAGCGGTCGCCACCACGAGAGACACCATGAATCTCGCGGCCTTCAATCATCACCCGTTCAACCCGACCCTGCTTCACGTCGGTCACAAACTGGGAGTATTCGATTTCGTTCGACTGGCCGGTGCGTGGGCTGAATGTGTTGAACACAGACATCAACACCACCGCGACGACGACCCAGAGAACCAGATTTTTGGTCATGCCATTCAAACGAATTTCCTCATTCAGTTACCGGCCAGGCCGGGTACGCTGTTAGTTAACCATCGCCATAGTCAGGCTGCAAACACCGAATATTCGGCCTTTAGCCCTTGAGCGAGCAGGTAATACTCCCTGCTTCGAGCTCGGGATGCGGCGGGCTTGCGTACTGCCAGCCGCTGGTATTGGAGCTGCAGGGTGCGCCTGAGTTCGCTCACGCCCTCACCCTCAAACACTTTCATCAGCAGACTACCGCCGGGGAGCAACACCCGGGCCGCCAGATCCGCCGCGAGTTCGCACAGATAGATCGCTGCCGGCTGATCCACCGACCGTACTCCAGATATATTGGGGGCCATATCAGAAATAACAAGGTCCACTGGCCGCTGCTGCAGAATTCCTAACAATACTTCCAGGGTCGGACGTTCAGTGAAATCCCCGAGCAGAAATTCGACCCCGGCGATCGCTGGCATCTCCAGCCGGTCCAGCGCCACCACCTGCCCACCAGGCAGCACCCGCTCCGCGACATACTCAGACCAACCGCCAGGGGCCGCACCCAGATCCACCACTCTGGCGCCGGGCCGCAGCAGTCGATCCTGTCTGTCGATCGCCTCCAGTTTGAATCGGGCCCGGGAGCGGTAACCCGACCCCTTCGCCTCCTGCACGAAG
>JAKLLR010000121.1 GCA_022014175.1 Gammaproteobacteria bacterium | reverse complement strand
AGCTGGTGCCCGCTGAGTATGTGCAGAGTGCGGCGGAGATCATCTCTGCTCCAGCCCCGCGCTACGACGCGATCAATCAGACCATGGCGGAAGTGCTGGCATTTTTAGTCGCGGGCCGTTGTTAGGATAGGGATCCCACTTTGGCAATCAGCCCCTGCGGTGGGGTTTGTAGTGATCTGGTGGTGGATTGAGCAATGGCGCTGGAACAGCAGCGTGTGCTCTGGTGCTTTAATCGCCTGTGAACCCGCTTGGCGATACTATCTGGATCAGCCATAATCCCAACGCGCTAATGCGTGGTGTTTGCTAACTCGCGAGTCCGGCCAGGGCCGAAACGGAGGTTTTATGGGTTCTTACGTTGAGAGTGTGGTGGGTTCCGGGGAAACGGTTGAGTATCAGGCCAGCGTCAGTATCTGGTCGATGGTGCCGCTGTTCCTGCTCGGGTTGGTGCTGTTGCCGCTATTTGGTATTGGCCTGATTTTCTGGGTCATCGCTGTACTCAGGTACCTCACCACAGAATTGGCAGTGACCAATAAAAAGATCATTGCGAAGTTCGGCTTCATCAGCCGGAACACCATAGAGCTGTTGCTGCCGAAGGTTGAAAGCATTCAGGTCAATCAGGGGATCGTTGGCCGGATTTGTAACTTTGGCTCGATAGTCGTCTCTGGTGCGGGCAACCCTCAGGCGCCGGTGCCCGGGATCGCCGACCCCATGGCGTTTCGTAAGCGTTTTATGGAAATTCAGGAAAAGACGACCAACTCGGCGTCGACCTGATCGGCGCGGCAGCCGCTATAAAATAACCTGAACCGCCTGACTACCTCGGGCCGCTTTGGCTCGGGCGGCATTGGTATCATCGCCCAGGGCCAGCATAACCCCCATTCGCCGTTTGCCATCGACGGCTGGCTTGCCGAACAGGCGCAGCTCGGTATTTGGCTCTGCGAGCGCCTCATTCAGGTTGGCGAAGACGACCTGCCCGGATGTGCCCTCAACCAGAATCACTGCGGATGCTGCTGCCCCCAGCTGTCGGATGGCGGGGATCGGCAACCCCAGAATCGCCCGGGCGTGCAGGGCGAACTCCGACAGGTTTTGCGAGATCAGCGTGACCAGACCGGTGTCGTGGGGGCGGGGTGAGACCTCGCTGAAAATCACCTCACTGCCCCGCACAAACAGCTCCACACCGAACAGCCCACGGCCACCCAGCGCAGCGGTGATGGTCCGCGCCATGGCCTCGGCCTTGGCCAGCGTTTCAGGCTGCATCACCTGGGGCTGCCAGGACTCCCGATAGTCGCCATCTTCCTGCCGGTGGCCGATGGGGGCGCAAAAGCTGGTGCCGTCCACATGGCGCACGGTGAGAAGGGTGATTTCGTAATCAAAGGGCACGAAACCCTCAATGATGACCCGCCCCGCACCCGCCCGTCCCGCCGCCTGAGAGTAGTGCCAGGCGGGTTCGATATCCGCCTCACTCTTTAGGGTGGACTGGCCTTTTCCGGAGGAGCTCATCACCGGTTTCACTACGCAGGGCAGGCCGATTTCGGCCACAGCAGCGCGGTATTCGTCCAGACGATCGGCGAACCGGTAGGGGGAGGTAGCCAGCCCCAGCTCTTCCGCCGCCAGTCGGCGGATGCCCTCCCGGTTCATGGTCAGCTGCGTGGCCCGGGCAGTGGGAATAACGGTGAATCCTTCGGTTTCCAGCTCCGCCAGGGTATCGGTGGCGATGGCCTCAATCTCCGGCACAATTAGATCCGGGCGCTCTTCACGAATCACCCGAGCCAGTGCCTCGCCATCCAGCATTGACAGCACGTGACTGCGATCCGCCACCTGCATCGCGGGGGCGTTGGGGTAGCAATCCAGGGCAATCACTTCGCAACCGAGCCGTTGCAGCTCAATTGCGACCTCCTTGCCGAGTTCGCCGGCCCCGCAGAGCAGCACTCTCTTGGCGGTGGCGGAAAAGGGGGTGCCGATCTGGGTCATAGTCATTTGATCAAATCTAGCCGACGCTTGTCTCAATGGTTTCGATAAATTCTGATATATCTCGGAATTTCTTATCGTTGGGGTACTCGGTTGTAGGTTCAATTAAATGAAATTCGTGCCAATCGTGGTCAAGTTCTCTGATATGATCCTTGAATTGTAAATTTGGAACGTTCAGTCTGTCCGAAATAAAAAACTCTGAATCAATTAGCTTTTTTCTCACACAATCATTTAGATAGCTAGTGTCGTAGTTATTAGCGTTGGTAAAAACCACTGCACCCCAATTTTTGAAGTTTCCAGCGTCTCTATATAGGTACTCAAAACGTATGTTCATGATTTTCTGGGTTGCTAGTGTTCAAAAATGTGCTGGCGATGATGCTTGAGAAAATCAGGGTTTGGTCCAAACTTCTCGGGCAGCGAGATGGGTTTGCCGTCGTAAATTAGCAAAGCCGACCTATAAAAGTCATCATTTTTGACAAAGTGTTTTTTTGACACGCGAACGGTCATTTCCTTGGAAATAGTAATCATGCCGATGTCAAATGCTTTGTCATGTAGCATCGATAAAGATAATCCATTGCTAGGGTTCAGTCTGTTTTTGCGGTCGTCTCTCCACGGGATAATATGGCTGGCTACTAGAAGTTTCGGAACAGCTAAATCCGTAATGCAGCACCGATAGCTATAGGCGCTAAGAACAGCTTTTCGGAAAAATTCCTGTCCGATGCGGGCTTTGGTCTGTATGAATTTGTCGGTTTCTCGGTATGATGTGAATTCACCAGTAATTGTATCGCCATCAAATTTCTGGTTTGGTTGAATTCGGATGTCCAGTGCTTCAACAGCCTGATTTGCCTCGACAAAAAAACTTTCCCAATCACTTTGCATCTCATGCCACATTGACTTGTCTGCCGCAGAGGCACCCTTTAGCCCTTTTCGTCCTGTGGATATTATTTCGGGGTCAAGGCTTGCAATGTTAGCCAGCTTCATGGCTAAGGCGGATGGTTTTCTGCCAATTAATTTAGCGTAATGAACTATCTCTGGATTATTTGAATGCAATTTACCAAATGGCAGTTGGCAGTAGAGGCTGTAAGCGACCAGCAATTGTGGTCGAGTCCAAGTCGATCTGTTGGAAGCCGGTTTATCCATATTCTATAAAACAAAAATATCGGGAATCTTTAAGCCAATGATTGGTTATTTTTTATGGGCTAATGGTGTAAATAATACACCTCCGTGATGCTGTTTGGCTTGAGGTAATTTGGTCCAAAAATAATTTATTTCTTAAAAATTCCGTCAAAAAACGCCAGGGTTTTGGTCCAGGAGTCCTGGTCGGCATGGGCGTCGTACTTCAGGGGCATACCGTACTTTTCGCCCAGGGTGTCGGCCTCTTTTGCTGTGAAGCTATGCACCACGCCGGGGTAGTTGACCAACTCATAGTCCACCCCCGCGTTTTTCATTTCGGCCTCGAACGCGGCGGCCTGTTCTGCTGGAACGAATGGGTCATCAGCGCCGTTGAAGGCGCGCACTGCGGCCTTAACCCCGCCGGGCTGGGCCGGGGTTTCGGTACCAAGGGTGCCGTGGAAGCTCACCACGCCATCCAGCGGTTTGCCGGCCCGGGCCATCTGCAGCACCATGCCGCCGCCGAAGCAGTAACCCATGGCAGCGATGTCGTCTTTGTTGACCGTCGGGTGTTTCTTCAACAGCGACACGGCGAAGTCAAACCGCTCTTCCGCCAGCGTCATATTGCTGGCGACCGCGCCCATGAATTTTTTGGCGTCGTCCGGGTGGGTGGCGACTCTGCCTTTGCCGTACATGTCCATCGCGAGGGCGGTGTAACCGGCGGCGGCGAGCATTCTGGCCCGGTATTGCGCAGAGTCGTTGAGCCCCCACCATTCGTGGATCACGACGATGCCGGGGCGGGGGCCGCTGATGGCGTTGTCATAGGCGATATAGCCGGAGAAGGTCTCTCCGCCCAGATTGTATTCAATCTGTTCGGTGACGATGCCGGCCTGTGCGGCGAGGGTGATGGTGCTGAGCAGAACGGCGTGAATGAGGTTGGCAAATAGTTTCATGGCGGTCTCCTGAGTGGTTGGTTAGAGAGAATACGGGTTGGCGGGTGCGGGCGCTACGGGGTGCGGATGCGGCCCTCCGCGACGATTGTGGCCTGGCCGCCGAGCCGGAGAGTCAACAGGGCCTGATTTCTGTGGTCCATCTCCAGATTCAGCACGCTGCGGCGGCTCTGATCGTCACCCCGGTCCACTGCGAAGGTGTGGGTGCCGAGCTGAATGTGCTCGTGGGAGGCCAGATAGGCAGCGAAGGCGGGCATGGCGCTGCCCACTGGCGGGTCGTCATGAATTCCGATATCCGGGCCGAGCAGGCGGGCGTTGAAGTTGGCGTCTGCATGGGGGGTGCGTCCGGAAAACAGGAGGATCTCCTGGGCGGCAGTCTGGGGCGCGGTGGACTGGCCCCATGCGCGGTAATTGAACTGGGCTCTGCGCACGGTCGCATAGCTGTGCACCGGTACGATCAGATAGGGGAAGCCGCAGGAGACCAGCCTGACGCTGAATACCCGGCTATCGATCTCCTCCGGGCGGATCGAGAGCAGCTCCGCCAGTTCCTGTGGGGTTGGGGCAAAACGGTCAATGACCGATGCCACCTGCTGGGTGAACTGCACGAAATCGGGTTTGCCGTTGCTGGAACTCACCGTGATCGCAGTGACGCCAGTCTTCTGTTGCAGACTCAGGGGGGTGTCTTCCGCCGCCAGATCGAGTTCGCCGGAGGCGGCCAGAACATAGGCAGCGGCGATGATCGGGTGGCCAGCGTGGGCGCTCTCTCCGGTAGGGGAGAAGATCCGGATTCTGCGGTGATTTCGATTCGCTGCGTTGGCCATCACGAAAACGGTTTCAGAGAGGTTCAACTCCCGGGCCAACAGCTGCATCTGCCGCTCGTCCAGCCCGTCTGCCCGGGGTACCACGGCGATCTGGGCGCCTGCAAAAGGGTGTCCGGTGAATATGTCGGCGATGTAGTATTGATTGTCCACTCTCTACTCTCCGTTGTGCTGGCTGTCTCCCTGTGTTCGCAGGGACAGGGGTTACTGCTGTGTCTGCCCGGGTTATCCTGACGCACAGCTGCACTGCCCAGATATTAACCGCTCAGCTCGGCGGTGTGGGTGTGATGCTGCCAAAAATAACTTTCATTGAGGGGCGCAATTGGCATGGGTGACTCTTCAGGATCTGAATCCGGGGGCATTTTGCGATGATGGGAGGAGCCAGCGTGACCACTCCGGAGTTGCCTCGTTTGCTGGCCATTGCAGTATTAGGGCTGATCCTCTCTGGAATCGCGCCATACGATCGCCTCACCTGGTTGCTGGAGGTTCTACCGGTGATGGTGGGGGTACCGTTGCTGTGGCTGACCCATCGGCGCTGGCCTCTGACGCCGCTGCTCTACCGCCTGTTGATGCTGGAGGCTCTGATTCTGGTCATCGGGGGTCACTACACCTATGCCCGGGTGCCCCTGGGCCTCTGGTTGCAGGAGTGGTTTGATCTGAGCCGCAACCACTACGACCGGCTGGGCCATTTTAGTCAGGGCTTTGTGCCCGCGTTGCTGGTTAGGGAGTTACTGCTGCGCAAT
>JAKLLR010000170.1 GCA_022014175.1 Gammaproteobacteria bacterium | reverse complement strand
CGCGCCGGAGCTGAAGGGGCTGATTGAGCTCAATCTCGACATCGTCCGCCTGGTTCTTCGTTCCTACGAGCCGCTGCTTGTTGAACTGGTGAACCGCCTCAAGGATATCCGCAAGGCCAATCAGGAAGGGCTGGCGGATGTGGGCCGTAAGGTCAGTGTCCTGCGTCGGGACCTGGTGATTCTGCGTCGTCAGATTAAGGCCATTCGCCACATCAAACCGTTCCTGCAGACCGACCCGAAGGATTTTTCCACCCAGGCACAGATCGTCGCCCGCATGGTCCGGGAATTCGGCCCTCTGTTTATCAAGATGGCCCAGGTTGCGGCGGCCAATGCCGACTTCCTGCCGGAGGAAATCGCCACAGAGCTGGCGGTGTTCCAGGAAGACGTTGACCCGATGACGCCGGACGAAGTCAACGATGCGTTCATGGACTGCTTCGGCAAGTTGCCGGGGGAGATGTACGTCCAGTTCGATGTGAATAAGCCGCTGAAATCCGGCTCGATCGGTTCGGTGTACCTCACCAAGAAAGTCATTCAGGACGACGGTGGGCTGGAGCGCCTGCAGCCGGTAATCGTCAAGGTGGCTCGCCACAATCTGGAGCGGGAGTTCCAGATGGGCAATCTGGCCATTGAGCTGATGCTGGTGAGCAGCCAGTTCTGGGCGCCGCATTCCAAGCTATTGCCGTTCCTCCATGCGCTGTCGGATCAGGTAAAGGAATTTACGCGGGGCTTTGAGCAGGAACTGAATTTTGAAGATGAAGCGGCCATTCAGCGTCGTTTCGCGGCGCGCGCGCGGGTTACCAGATCCTGGCATGTGCCGGATGTGTTTGTGGCCACCAACCGCATCCTGGAAATGGAGTACGTGGACGACGCCGTGTCCATCAAAAAAGCTATCGGCAGCTTGCAGGGGGCAGAGCGCAAGCAATTCCAGCGCACCCTGGGGGAGAACTTCCTGTTCACTCTGTTTGAACACATCTTTGTGTACAACGAACTCCATGGCGACCTGCACCCGGGCAATATCATGGTCTCGCCGGATGCGGAGCCGTACTTGATCGACTGGGGCAATGCGGTCCATATGGCCGGCAAGTGGAGTTTTGTGCGGGATTACATCATCAGCGTACTGCTGGCGGACACCGAGCGCCTGGGCGATATGCTGATTGAAATGAGTACCCACCCGGACAAGAACCGCCTGCGCCGGGACGAAATCATCGAGCGCCTGAGTGACACCCTCGAACGCCGGGACGTCTCGCCGTTAACCGAGGATGCATTACGCACCTTGTGGCGGGAGGGCACAGCGGGTCTGCATCGACGCATGCAGACCGCATTGCAGTTGCTGTCCAACACCTATCAGCTGGGCATTGTGATCCATAGCGATTACCTGCACCTGTCCCGTTCCCTGGTGGCCATGGCCGGTGCCTATATCAACATCTACGAAGGCCTGCCCCGCAGCCTGGTGGTGCGGGACACGGTGAAAAGCCTGGTGCTGTTTCCGCTCAACCTGGGGATGGCGCGGCTCAGCAATCGGGTGGCTCGTCTGCAGGGTGGATTGTTGCCAGGGGTGGTTTGAGGAGGGTTAAATCTCCACCTCATCAAACAACTCCGGCACCTCGGCATCCCACCCGAA
>JAKLLR010000023.1 GCA_022014175.1 Gammaproteobacteria bacterium | reverse complement strand
GAGTCGGATCCCGAATTGCAGACCTGAATCGAACCCCGACAGAGGACCACCCAATGGAAGTCGCAACTCTCGGACTGATCGCCGCACTGGTGATCGTGATCCTGTACAACACCGTCAAGGTGCTCAAGGAATACGAGCGTGGCGTCGTATTCTTCCTCGGACGATTCCAGCGCGTGAAAGGTCCCGGCCTGATCCTGCTGTTCCCGATCATCCAGACGATGACCAAGGTAGACCTCCGGGTCATCGTCCTGGACGTCCCGACACAGGACGTGATCTCGCGCGACAACGTCTCCGTCAAGGTCAATGCGGTCATCTATTTCCGCATCGTCGACCCCGAAAAGGCGGTCATTCGCGTCGCCAACGTGTTCGAGGCGACCAGCCAGCTCTCGCAGACGACCCTGCGCTCCGTGCTCGGCCAGCACGAACTGGATGAGATGCTGGCCGAACGGGACAAACTGAATGCCGATATCCAGCGCAGTCTCGATGCCCAGACCGATGCCTGGGGCATCAAGGTCAGCAATGTCGAAATCAAACATGTTGATCTGGACGAGAGCATGATCAGGGCGATTGCCAAACAGGCGGAGGCGGAGCGCACCCGCCGGGCCAAAGTCATTCACGCCGAGGGCGAGTTACAGGCCGCAGCGAGCCTGCTGGAGGCGGCGAAGCAGCTCGCGCAACAACCCCAGGCGATCCAGCTGCGCTATCTTCAGACCCTCGCCGATGTGGCGGGAGAGGGCACCAATACCATTGTCTTCCCGCTACCGCTTGATCTGATTACACCCCTGCTGAAGTCTGCCGCCATGAGCGGCCCCACAGGAACTGAGGGCACTGTCTGAAAACAGAATCTGTAGAGGCATTAGACTGACGCACCAACGTAACAACACACTAAAACAAGTTAGCTATCCTGAAGGTTCTATCTTCCCCCAGTTTAAAACCCAGGTATCCCGAGTATGACCAACAGCGCCCTCTGTACCCCCCACCGACGGATCAAATGTCAGACCTGTGCCCTCAGACACCTCTGCCTGCTCGGCCATCTGCCCGGTGACGATATCGATAGCCTGGAGCAACACATCCAGCACTCCCAGCTGATACAGCGGGGCAAATACCTGTTTTTCAGCGGCGAGCCTGCCCATTCGCTTTACGCGGTACACAGCGGGTCCGTAAAAACCTACCTGGTCGATAACGCCGGCAACGAACAGGTCATCGGCTTTCATCTGACCGGGGAGCTGATTGGCCTCGACGGCCTGGATGAAGGGCACCACCTCGTTAGCGCCCGCACCCTGGAAACATCCAGCATCTGCGAAATTCCGATTACTGAGTTAATGAACCCCGGGGGCAAGCTCCACGGACTCTCATCCCGACTGCTTCGGATCGCCAGCCATCAACTCCGAGAGGACGAAGAACACCTGTTCTGGATAGGTAAATACAACCCGGAGCAGCGGCTGGCGCTGTTCCTGCTGAATCTCTCGGAGCGGTATCAGCAGCGCGGCTTTTCTGCTACGGAGTTCAACCTGAGCATGTCCCGAATCGACATCGCGAACTATCTCGCCGTTGCCGGCGAAACCATCAGCCGTATGCTACTGTTGTTACAGCAGAAAGGGCTCATCCGGGTAGACAGGAAACTGGTACGGCTGGATAACCTGAATGGACTGAAGGAGCTGGTCTCCAGCTGAAAACGTCAGGGATTCGAGCCGCAACGGTTGGCGGGTTCTGTCCGAAACCCCACGAGGGAAGTGGCACACTGTATGCTGTACCTACTGCCGAGCTACCCTCAGGGGGGCGACAAGGCACCCCTCAAATAACCGTTACCACAGACTAGCAACACCCCCACACAGCCATGAGCATAGACTGGAAAAGTTACGCCCCCGCGCCCCACTACGACGAACTGATCAGCACACCGGGTCACCCTCGTGCCGGGGCCCGCGGCCTGGCAAGGTACCTCTCGCGCCTCGACGACACCGAGCTACAGGCTCGCAAGGCTGCGGCGGAGCTGGCGATCCTTGAGATGGGCATCACCTTCACTGTCTACTCCGAAGGGCGCAACATTGATCGAGTCTGGCCTTTTGATATCGTGCCCCGGATCATCCCCGGTCGGGAGTGGACCCGGGTCGAGGAGGGGCTCAAGCAGCGTCTGATTGCACTTAATTTGTTCATCGATGACCTTTATGGCGCACAGCGCATCATCAAAGACAAAGTAGTTCCGAAAGAGGTTCTGGCGGGCTCAGCCAACTTCCGCAAGCAGTGCATCGGTGTCAAACCGGCGCTTGGGGTCTGGGCACACATCTGTGGCAGTGATCTGGTGCGGGATGACTCCGGCACCCTCTACGTGCTGGAAGACAACCTGCGAGTGCCCTCCGGTGTCTCCTACATGCTGGAGAACCGGGTGGTGATGAAGCGAGCCTTCCCGGAGCTGTTCGAGAACCAGATCATCAGACCAGTGGATGCCTATCCCAACCAGCTATTCGACATGCTCGCCGCCATCTCCCCTCGACCCATGGATTACCCCCAGGTAGTGGTGCTGACTCCCGGAGTCTTCAACTCCGCCTACTTCGAACACGCCTTTCTGGCCCAACGCATGGGCGCTGAACTGGTCGAAGGCAGTGATCTCATCGTCGGTGAAGATGACTGCGTTTACATGCGCACCATCGAAGGGCTGGAGCGAGTGGATGTCATCTACCGCCGCATTGATGATCTCTTCCTCGATCCCGAAGTCTTCCATAAAGATTCCCAACTCGGGGTACCCGGGCTGATGCGGGCCTGGAGTAAGGGAAATGTCGCCCTCGCCAATGCCCCTGGGGCCGGGGTCGCCGATGACAAGGTGATCTACGCCTACGTGCCGGATATGATCCGTTACTATCTGGGAGATGACCCCATTATTCCCAACGTACCGACCCATCTCTGCCACGAACCCAAAGCCCTGAAGTACGTGCTGGCGAACCTGGACAAGCTGGTGGTCAAACCTGCCAACGAGTCCGGGGGGTACGGTCTTCTGATTGGCCCCGCATCAAGTAAACGGGAGCAGGCGGATTTTGCCCGCCAGCTGAAGGCGAACCCACGAAACTTTATTGCCCAGCCGACTCTGAACATCTCCACCGTGCCGACCCTCTGCGGTAACCAGATCGAACCCCGGCACGTCGACCTGCGGCCATTTGTACTGCAATCTGACAAGATTAATGTCACCGCTGGCGGCCTCACCCGGGTGGCGATGCGCAAAGGTTCGCTGGTGGTGAACTCGTCCCAGGGTGGTGGCAGCAAGGACACCTGGATCATCGACAAGGAGCCCAACTGATGCTCAGCCGAGTCGCAGAACGGGTCTACTGGATGTCCCGCAACCTGGAGCGGGCAGAAAACACCGCACGGCTGGTTACTGTCTACGCCAATCTCCTGCTTGACCTGCCGCGTACCTACCAGCTGGGCTGGGAGACCCTGATTCAAATTACGGGTTGCGAAGAGGCATTCGCCAAACACTACAAAAGGCCGGACGAACGCAATGTGATCAAATTTCTGCTACTCGATGGCGACAACCCATCTTCAGTCCTCTCATCACTGGCGGCGGCTCGGGAGAACGCCCGGACCACCCGGGATATTTTTCCCGCAGAAGCCTGGGAGCAGCTCAACGAACTACACCTGCTGGCCCAGGGTAATACCAGCGCGGCTGGCAATCGCAGTCAGCGGCATGAGTACCTCAGCCAGCTGATACTGGGCTGTCAGCAGTTCACCGGCCTGATCGCCGGAACCCTGAGCCGGGATGCGGCCTACGATTTCATCTCCGTGGGCCGCGGTATTGAGCGGGCCGATATGACCACTCGAATTCTGGATGTCGGCCTGCAGTATCCCCTGGAGGATGAAGATCGCTCCTGGACCTCGTTTTACAATGTTTTGTGGCTCAACGTGCTGCAGTCCATCTCCGGAGATCAGATGTACCGTCGCCACGTCCGCAACCGGGTCAATGGCCGGGATGTGGCCGGATTTCTGCTGCAGGATCAGCGCTTCCCCCGCAGCGTCAGTTTTTGCGCCAGCGAGCTCGAGAAGAGCCTGCGCCAGCTGCCCCACGGGAACGATGCGGTCCGCAACGTGGGTCGACTTCAGCGCATGTTAAGCACCGCCAAACCCAAAGAGTTAAACCTGCAGGAACTGCACAGCTATCTGGATGACCTGCAAACGGAACTGGGCACCCTGCACAACACCTTGTGCATGACCTGGTTTACCGCCGCCGGCACCTGATTTGTCACTACAAACGGGAAGCCTGAAATGACCATTCGCGTCGCCATAAACCATCTGACCCGCTATCAGTTCGATCGTACCATTGAGATCCATTCCCACGTGGTTCGCCTGCGGCCTGCGGCCCATTGCCGCACGCCGATTCTGAGTTACGCCCTCAAGGTGCAGCCCGAAAGCCACTTCATCAACTGGCAACAGGACCCTTTTGGTAATTTTCTGGCGCGGCTGGTTTTTCCGGAAAAATCGAACCTGCTACAGATCGAAGTCGACCTGATTGCGGAACTCTCCATCATCAACCCCTTCGATTTTTTTCTGGAGGAAGAGGCGGAGCTGTTTCCGTTTAAATACGAATCCGGGTTACGCCAGAGTCTCAGCCCCTATCTCCAGATCGTGGAGGATGGACCGCTCTTACGGGACTGGCTGAAACTGATACCCCGAACCGCCCGCCGGACCATAGATTTCCTGGTGGAACTCAACGGTAACCTGAGGGACCGGGTCGATTACCGGGTTCGGATGGAACCTGGTGTTCAGAGTTGCGAAGAGACCCTGGGATCTGGCTCCGGCTCCTGCCGGGACAGCGGCTGGCTGTTGGTTCAAATCCTGCGCCACATGGGTCTGGCGGCCCGTTTTGTCTCCGGTTATCTGGTGCAGCTCACTGCGGATCAGAAAGCCCTGGACGGCCCCTCCGGCCCGGACACAGATTTTACCGATCTGCACGCCTGGGCCGAGGTCTATCTGCCCGGTGCAGGCTGGATCGGGCTCGACCCCACTTCCGGGCTGTTTGCCGGGGAGGGGCATATCCCTCTCTCCTGCACGCCGACACCGGGCACCGCCGCCCCCATCAGTGGCAGCACCGAACCCTGCGAAGTCGAGTTCGAGTTTCACAACCGGGTCCAGCGCATCCACGAAGACCCCCGGGTGACCAAGCCCTACGATGCGCATCAGTGGGCCGCCATGGACGCCCTCGGTCTACAGGTCGACGAGGTTCTGGAGCAGCAGGACGTCCGACTGACCATGGGCGGGGAGCCCACTTTTGTGTCGATTGATGATGTCGACGCCCCGGAGTGGAACAGCGCCGCAGACGGCAAACAGAAACGTGAGTTATCCCACAACCTGATGGGGCGGCTCTGGCAGGAGTTTGGCTCCGGCGGCATGCTGCATCATGGCGAAGGAAAATGGTATCCGGGGGAGGCCTTGCCCCGCTGGCAGATCGCCTGTTTCTGGCGTAACGATGGTATTCCGGTCTGGCGTAATCCGGCGCTGCTGACCGGCATCACAGCACCCGACAACAAAGATCTCGGGCAGGCCCGCCAGTTCGCGCGGGCACTGGCGGCGCATCTAGGCATCAGCAGCAACTATCTACAACCCGCATTTGAAGACAGCTATTACTTCCTCTGGCTAGAAGGCACCCTGCCAGACAATATTGACCCCGCCAGAGCGGATCTGAACGACTCACAGGAGCGCCGGGCACTGGCCCGACAGCTGGATCGAGGCCTCAACGAGCCCGCCGGTTTCGTGCTGCCGATCGCCTGGGACCACAAAACCGGCCACTGGCGCAGCAGCCACTGGCCCCTACGCAGGGAGCGGCTCTACCTCACCCCCGGCGCCTCCCCCATGGGTCTGCGACTGCCCCTGGATGCTCTGCCGGAGCCGGGACCCGACGAAGAGACAAGCCCCCCCGACACCGACCTGTTTGCACCAGACTCAGAGCTGGGAGATTACTTCGGCGAAGTCACCCGGCGCTACAGCCGCTGGATTCCGCCACTGGAAAACCCGGATGAGCAGCCCCAGAAGCCCGGCGATGATCCGGATAGAGCCGTCGCTGCAATCGTCCGTACCGCACTCTGTGTGGAGCTGCGGGAGGGCCGCATCCACCTCTTCCTGCCACCCCTGAAAATTCTCGAACACTATCTCGAACTCATCAGCGCAGCGGAAGCCAGCGCTGAACGGCTGGGGCTCAGCCTGGTTCTCGAAGGTTACGAACCACCCCGGGACAACCGTTTGCAGCGCCTCCTGGTCACCCCGGACCCGGGGGTCATTGAAGTCAACATCCACCCGGCAGCCAGCTGGGCTGAGCTGAGAGACCAGACCCTCAAGTTATACGACCTGGCTCGGGAGAGTCGACTAACCACAGAGAAATTCATGCTTGACGGTCGCCATAGTGGCACTGGCGGGGGCAACCACATCACCGTCGGCGCCGCGACCCCGACCGATAGCCCGATGCTGCGGCGGCCAGACCTGCTGCGCAGCCTGATCACCTACTGGCAACACCATCCAGGACTCTCCTACCTCTTCTCCGGCATGTTTATTGGCCCCACCAGCCAGGCCCCCCGGATCGACGAGGCCCGATTGGAGAATCTTTATGAGCTGGAGGTCGCTTTCCAGCAGATGCCGGAAGGGGAAGTGCAGGCCCCCTGGCTGGTAGACCGGCTGCTGCGTCACCTGCTGGTGGATCTCACCGGCAACACCCATCGCGCAGAGTTCTGCATCGATAAACTCTACTCCCCTGATTCCGCCACCGGCCGATTGGGGCTGCTTGAACTGCGGGCATTTGAGATGCCGCCCCATGCCCACATGAGTCTGTTTCAAAACCTGCTGTTACGGGCGCTGATCGCCCGCTTCTGGAAGGCGCCCTATCGCGGCGATCTGATCCGCTGGGGCACGGAGCTCCACGACCGTTTCATGTTGCCCCACTTCGTCATCTCTGATGTGCGGGAGGTGCTGGCGGAGTTGCGCCAGGCAGGTTTCCCCTTCCAGGATGAGTGGCTGGATCCGTTTTTTGAGTTCCGTTTCCCCCGCTACGGCACCGTCAATCATGACGGTATCGAACTGGAGCTGAGATTCGCCATCGAGCCCTGGCATGTGCTGGGCGAAGAGATGAGCGGTAGCGGCACCGCCCGCTACGTCGATTCATCCATGGAGCGGCTGCAGATCAAAGCATCAGGTCTGACCGAAGGGCGACATGTACTCAGCTGCAATGGCCGCAGAGTGCCGCTGCGCGCCGCTGGCGGCCACGGCCAGCAGGTGGCCGGGGTACGTTACCGGGCCTGGGCTCCGCCCTCCGCACTGCACCCCACCATCGGCATTCATTCACCCCTGGTTTTTGATATTATCGACACTTGGAATCGCCGTTCTATCGGTGGCTGCACCTACCACGTCACCCATCCCGGTGGCCGCAATTACGAAACCTTCCCGATCAATGCCCACGAAGCGGAAGGCCGGCGTATCATGCGGTTCTGGAACGAGGGACACAGTAGCGGCGCGGTAGAGGTTCCCCCGACATTAGCGAGCCTCGGGCGCTTTCTGCCCGGCGGCTCCCTGCCCGGCCCGGCAGCGCCGCCGACAGAAGAGCCCACATCGGAATTCGGTGTCACCCTCGATCTGCGGCGGACGACAAACTGACACAAAGAACAAGTAGATGCCTCGCACCTTAACTTCGACTCCGAATCGACCTCACGCACCCCTGGATTACCAACCCAGCGGAGGTTGGGATGAGATGTTTGCCGCCCCCGGCCAGCCCCGGGCGCATTGGCGTTATCTCCATAATGCCCTCGAACAATTGCAGCTACCGGAGCTTCAGGCCCGGCAACTGGATGCCCGCCGTCTGCTACGGGAGGATGGCGCCAGCTATAACGTCTACGGCGACCCCACCGGCATGGGCCGCCCCTGGGGACTGGACCCGATTCCGCTGCTCATCAGCAGTGAAGAGTGGTCGAGCATTGAAACCGGCCTGATTCAGCGGGCGGAACTGCTCAACCTTATTCTGGCGGATATCTACGGCCCGCGAGAGCTCGTCCGCAAACGGCTGCTGCCACCCCAGTTGATTTTTGACAACCCGGCCTTTTTACGGCCCTGCGACGGCATCAGCCTGCCAGGGCAACATCAGTTGACGCTCTGCGCCATGGACCTGGCACGGGATGACCAGGGCCAGATCTGGGTCACCAGTGACCGCACCCAGGTCCCCTCCGGCCTCGGCTATGCGCTGGAGAATCGCACCATTATGTCCCGGGTGCTACCGAGTCTCTATCGGGACTCCCACGTCCATCGGCTGGCACTCTTCTTCCGCACCCTGCGGAATACACTGGGCCAGCTCTGCAGACGTGAAAGTGAGGACCCGCGGGTGGTTCTGCTTACCCCGGGGCCACGCAACGAAACCTACTTCGAGCAGGCCTATCTGGCCACTTACCTCGGTTATAACCTGGTTGACGGGGCAGATCTGACAGTCCGTGGTGGACGCCTCTGGTTACGCTCCCTCGGTGGACTGGAGCCGGTGGATGTGGTCTTGCGCCGGGTCGATGACACCTACTGCGATCCGCTCGAACTGAGAAAAGACTCCTACCTCGGTGTACCCGGCCTCGTTGAGGTGGCTCGCCGGGGCAAGGTGGCCATAGCCAACCCACTGGGTAGCGGTATTCTTGAAAACGCGGCACTCTCCGCCTTTCTGCCGGCGATCTCCAAACACTTTCTCGGCCAGGCGTTGCGTCTGCCCTCAGCCCCGGCCTGGTGGTGTGGTGACGACGCGGGGTTGCGGTACGTGCTTGAGCACCTCGATACTCTGGTGATCCGCACCGTACGCAAACGTCCGGGAGAACATCCCCTGTTTGGAAACCGGCTAAACGCCGCCGAACGGCAGGCGCTCGCGGATCGCATCCGCAAGACTCCGGAGCTGTTTGTCGGCCAGGCCCAATTGAGCGCATCGAAAATTCCCACCCTGACCGCCCAGGGCCTGGAACCCAGATCCGGCGTCATGCGGACTTTTCTGGTGGCCCGAGATGACAGTTACGTCGCCATGCCCGGGGGGCTGACCCGCATCGCCCCCGATTCAGACTCCCTGCTGATCACCAATCAGATGGGTGCCCTCAGCAAAGATACCTGGGTTCTCGCCTCTGAGCCGGAGAAGCAGGATAGTCGACTGCAGACAATTCGGGTCGATCACTCCACCGAAGCCTATAGCGGCCTGCCCAGCCGGGCCGCAGAAAACTTCTTCTGGATGGGCCGTTACGCGGAACGCGCCGAATTTACCCTGCGGATGTTACGAACGGTCACCGCCAGCATCACTGACCCGGACCCCCGCGGCTCTCAGCTGGAGCAGCAACATCATCTACAGGTCATGCTGCATACCGTCAACCTGATTACCGGTTTCAAACCGGTCAATGCTCAGGCGCTGAACGGCTCGCCGCAGACTGAACTCCGCCGGGTGCTGGTTGACGGACGCCGGGGTGGCAGCGTTCACGCCAACCTTGCCGCATTGCTTAATGCGTCAGACTTCGTTCGTGACCGGCTCTCCGCCGACACTCGCCAGGTGTTGAGTGATCTGCTCGATGAACAGACTGCTCTGACGACTCTGCCAGAGGACACCCTGGACGGATTGGGGCAACATCTGAACCGGATTATTAAAAGCCTGATGGCGCTCTCTGGTCTCACTCAAGAGAGTTTTGTCCACGGCCCGGGCTGGCGGTTTCTTGCGATGGGCCGACGGATCGAGCGGGGCCTGATGCTGATCACCCTGATCCGGGCCAGCCTCAGTTCGGCCCAGACGACCACACCAGAGAGCTCGGTTATTGATGGGGTGCTGTCAGTCTCAGAAAGTCTGATGATCTACCGCCGTGGTTATCAGACCCGGCAGGGGCTGGAGCAAGCTCTGGAGTTGCTGCTGCTGAATCAGGACAATCCCCGCAGCCTGATTTATCAACTCACCGAGATTGGTCATCACATCGAGCGTCTGCCCGCCGAGGAGGGGGAGCATCATCTGCGCCCTGAACAGCGATCGGTGCTTGAAGCCACTACCCTGCTGCAACTCTCTGAGCTGAAACAGCTGAGCGCAGTTGATGAGCAGAGCGGCCGGCGACAGACCCTCGACCAGACTCTGGAGCGGATTGCCTATCTGTTACGGGGCACCTCAGATGCCCTGACCGCCCGCTTCTTCACCCACCTTGAGGACCAACATCAGCTCTCCCCCAGTTCGGCGGAGGAAATCGAATGAAATACCGGGTGAGCCATCGAACCCACTACAAATACCCCCAGGCGGTCGTCACCTGCTACAACGAGGCCCATCTGCTACCTCGGGACTGCGTTGGTCAGACCTGTCTGCAGACCCGGCTTTCAGTGGACCCGCTACCCACCGATTATCGGGAGCGGCAGGACTTTTTCGGCAACACCACCACCTATTTCGAGATCCATCGCCCCCATCAGGAGCTGACCATTACCGCCGTCAGCGAAATTTCAATGGGTGGCACCCCCCCCCAGCTGGAGTTCGGCAGCCCCACCACCTGGGAGCAGGTGCGGGATAAGCTAAAACTGGATCAGGCGCCGGATGATCCGGAGGCGCTACAGTTCACCATGGACTCCCGCCGGGTTCGGGCCTCTGCGGATCTCTTGCAGTTCGCCCAACCCAGCTTTCCACCCGCTCGGCCGCTGATCGAGGGCGTGAAGGATCTGATTGGCCGGATTCACGGGGAGTTCACCTTTGACCCCCAATTCACCGAGGTCACCACGCCCCTATCTGAAGTACTCAAACACCGCCGGGGGGTCTGTCAGGACTTTGCCCATCTGGCCATCGGCGCCCTCCGCAGCCTCGGCCTGGCGGCCCGTTACGTCAGTGGCTATCTGGAGACCCGACCGCCCCCGGGGCAGGAGAAGCTGGTAGGTGCCGACGCCTCCCATGCCTGGATCTCGGTCTATCTGCCCAACACTGGCTGGCTGGACTTCGATCCCACCAACAATCTGGACAGCATGGAGCGTTACATCACTACCGCCTGGGGTCGGGACTACTCCGATGTCACCCCCCTTAAAGGGGTGATCTATGGCGGCGGAAAAAAACACCAGCTAAATGTTTCGGTCGATGTCCAGGCCCTGCCGGACTAAAATCTGTCCAGCATTATTCCGGTTTGTCCGCCAACCCTGCGGCCCCCAGGCCACGGCGACGCCAGATCAGAAACAGCGCCGGAATCACCACCAGAGCGAGCACCACGGCGCTCACCATGCCGCCGACCATGGGGGCTGCGATCCGCCGCATTACCTCGGCCCCCGTACCGCCGCCGAACATAATCGGCAGTAGTCCGACAATAGTGGCCGCAACGGTCATGGTAATCGGCCGCACCCTCAGCACCGCCCCTTCAACCACAGCCTGACGCAAATCCTCCAGCGCGAACACCCGCCCCTCTGCCCGAACCGCACTCTGCCGCCGCTCCAGCGCCTGATTGAGATAGACCAGCATCACCACGCCAATCTCCACAGCAACCCCGGCCAGAGCGATAAAGCCGACACCAACCGCCACTGAAAGATCATAATCAAGCAGATAGAGCAGCCAGATTCCACCTATCAGAGCCATCGGCAGAGTGCCCAGAATGATGACCACCTCAGCCATGCGGTTAAAACTCAGATAGAGCAACAGCACGATGATCATCAGAGTCACTGGCGCAACCAACGCCAGCCGCTGTGCCGCCCGCTCCATATACTCATACTGCCCGGACCAGGTCAGGGAGTAACCCGCGGGCAACAGTAGCTGTTCTGCCATCAGCTGCTTCGCTGCGGCCACGTAAGTACCAATATCCCGGTCCTGGATATCAACGAAGACCCAGCCATTCAGCCGGGCATTCTCGCTCTTAATCACCGCTGGCCCATCGGCTACGCTGATTTCAGCCACATCAGCCAGGGCGATATGGGTACCCGCCGGGGTCATCACCGGCAGCAGTCTCAACTTGTCCACCGAATCCCTCACCCGCTGCGGATAGCGCAGATTGACCGGGTAACGCTCCAACCCCTCCACGGTATGGGTCAGGGTGACGCCACCGATGGCGCTACGGACCACGTCTTGCACATCGGCGATATTGAGTCCGTAACGGGCCGCCCGGGTGCGGTCGATGGCCACCTGCACGTAACGGCCGGCAGAGACCCGCTCGGAATAGACCGAGGCGGTGCCGGGCAGATTAACCAGCAGCTCTTCCAGCTGCTCCCCGATGGACTGGATCACCCCTAAATCCGCGCCCGCGACCTTGATCCCCACTGGGGTCTTGATGCCGGTGGCCAGCATATCTATCCGGTTCTTGATCGGCATCACCCAGACGTTGGTGAGACCTGGGATCTGCAGCAGCCCATCCAGCTCTGCCCGCAGTGACTCCCGGGTTGAATCCGTCCGCCATTGATCCCGGGGCTTGAACCGAATCAAAGTCTCGATCATGGTCAGAGGCGCCGGATCCGTCGCGGTTTCAGCACGACCGATTTTGCCGAACACAGTCTCGACCTCCGGCACCGTCTTAATCAGCCGGTCAGTCTGCTGCAACAACTCCCGGGCCTTGTCGATGGAGATCGCTGGATGGGTGGTGGGCATATACATCAGATCCCCCTCATCCAGGTCGGGCATAAACTCCGAGCCGAGACGAGGCAACGGCCAGAGCCCAACCGCCAGCAGCAGCAGCGCGACAATCAGCACTACCCAGGGCCGACCCATAACAATATCAATCACCGGCCGATAGAGACCTACCAGCAGACGATTAAGGGGGTTTCGCCCCTCCCGCACAATCCGCCCCCGGATGAAATACCCCATCAATACCGGCACCAGGGTGACCGCCAACAGAGCAGACGCGGCCATGGCATAGGTTTTGGTATAGGCCAGAGGGCCAAACATGCGCCCCTCCTGAGCCTGTAGCGTGAAAACCGGCAGAAAACTGAAGGTGATGATCAACAGCGAGAAGAATAGCGGCGGCCCCACCTCCACCGCCGCGTCTGTGATGACCCGCCAGCGGTTGTCGTCGGTCAGAGGCTCCCGTTCGGCGTGCTTGTGCACGTTTTCAATCATCACGATCGCCGCATCAACCATCACTCCGATCGCCAGAGCAATACCACCCAGCGACATGATATTGGCACTGATGCCCTGCAACTGCATCACAATCAGGGCGCTCAGAACACCCAGGGGCAGGCTGATCACAATCACCAGCGATGATCGCAGATGGAACAGAAACAGGGTGCAGACCAGCGCCACCACCAGCAGCTCCTCGACCAGTTTGCCCCGCAGGCTGGCCACCGCCCGCTCGATCAGACCGGAACGGTCGTAGGTGGTCACAATCTCTACCCCCTCGGGCAGCCCTTTGCTCAGCTCCGCCAGCTTCTCTTTCACCCCGGCGATGGTCTGAACCGCGTTCTCCCCCCAACGCATCACGATCACGCCGCCGACGACCTCTCCTTCACCATTCAGCTCCGCGATGCCCCGACGCATCTGCGGGCCGAGACGAATCTCCGCCACATCCGCAAGCAGAATCGGGGTGCCGTTGGCAGTGAGCCCCAGCGGAACCTCGCGCAGGTCATCCAGGCTCTGCAGATACCCGCTGGCCCGGACCATATATTCCGCCTCTGCCATCTCGATCACCGCCCCACCCGCCTCCTGGTCCCCCCGCTGAATCGCCTGGCGAACCTGGGGCAGGCTGATGTGGTAGGCCCGCAGCTTGTCCGGATCCAGCACCACCTGATACTGCTTAACCATGCCACCCACCGTCGCCACTTCAGCCACGCCGGGCAACGTCTGCAACTCAAAACGCAGAAACCAGTCCTGCAGCGTGCGGAGTTCAGACAGATCATGGGCGCCGGTTCGGTCGACCAGGGCATATTCGTAAATCCAGCCGACGCCGGTGGCGTCCGGCCCCAGCTGCGGGCGTACGCCATCCGGCATCTGACCCGCCACGGTACTGAGATACTCCAAGACCCGTGAACGTGCCCAGTAAATATCCGTCCCATCCCTGAAAATCACGTAGACGTACGAATCACCGAAGAAGGAGTACCCCCGCACCGTGACCGCCCCGGGCACCGACAACATGGTGGTAGTCAGAGGGTAGGTCACCTGATCCTCCACCACCCGGGGGGCCTGCCCCGGATAGGCGGTTTTGATGATGACCTGCACGTCTGAGAGATCGGGAATCGCGTCCACTGGCGTAGCCCGCAGGGCCTGCAACCCCCAGACGCCGAGAGCCACAGCAGCCAGCAAGACCAGGCCCCGGTTGGCAACTGACCACCGAATCAGCAGAGCAATCATGGGGTTGCCCCGCTGAACGCCCCGGCCTCAACCACAGGTTTCTCTTCGGCCTGGGGTTCAGTCGACAGGCTCTCCATGCGGCGAAGGGCGGTGCCCAGATTCGATTCCGAGTCGATCAGGAACTGACCCGAAATAACCACCCTTGCGTCTGCCTCCAGACCCGACAGGACCGCCACCCGGCCACCGGATTCAATCCCGGCAACCACCGGTACGGAACGAAACCGGCCATCACCCAAGGCCAGCACCACCCGGTCCAGACTGCCCCGAATCAGGGCCTCTCGGGGAATATGGATCACCGCCTCAGTGGCCCGACCCCTGATTCTCACCCGACCGAACATATTGGGCCGCAGAATGAGATCTGGATTGGCGAGCTGCAGCCGCGCCTTCAGAGTCCGACTCTTGTCATCCAGCTCCGGATAGATGTAATCCACGGTGCCCTGCCAGCGTCTGCCGGGAAAGGCATCCAGCACCACCTCCGCTGGCTGCCCTACCTCAAGCCACGCCGCCTGACGCTCCAGCACTTCGACGATAACCCAGACCGAATCAAGGGCCGCAATCGACATCACCGGGCTGTGGACCGTGACATGCGCCCCCTCCTGCACAGCCAGCTCAACCACATAACCGTCGCTGGGAGCTGCCACCGGCAATCGCTGCAGTACTTTACCGGAGCGCTTCAGCCGGACCACCTCATCAGGCCCGGCCCCCAGCGCCAGCAGGCGCTCTGTGGAGGCATCAATCAAGCTCTGACTGCTCATCCTGAGGGCAGCGAGATACTCCCGCTGGGCATTCACCAGCTCCGGCGCATAGAGCTCAAACAGCACCTGCCCCTGGGTCACCGGCTCACCCTGACTGCGAACCCCTAGCCGATCAATCCAGCCCGCCACCCGGGTGTTGATCTGATGCAGACGCTGCTCATCGTGACGGATGTAACCGACGCTCTCTATCTCTCGTGCCAGGGACCCCACCTCAGCTCGACCCGTGCGTACCCCAAGATTGTTGATGACAGCAGGTGAAATACGGACCAGACCCGGTCCATCAACCGAGTCAGATGAGTCGGTCGGCGTGCCGTAAACCGGCACCAGATCCATGCCCATGGGCGATTTTCCGGGCTCATCCCGACGATAATTCGGGTCCATCGGGGCGACCCAGTAGAGGACTTCCTCAGCGCTCTCCGGGACATCTCTCCCGGTCACGGCTTCATCGGTAAGCAGCGTCCGCTGCAGCAAAACACCCAGCAGCAGACCAACCCCCAAAACAAGCAAAATTAACGGCATCTTCATTCGACACCTCCCAGTTCAACCAGGCGGCTGTGAGCCTGAGCCCTCGCCACCGTCAGCCGACTGTACTCCAGACGTATCTCCATCTGGCCCACAGTGGTTCGCAACACTTCGGCGAAATCCCCCGCTTCGCTCTGGTAGGCCGCCAGCGCGGCCTCCGCCTGATCGTCTGCCAGTCCGAGAATCCGCTTGTCATAGTGGTCGATCCGCCGATCCAGTGTGCGCCAGGCTTGCAGCTCTCGTTCCAGTTCACTGCTCAGGCGACGCTGCAGGGCCTGCCGATTGAAACCGGCGGAACGGGCTTCACTGGCGGCACTCTGCAGGCGTTGATCCTGCCTTCGCGCGGGAAACAGTGGCAGATCAAAAGAGAGCATCAGACTAAGAAAATCCGACCGGGGCTCGCCACTGGGCAAGCTGCCGTTGCGCAATCCGTAATTCAGATCCACCGCCCAGTCCGGGTGATAACGGGCCTCCGCCTCGTCAACTTCTGCTTTCCTGGCCGCGATCTGCGCCTCTGCGGCGGCGAGTTCGGGATGCTGAGCCAACCCCTGAACCAGCAGATCCTCGTCCGGTAATGCCGGCCACTGCGGCAGGGCGTCCGGCAGCCTCCGGGCAGCGGCCTCCACACCGATCCACCAGGCCAGATTCGCCCGGGTCTGGCGGGCGCCATCATCAATCTGAGCCAGGCGGTCATCCAGTCGCTCCAGCTGCAACTCCGCATGCAGCAGGTCCTGCTGATTCTTACGACCAACCCGGTAGAGGGAACGGGTGATCTCCGCCAGATGAGCGACCTGGGGCTGAGTCTCTTTCACCAGAGCTGCGGCCTGCTGCCAGTACCAGAGTTCAAACCAGGCCTGGCGGGCCAGCAACAGGCTCTGGCGGCCGCGAGCTTCCGCAGATTCGTCCAGGGCCAGGGCCTGCGCTTGCAACCCCTGGGTCCGGGCCTTCAATCTCCCGCCACCAGGGATCTGCTGGCGCAGCCCAAACACCAACTGGGTCATACCCTCGGTGGTGAAGCCACCGGACTCAATCGGAAAATTGGCGACACCCAGGCGGAGCTGAGGATCCGGCAATGCCCCCGCCGCCACTGCGCGGGCTTCCATGGAACGGCTCTGCTCGATCAGCGCCCGCTGGCCGGGCTCGGACTCCAGGGCCAGTTGTTCCACTTCGGCAAGGGTCAGGGGCAGAGTCGGATCTGCAGCATACCCCTGCAACGGGCAAAGCAGAGCCAACCACAGCAGAGAGGGTTTTAGGGTCGCCGTAAACCGGCAGAAAACAGCAGAAACAGCCTGAGACATGACACGAACTCCTCCAACGAAACCGATAAAACAACGGCGACGACGAAGGGTTCGCTAAATCAGAAAGACGCGGTGCCTCAGGTGAAGGGGCGGGTCCGCCAACAGATCCGGGTAATCCGGAGGTGAGATCCGGACAAACCGGGCTGCCCGCAGCCCCAGCCAGGGCGCTGCCGAGGTTGGCAGAACATGATCATGCAACGACAGTGCCCTGATCGATTCCCCACCAATCACCCCATCCCCACCGGTCAACAGCTGATGGCGACAGAGAGACTCACTGGAGAGGGTGTCGCAATCCGGGGTTTGCTGCTCTGATTCATGCTCCGGGCAGGCCGGACAGTGGCGACCAGCCGCATCCTGATCCGCCACTGCGGCGGTGACACAGGGTTGAGCTGCCAGCACCAGCAGCAGTATCAAACCCAAATTGAGTAGACGCCCGAAATTCATAACAGCTTGATTAGCGACTCACGGATGACCATCAAAACCCGTTAAATAACTGTTCTCAGCCTATCAATTGAGAGCATGGCTGGCAAACAGTTGTAGAACAGGCCCGGTAGTCACTGGTCCGGGCCGCCATCCACTGATGTGTTGGGCAAACTAATACACCTAGGCCGGATAGCTCACCACATCGGGCAAATCGGACAGGCGGCGACGCAGGGAGTTGCCCAACCAGAACTCCAGATCTCCCGGATGAATCGACAGTCGCAATGGCGATAGCCAACACCCCAGGCCCCGATTCAAACCGTTCCAGGCAGTGAGCGCCACAGCCTGCCAACGGTCGGGCGCTTCGTAGCCTACCAGTGGTAGCGGCTGAAAGTGCTCCATTTCACTATCGTAGAGCCCGGCAAGAGATTCGTAATAGCGATAGGGTGCCAATGCCAGAGCCCTCCGGCTGATACGTCCCAGGGCCCAGGCGGGTGGCACGTAGAGGCTGGGCGACGGCAGGTCGTGCTGATGGAACCAGCGGTAACTGGCCTGCAGCAGATCCACGATTTCGGCTTCTGACAGGGCCAGGTGTTCAGCGACATCCTTAGAGATCAGCGCCGCATGTAGCCGGTGTCGAAAACCCCGAATAACGCTGGCATGGTGGTGCCAGCCATGGCCTGCCAGCTGACAGCCCCGCTCCAGCCAGCTCCGCAGGCGGGCCAGATCAGCCTGCGCCCAGGGCCGCCCGGGCACCGCCAGTAACATCACTGGCGGCAAGGGGGTTTGTGGCAGCAGTTGCAGCAGTGCTTCGACCCGGTCCAGACTCTCCGGCATCACATCATGAATTGAGAGCAATACCCCTGCCTGCCGCTCAATCATCCTCACCCCGAACCGCCAGCAGAACCTCCAGCCAGCGCTGCAAATTCCACTGATTCAGTTCAACCGCCGCTGCGCGGGCTGTGCGACCAATTCCCAGGCGCTCGGCAGCCGACAGGGCGAAAAGCCGCTGCAACGCTGTGGTAACCGACTCCCCCGGTTCAATTGTGCAGAGACCAGGGTTCAGCGAGTCCCACTCCACAATACCGCAGCCCAAAGAGACCAGAGCTACGCGCCCCCGCACCATCGCTTCCAGTGCAATGGTGCCGAAGGTCTCCACGCTGGATGGCAACACCAGGACATCACAAGCATCCATCACCTCCAGCATATCGCCACGATTCAGCCAGCCCAGGACACGCAGGTTGCGCAGCGCCCGGGCCTTCTCCTCAACCCGGGCTCGAAGAGGCCCGTCGCCCGCGATTGAAAACTCCAGATGCGGCAGTCTCTCAGCTGCCTCGAGCACGTGCTCCACGTTCTTCTCAGCCGCCAGCCGACCCGCAAACAGCACCCGTATGATTGAGCCGTCGGAGGGGGGCAGCGGCTTCTCCACAAACTCGGTAGGCAACGGCGTACCAATGAGCTCGATATCCCTTGCACCCATCTCTCTGGCGGTTTCAACCATATGCTCCGAGTTGGCCAAAACCAGCGCCGCTTCTTTTAGCAGCAGGCCATTCGAGAAGTTGAAATAGGCCCGATTGACTCCTCCCAGAACCCGATTCCAGTAGAGCTCGGCCAGGGATTCAAAATGGGTGTGCAGCCCCATAATCAGCCGCGCCCGATGTCGACGGGCATACCACCAGCCCAGCAAACCGTAGGGTCCGGGGGTCGGCACCACGATCACCTGGGGGTTCAGCCGCTGTAACGCGCGATTAATCTTGCGCAGCGGCGGCAGAATCAGCCGTTGGGTCGAATCACCGGGCAGTCCCATGGAGAGTCGCCCATCCCAAACCCCGTCGGCCACACCCGGGCCAATCAGTTCAATCACGGCCACCTGCCCCTGCAACTGGGCCACCAGATCATAGTAGTAGGCACCCACCCCGTTTCGTTCGGAGCCCGCGTCGGACAGGATCGCGATCCGCAGGGAGTCTGCCCCAGTGGGGTCCGGCAAGCCAGAAGACGGGGGCATCTCTGTGGTTGGCTTCATAGTGGATCAGACCACCGATAACAGCTTTGGCGGATCGTAAGCGTGGGCGAATCGCGTTTGAATCTCGTCGGCGGTCAAACCGTATTGCTCCGCCGTATAGGCGTGGGCGGAGCGATAACTGCTTGCACCGCGCTGCAATGCAGCCAGATTCATTCTGAACTCCTCGCTCATATCCAGACCCAGTTGCTGGTAGGCGGCTGCTATGGTCGCCGCAAGCCCCTGGTTGAGCGCGGCCATGGGCAGGGTCACCCAGCGATCCGCCGCCGCAGCCGCCCCGACCCGTTGCAAATTCTCGTAGCCAAAGGCCAGCATGTCGAGCATCTGACTGCGGAAGCGACCATCGACCGGGTGGCCAAAGAGTGCCGCAGAACCGCTGATTGAACTCAACTGGGATGGCACAGTCTCCAGGGGGGAACGCCAGCAACAGAAAACCCGAGCACCTGGAAACCGCTCGAGTAGTGAGCCGGACAACGACGCAAATGCCGCATTTTTTGACAAAATATGTTTGTCGGCACCATGAAAATAGAGGTGCTTCTGCAGGCACCGCCGGTAATAATTCATCAATCGGGTTCGCTGTGGTAGCGGCAAGCCCTGGTCGAACAGCCCCATGCGCCAAAGGAAATCTGCAGACGGAAACGGAATCACCAGAATGAAACAGGCGAGCACAGGTAGCAACACCAGATAATCCTCCTCCGGGGCCTTCAGATCCACCGCATGCACATCCTTAAGCCCACCGCTGACCCGGCGGGTGATCCAGCCCAGCAGCCGATGCAACGGGCGGCCAAAGAGGCGGTCTATCCGGCTAAGACTACTCCAGAGCTTGCGCTCTGCGATCGACGGCGCGAACAGACACTCCCAGGTCGTGAAGGTGGTGTAACGGTCATCTGCCGCGAGCACCCGATGGAGATGAGTAGTACCGCTCCGGGGTACCCCCAGAACGAACACCGGATCATTTACCGGCACTTTCCGATAACCGGGGAAGCACAGCTCATCCAACAGGAATCCAAGCCAGTGCAGCATCTGCAGAACTGCGAAGAGGGGTAGAAAAACCAGCATGGCCGCCAGGCTCTTCAAGCGAAATCCGGTGATTGCGCTCGCCAGGCCCCGCCCGCTGAACGCCACAAACCGCCAGAGACTCTCAAGCCAGAGCCGCAGCATAGGGTGCCTCCTCTTCCGGATATTGCCTGATATGCAACTTCCCGCTGGGCGGGACAGATACAAGGGAAACCGAGCCGGTCTACCCTAACAAATGCCCTGCTCTACGGAAATACCGCCATTCAGTGGACCCGGTTCCAGCCTTGGGTTAGCATCCACCGTCAAAAATAAAAATCCAGGGAACGGGACCAGATTAATGGCATTGGACGCCACGCACAGGTTGAGGAAAATACTGTGGTTTGGCAGTACCCGCCTGCTCCTCTCCGCCGTTGTCGGACTGGCCGCCCTGGATTCCGCCAATGGCGCAGAGGATCTGTTTGATATGGATCTCGAACAGCTGATGGCGGTGGAGATCGCCTCGGTATCCCGCCGGACCGAAGCCCTTACAGACACTGCCGCAGCGGTGACCGTATTGACTGCGGAGCAGATCCGCCGCTCCGGTGCAGCGACCATTCCCGATCTGTTGCGAACGGTACCGGGGGTCTACGTCGCGCAGATCAACGCCAGCAAATGGGTAATCTCGTTCCGGGGTTTCGGTACCCGTTTTTCACGGGGTGTGTTGATCCTGATTGATGGCCGGGACATCTACCGGTTTGTGCCGGATGCTAATTATCATGCCGGACTGGATGTGCCGCTCAGCCAGATCAAGCGGATCGAAATCATTCGTGGCCCCGGGGGCACGCTCTGGGGTGACAACGCGACAAACGGCGTCATCAATATCATCACCCGGGATGCCACAGAAGATCGGGGCGGCGCTCTGGAAATGCTGGCTGGGCAAAACAGCCCCGACTCTATCTCGGTTCGGCAAGGCGGTGTAGTGACGAACAACCTGATGTACCAGGCCTATGCAGACCGCACAACCCAGAGTGCCGGGCTCGTCGATGCGCCTAAAAATAATGCAGAGTTTGATCAATGGCAGAGTACCCGTGCCGGCGCCGAATTGGTTTGGAGCGACGGTGGCCAGGATCAGTTCAGGTTCCGGTTGGACGCCAACGACTCTCACCTCGGTCGGGGCAGTTTTGGCAACTGGTTCATTCCAAAGCAGGGAGCAAACGTCAATCAGGGTACGACGGAGATCTCACAGACCGCTCTACAGGGCAACTGGCAACACCGCTGGCAAGAGGGTCAGGAGCTCGAGCTGGAGTCGCGCTACAGCTGGGTAAACAACAGGGGGTTGCTGATCCGGGAGCGACGTCAGCAGTTCGATCTGGATGCTAAATATCAACAACAGATCGGGCGTCACAATCTGATAACCGGAATCGGGTTCAGGCGGATATACAGCAAGAGCCCGGAGAACCCGGCATTCGGGTTTCAGCCGCCGAAACGAACGGAATACATCTATTCGGGTTTCATTGATGATGAGTTCAAGCTCAGCCAAAAACTGACAGCGGAATTCGGAGCCCGCCTGGAGCAGCGCAACCGCACCGGATTTCAGGTGCAGCCCACCGCACGATTGCTGTTTGATTCGAGCCCTACACTCTCGTTCTGGGGTGCAGTAACCCGCGCCGTGCGCAGCCCCTCAAGAATGGAAGAGGATCTGGCGATGCAGCTGGATTTTGGTAGCAATCCCCTGCCGACGGTTCTGGTTTCGAGAAACGGTCCCGAATTCGGCAACGAAACCAGTCTCTCCTTCGAATGGGGTGCCCGCTGGCAGGCCCGATCTAACCTGCGTTTCGACCTGGCCACCTACTACAACGATTACGACGACCTGATTGGCGTGGTTCTTGGTACTCCGACGCTGACGGGGGGCACCATTATCATCCCCTCTACCGGCAGCGATTCCAGCGAAGCCAAGATCTGGGGCGGAGAGCTCGCAGCAGAGTGGCAAATCAATTCGACTGCCCAACTGCGAGCAAGCTACAGCCACAGCGAACTATCGACCCAGTTCTCTTCTGACTCCCACAGCGCCCGGAAGGACGAGGGTATTAATTTCTACTGGCCCGATACCACCCCCGCCAATCTCTTTAGCGCCATATTGTCTCTTGATCTGCCAAAAGAGACAGAGCTCGATACCACGGTCCGCTTCGTCGATCAGGTCGACCGCCTCAACATTGAACAGTACTGGACGCTTGATCTGCGCCTAGGCGTGCCCCTGACTGCGGATCTTTCACTTGAACTCATCGGACGAAATCTGCTGGACCCAGATCACCTTGAAACCATCGGTGACCTCTATCTGGCGGCCCAGACCGAACGCAGTCTGTTTGCCCGCCTGAAGTTGACCTGGAATTAGCATCGCCTCTGACCACTGCGCAGAACCCAGTGGCGCCCGAACGCCTACCTCGACAGGTTCGCTGGAACCTGATTACAGTGGCTTGAGCTATCCAGGCTCCGGCAGCCACCGCTTTCACTCTCCAGTTCAATAGTGACGTGAAACAAATCGAAGCGCTGCGCCAGCAATGTTCCGATACGTTGCCGGATCGACTCCGCATCCGCCCAGTCGTCATCCCGCACAACGATGTGCGCCTCCAGGGAGCTCTGATGCTCAGCCATCTCCCACAGGTGAATGTGGTGCATATCGACCACCCCATCCAGCCCCCGTACGGCTCCAATCAATTCAGACGCGTCAACCTCATGGGGGGTCCCAAGCATGAGCATGTGTATAACCGCCCTGATCTCCAGAACCGACTGCCAAAGAATGTAGCCCGCAATCATCAGGGTCACCAGCGGGTCAATCAGGGTCCAGTCGTAAATCAGAATGACCACACCCGCCAGAATCACACCAACAGATGCCAGGGCATCCGCCAGATTGTGCAGGAAAGCAGCGCGAATATTCAGACTCTGCTTTGACATCGAATAGGTCAGGAGCGCGGTCAGCGCATCCACCAGCAAAGCCGCCCCGGCAATAAAAACCACAATCCAGCCCTCTACCGGCTGCGGCTCGATAAATCGCCAGACCGCCTCATAGGTCAGATAAAGACCCAATAAAATCAGAGTCGTGTAGTTAATCAATGCTGCAACAATTTCCGCCCGGGCATAACCAAAAGTCATGCGATCATCTGCGGGCCGACGAGCCAGTCGTCGAGCACCGAAGGCAATCACCAGCGCAAAAGCGTCACTCAGGTTGTGAATGGCATCAGCCACCAGCGCCAGACTGCCGGCCAATAGCCCGCCGACACTCTGTACCAGGGTGAGTAACAGATTGACTGCGATCGCCCAGACGATGCGCCGATCACCGGCGACATGCTCTTCGTGATGATGTAATCCCACCTCAAACACTCCCGCTCAACTGCTCACATTTCAGGCCGTCGTTCAAAAATGAGCGGCAACCTCCACAAACGACCGACTCGTTGCCATCAATCCGTACAGTTTGCCCCACCCGCCAAATAAAAAATCCATCCATATCGGACCCGCGCGTTCAACTATTAACGGCCATAGGTGCTAGACTTCCACGGCTTGGTCAAATTTCTCGCCAATCATGGCGGACTGTGAGCGCTCTTTCAGACAGCCAGTTTGAGGGATTAAACCAGCGCGAATGCAACGCACATGGGGCCACCGGCCCCATTGTCGCGTGTGAATGTTATTTTAATTTTTGGAATCCTAAATGCAGCAAAACAAAATCTATGTCGGCAACTTTCACTATAGTGTTGACGAAGCGCAGTTGCGTGACCTGTTTGAACCCTACGGCGAGATCGAAGATCTGGCGATGATCATGGACCGGGACACCGGCCGACCGAAGGGATTCGGGTTCATCACTTTTGCTGCTCAGCAGTCAGCCGAAAAAGCGCTGGAGCTGAACGGACAGGATCTGGGTGGCCGTCCCCTCAAGGTCAATATGGCCACTGAGAAGCCTGCCCGCAGCGGCGG
>JAKLLR010000022.1 GCA_022014175.1 Gammaproteobacteria bacterium | reverse complement strand
CTGTTGTTCGATGCCCTCACCATGGAGTTCCAAACCATCCGTTTGAACCAGGACCCGGCCTGCCCGGTCTGTTCTGCGACCCCGGCAAATGAGTAAACAGGTTCTGCCATGGGTCGTCGGAATCTGGTCACTCAGCCACCGTCTCTCCTTGGCAACTTCGTAGCCAGATCCCAAACATGGCCAGTCAACCCCGCTACACCACCACCGGACTGGCCCGATCCGGCCATTTCCAGACCATTGTCCCGACCCTGTTTCGCCGAGTAACCGGGGTCGACTGGCGGCGTGAACGAATCACCACCCGGGATGATGACTTCATCGACCTGGACTGGCTAACCGCAAGTTATTCTCGGCTGGTGCTGCTCTGTCATGGTCTGGAGGGAAGCAGCAATACCCACTACATGAAAGGCATGGCTCGGGCCTGCTCAACCACTGGCTGGGATGTGGCTGCCTATCATTTTCGCGGCTGTAGCGGCGCGCCCAACCTGCTGGCCCGGGCTTACCATAGCGGTGCAACTGACGATCTGGCCGAAGTGATCGACCATGTTTTGGCCGGTGGTCGATATCGGCAGCTTGCACTGGTCGGTTTCAGTCTCGGTGGTAATTTACTACTCAAATACCTGGGAGAGCCGAACAGCAACCCCCCTCAACAGCTCAGCGGCAGTGTCGCCATTTCGCCCCCCTGCGATCTCTCCGGTTGTTGCGACCGCTTGAACGAACCACAGAACTGGATCTATCAGCGACGATTTTTGCGCAGCCTGCATCAGAAAATGGTGGCAAAACGCGAGCTGGTCAAACAGGCGCTGGGGGTGAACAAACTGCCCCGCTGCCGCAGCGTCCGTGAATTTGATCACCGCTACACCGCCCCGCTTCACGGCTTCGATAGCGCCGAAGAGTATTACCGGCAGAGCAGTTCCAGACAGTTTCTGACAGACATCAACCACCCCACGCTGCTGCTCAGCGCCCGAGATGATCCGTTTCTGAGCGAACAGTGCTACCCCAGGGCCGATGAGATCAACAACCATAAATTACAGCTGCAATACAGCGACTACGGCGGCCATGTCGGTTTTATGCAGGACCATCCCCAGGGAGATTACTGGGCTGAACAGCGCTGCGTGGAGTTTCTCCAATCGTTACCGAGTTAGGCATCGATCATTCCACGGCAACCGTGGCCTGAACCAATTCCGCAAAAAAAGGGCGCCGATTAGAGCGCCCTTTCTGTTTTTCCAGAACGCCGGGGAGCGCTACATATTAGCGACAATCGCGTCGCCAAATTCAGCGCTGCCGAGCTTGGTCGCACCCTCCATCAACCGGTCAAAATCATAGGTGACCGTTTTGGCGGTGATCGCACCGCCGAGGCCCTTAACGATCAGATCCGCCGCCTCGATCCAGCCCATGTGGCGCAGCATCATCTCGGCGGAGAGGATCAACGAACCGGGGTTAGACATATTTTTGCCAGCGTATTTCGGAGCGGTACCGTGGGTGGCTTCGAACAGGCCGATGGTATCGGAGAGGTTGGCCCCGGGCGCAATGCCGATACCGCCGACCTGGGCGGCCAGGGCGTCAGAAATGTAGTCACCGTTAAGATTCAGGGTGGCGATGACGTCGTACTCTTTCGGTCGCAGCAAGATCTGCTGCAACATGGCGTCGGCGATCACGTCTTTAACGATGATCTCTTTGCCGGTCTTTGGACTCTTGAAGCTGCACCACGGGCCGCCGTCGATCTCCACTGCACCAAACTCCTCTTTGGCCAGTTCATAACCCCAGTCTTTGAAGGCACCTTCGGTAAACTTCATGATGTTGCCCTTGTGTACGAGGGTCACGGAGTCACGATCATTGTTGATGGCATAACGAATCGCGGCGCGCACCAGCCGTTTGGTACCGTCTGACGAAACCGGTTTGATGCCGATGCCTGAGGTCTCGGGGAAGCGAATCTTGGTCACGCCCATCTCGCCCTGCAGGAAGTCGATGACTTTTTTCACTTCCGGCGTGCCAGCCTGGAATTCGATCCCGGCGTAGATGTCTTCAGAGTTTTCCCGGTAGATCACCATATCGGTGTTTTCCGGCTCTTTCAGGGGGCTGGGCGTACCCGGGTAGTACCGCACCGGCCGCAGGCAGGTGTAAAGATCCAGCTCCTGCCTCAGGGCGACGTTAAGTGAGCGGAAACCACCGCCAACAGGGGTGGTCAACGGGCCTTTAATACCAACCAGGAATTCACGCATGGCGTCGAGGGTTTCGTCAGGCATCCAGGTTTCGCCGCCGTAGGTTGCAACTGCCTTCTCGCCAGCGTAGATCTCCATCCAGGCGATTTTGCGGCGACCACCATAGGCTTTTGCAACCGCCTGATCGACGACCTTGATCATGGGCGGGGTCACGTCAACGCCGATGCCGTCACCTTCGATGAAGGGAATGATCGGATGGTCCGGCACGTTGAGGCTGTTGTCGGCGTTGGCGGTTATTTTCTCGCCATCGGTGGGTACCTGGATCTTGTCGTAAGCCATTACTGCTCCAAAGCTGTCGGGTCCAAAATGGGCGCGTATTGTATCATTCGTCTCTCCATTTCCCGACCCGACCGCTGGCCCTGTGAGCACAACCCACACCATCACCCTTGCATCCACCCGCGAGCAGTTTGAGTGCCGCGAAGGCGAAACTGTACTGAAGGCGATGTCACGCTTGGGTCGCAAGGGAATTCCGGAGGGCTGCTACTCCGGCGGCTGCGGGGTCTGCGAAATCCGGATTACCGCGGGCCAGTGCCGCCGGGGCAAGATGAGCCGGGAGCACATCACCGTTGAAGCTGAACAGGCCGGCGCGGCCCTCGCCTGCCGGGTCTTCCCGGAGAGTGATTTGACCATCGAGGTTACCGGCAAGCTACACCGCAACATTCACCGGGGTGCGCCGACCTTCGCGGAACTCCTCCTGGCCCGGAGCTCCAGCCGCTAGTCGGCCACCCGGCTGGCAATTAACTCTTCCACCACCGCAGGATCCGCCAGAGTCGAGGTATCCCCGATACTGGCCACATCATCCGCAGCGATTTTGCGCAGAATCCTGCGCATGATCTTGCCGGAACGGGTTTTTGGCAGGCCAGGCGCCCACTGAATGGCATCCGGTGTGGCGATGGGGCCAATCTCCTGGCGCACCAGCGCCACCAGCTCCTGCTGCAGCGCTTCACTCGGCTCCACCCCAACCACCGGCGTGACATAGGCGTAGATCCCCTGGCCTTTGATGTCGTGGGGATAACCCACCACCGCCGCTTCAGCAATATCGTGGTGCAGCACTAGAGCGCTTTCCACTTCGGCAGTGCCCATGCGGTGACCGGAGACGTTGATCACATCATCCACCCGACCGGTGATCCAGTAGTAACCGTCTGCATCCCGGCGACAGCCATCACCGGTGAAATATTTGCCCGGGTAGGTGCTCAGGTAGGTCTCGACAAACCGCCGATGGTCACCATAGACCCCTCGCAACATACCTGGCCAGGACCGGGAGATACAGAGGTTGCCCTCGGCCTCACCTTCGAGAACATTACCCTCCCCATCCACCAGCTCCAGCTCCACACCGAAAAATGGCAGGGTAGCAGAGCCCGGCTTCAGGTCGGTCGCCCCCGGCAGCGGTGTGATCATGATGCCGCCGGTCTCGGTCTGCCACCAGGTATCCACGATCGGACACCGCTCATTACCAACCACGTGGTAGTACCACTCCCAGGCCTCGGGATTGATGGGCTCGCCGACGGACCCCAGGAGTCGGAGAGAGTCCCGCCTGGTGGAGTTCACCGGCCCGTCACCATCCCGCATCAACGCCCGTATAGCGGTAGGCGCTGTGTAAAAAATATTAACCTGATGTTTATCCACCACCTGCCAGAAACGGCTGCTGTCCGGATAGTTCGGTACCCCCTCGAACATCAGGGTGGTGGCGCCGTTGGCCAGGGGTCCGTAGACGATATAGCTGTGACCCGTGACCCAGCCCACGTCCGCGGTACACCAGTAGATATCACCATCGTGATAATCAAATACGTACTTATGGGTCATCGCCGCTTCAAGCAGATAACCCGCAGTGGTGTGCAGAACACCCTTGGGTTTGCCGGTGGAGCCGGAGGTGTAGAGGATAAACAGGGGATCTTCGGCATCCATTGGCACTGCGGGGGACTCCACGGTCGAGGCCGCCAGCAGTTCGTGATACCAGACGTCCCGCCCCTCCATCCAGGCCACATCGCTACCGGTCCGGCGCAGCACCACCACGGAGTGTACGCTGGGGCACTGACTCACTGCGGTATCCACCGATGCTTTGAGGGGGATGCTCTTGCCACCCCGAACCCCCTCATCCGCGGTAATCACGAGGCCGCACTCCGAGTCCTGAATCCGGTCCTTCAGCGCCTCGGGAGAGAAGCCCCCAAACACCACCGAATGGATCGCACCAATGCGGGTACAGGCCAACATGGCCACTGCCGCTTCGGGCACCATCGGCATGTAGATGCAGACCCGGTCACCGGCCTGTACACCACGGGCTTTCAGCCCGTTGGCCAGCCGACAGACTTCGTTGTGCAACGCCCGGTAGGTGATGCTGCGGGACTCCGCCGGATCGTCCCCCTCCCAGATGATCGCGATCTGCTCCCCCCGGGTCTTCAGGTGACGGTCCAGGCAGTTGTATGAGACGTTCAGACTGCCGCCCTCAAACCAGCGGATATCGCCCTTGCTCAGATCCTCATGCACCACCCGGTTCCAGGGTGTGAACCAGTCGAGGAACAACCCCGCCTGTTCGGCCCAGAACGACTCCCGGTCGGTGACCGAACGGTGGTACATCTCCTCGTAGGTCGCCTTGTTGATATGCGCATGGGCCGCTACCGCTGTCGGCACCGGGTAAACCCTGACTTCAGACATCTCAACTCACCTCTTGAATATCATTACTGTACGAGCACCACCGGCGCCCGATTATGGGCTCTCCCGACGCCAACAGGCAACCGCTGCGCACCGCCGGTACCGAGCAACAAGACTCAAGGCCAGCGCCCCCAGTCGGTCGCCTTGCGACGCACCGGCCCCGTAACCGATATCAGGCGCAAGTTCCCTTTATGGCTGCAGAAGCCACACAATAATCAGGCTCAAAATCCCGCCCAAAGATTATGGGCATCCGATGTCGTTAGTCAGCAATGCCAGAATGAACTGAGCAGCGGGGCACAGCCTCCGAGGAATCAGTGGCACGACAGAAGAGACCGAGCAGATAGCAGAACAATCAGCCACAGGACATGACAGGCTGCGCAGACTTACCCGGCGTGGTGCTCCCTAGGGGACTCGAACCCCTGTTCCCGCCGTGAGAGGGCGGTGTCCTGGACCACTAGACGAAGGGAGCCGCAGTGGGCGCGGGAGTATAGCACGCCAACTTGCCGTAAACTAAGGGGTTTACCCTCTATCAGGCACCCGTACCGCTATGCCCGACCCGGCCATCATCCCGCCAGACCGTCACCGAATTACCCAGGACCAGATCGACCCGGAAGTCATTGGAATCATTGCCGAACTGAGAGATGCCGGTTATGAAGCCTATCTGGTGGGCGGTAGCATTCGTGACCTGCTGCAGAACGCCATACCGAAGGATTTCGACGTCGCCACCAGCGCCCTGCCCGACGAGGTCAAACTGCTGTTTAAACGGCGCTGCCGCCTGATCGGGCGGCGCTTTCGACTTGCCCATGTCTATGCTGGTCGCGACATTATCGAAGTCGCGACCTTCCGCGCCCAGACCCCACCAGAGGAGGACAATGATCGCAGCCTGAGCTCAGGCGGACGCATCCTGCGCGACAACGTCTACGGCGATCGGCATGAAGATGCACTGCGCCGGGACTTCACTGCCAACGCCCTCTATTACGACCCCGAAACAGAAAACATCATCGACGATGTCGGGGGATTCCAAGACATCCAGGCCAATCTATTGCGCCTCATTGGCGACCCGGCGGCGCGTTACCGGGAAGATCCGGTGCGGATGCTCAGGGCGGTACGCTTCGCCGCAAAGCTTGGCTTCAATATTGATCCGGACACCGCAAACCCCATCTACGAGCTGGCGCCACTACTCAGAGAAGTGCCCCCGGCCCGACTGTTTGACGAGAGCCTGAAGCTATTTCTTTCCGGCCATGCCGAAGCCAGCGATGAGCTGCTCTGCGACTACGACCTGTTCCACTACCTGTTTCCCTACGCCACTTCCGAAGAGTTTCAGCCGGAGGAGTCGATGCTGCTTGATCTGGCTTTTCGCAACACCGACGAACGGATCGCAGCCGGTAAGCCGGTGACGCCCGCCTTCCTGTTCGCAGCGATCCAGTGGGGGCCGGTCCATCACGCCATGGAAAAACATCTGGAGGCTGGGAAATCGCCCCAGGAATCCCTGCTGCTGGCCCAGGAACAGCAAATCACCAACCCCGCCGAGGGCGCCGCGCTACCGAAGCGTTTTGGCATTCCGATGCGGGAGATCTGGTCCCTGCAGTGGCGTCTGCATCAGCGACAGGGACAACGGCCCTATCGACTACTGAGCCACCCCCGGTTTCGGGCCGCCTACGACTTTCTGCTGCTCCGGAACGAGGCTGGCGAGCCACTTCAGGAGTTGTGCGACTGGTGGACGGAGTTCCAGGAGGCGAGCGATGAGCGCCGCCAACAGATGCAACAGGGGCTGCCCCCAGCTCCAGGCCGTCGGAAACGGAAGCCCCGCCGCAAAAAGGCGACACCCCAGATCTCTGAGCAGTGACCCGAACCCGCTGCTATATCGGCCTAGGTAGCAACCTGGATGACCCGGAATCCCAAATCCGCCGGGCCTGCGAAGCGATCAAGCAGCTGCCTGAAACAACCCTGTTGCGCAGCTCGCCGCTCTATCGAAACCCGCCGATGGGGCCCGCCAACCAGCCTGAATTCATCAACTGTGCGGTCGAGGCCGAGAGCGCTCTCTCGCCGCTGAAACTGTTACACCAGCTGCTCCAGATCGAGCGGAACCAAGGCAGAATCCGGGGCGGCGATGGCGCCACCCACTGGGGGCCCCGGCAGATCGACCTGGACCTGTTGATCTATGGCCACGAGCAGATCAATAGCGATGAGCTCACGCTGCCCCACCCCGGAATTCATCTACGCAATTTTGTGCTGCAACCCCTGTTTGATCTCAACCCCGGCCTGCTCATTCCAGGTCAGGGTCCGGTGCAGCTCCTACTACAGAGCTGCAATGACCATGAGCTGATCCGACTTTAGCTCCAAACCCCCGGGATCGCGCCCTCGAACAGACTGTAACTGCCCCCCGATATCTGCAACAATGCGCGCCCGTGTCACCCCAGCTGAGGGCTTGATCATGAGCCAGCGCGTCACCACCAACACCGTCGCAAAAATGAAGGCGGCCGGCGACAAAATTACCTGCCTGACCGCCTATGACGCCGGCTTTGCCCAGGTGCTCGACCAGGCTGGCATCGACGCCATTCTGATCGGCGACTCCCTCGGTATGGTGGTGCAGGGACACGAATCCACCCTGCCCGTTACGCTGGACGACATGTGCTACCACAGCCGCTGTGTTGCCAGGGGCAGCCAGCGGGCCCTGCTGATCGCCGACCTCCCGTTTATGAGTTACCAGGAGAGCCCCGAGCAGGCGTTGCGCAGTGCCGGCGCGCTGATGAAACAGGGCCGAGCCCATATGGTGAAACTGGAAGGGGGTGAACTGATGGCGCCTACGGTAGAGTTTCTGGTGGCCCGGGGTATTCCGGTCTGTGGCCATATCGGACTGACACCCCAGTCCGTGCACCAATTCGGCGGCTATCGGGTTCAGGGGAGAGATGCAGATGGCGCGGAGCAACTCAAGGTCGGCGCACTGGCCCTGCAGCAGGCGGGGGCGGCGATGATCGTACTCGAAGCCATTCCCCGGGCTCTGGCCCGGAGCGTGACCGAATCTTTGACCATTCCGACCATCGGCATCGGTGCCGGACCTGAATGTGACGGCCAGGTCCTGGTGCTACAGGACATGCTAGGCATCTATGGTACGCCACCGAAGTTCACCCGGGATTTCACCCAGGGTACCAGCGGCATCCAGGCCGCAGTTGACGCCTACCTGCAGGCGGTCAAGAGCGGCGAGTTCCCCGCCAGCGAACACTGCTACGACTGATGCGGACCATCCACCAGGTCAAGGCGCTTCGCTCCGCACTGCACGAACGGCGCAATCGGGATCAGCGAATTGCCCTGATTCCCACCATGGGCAGCATCCACGAAGGCCATCTGAAACTGGTTGATCAGGCCCTGAGCGCGGCAGACTGTGTGGTGGTGAGCATTTATGTGAACCCGACCCAGTTCAACCGGGCGGATGACTTCGCCGCTTACCCCAGAACCCTTGAGGGGGACTCCCGCCTGTTAGCGGAGCGGGGCGCCCATCTGCTGTTTGCCCCCAGCGATGACGAGATGTATCCGGGTGGGTTGAACATGCTGAGTTATGTGGATGTCGCGGGAATCTCCGAGCCACTGGAAGGAGTTGAACGGCCCGGGCACTTTCGGGGCGTGGCCACGGTCGTGAGCAAGCTGTTCAACATGGTGGGGCCGGACGTTGCGATTTTCGGTCAGAAGGATTACCAGCAGCTGGCGGTCATCCAGACCCTGGTGCGGGAACTCGCTTTCCCACTCTCGATTCTGCCCGCCCCGACCGCCCGGGCGGACTCCGGCCTGGCCCTCAGTTCGAGAAACAGCCGACTGAGCGAATCCCAACTGCAGCTGGCACCGGAACTCTATCGAAGCCTCAGCCGGATTGGTGAGGCCCTTGAACAGGGTGAACGGGATTTCCAGTCGCTCTGCCAGACGGCTTCAGACCGCCTGGCAAAACTGGAATTCAGGGTCGAGTACCTGGAGGTTCGAACCCCCAAGCTAACCACTCCATGCGAGACTGATTCAGTCTTTGTGGTGCTGATTGCGGCCTGGCTGGGCAATGTTCGGCTCATCGACAATCTGGTGGTCACAACCGCGAGCTGAAAATTCGCATTTTTTCTGGATCAGTAGTAGTCTTGTCCGTCCCGTGGGTACAATCCTCCGCGAAAAACAATAAAACTCTATATTTTTCATAACCTTAGCTCGGCCACGGACGGCAAGACCGGGGCAGCAAAAAGACAGGGACGGCAGGGCGAATGATCACCCAGATGCTGAAGGCAAAAATCCACCGCGCCACTATTAACCGTGTGGAGCTCGACTACGAGGGGTCCTGCGCGATCGACGATGCGCTGCTCGAGGCTTCGGGTATCCGAGAGTACGAGCAGATTGAGATCTACGATATCACCAATGGCGAACGCTTCAGCACCTACGCCATTCGTGCCGAAAGGGACTCTGGTGTTATCTCCGTCAACGGGGCCGCCGCCCACAAGGTCAGCGTCGGCGACCTGATCATCGTCGCAGCCTATGGCGGTTACGATGCCAAAGAGCTCGCCAGCTACAGACCCAGACTGGTGTATGTCGATTCGACCAATCGGGTCAGCCACACCAACACCGAAATCCCCGTTCAGGTCGCCTGAGCAGTCGTCTGCCTGAGCCTCTCTGCGTGCTAAGCTTGGGTCCGAATCGTCCCAGGTAGACTCGGGGCGCATTTTTTCTGACTACCTGTAGTGAATGGCCAGCCAAACGAGCTATAACGCCGAAGATATCGAGGTACTGAAAGGTCTGGATCCGGTACGCAAGCGTCCGGGCATGTACACCCAGACCGAACGACCCAACCATCTAGCTCAGGAAGTGGTCGACAACAGCGTCGACGAAGCCATTGCCGGACACGCCAGCCGGGTCGATGTCATCACCCATCGTGATGGCAGCCTCAGCGTCACCGATAATGGTCGCGGCATGCCGGTGGATCTGCATCCTGTCGAAGGGCTGCCGGCCCTGCAGGTGATCCTCACCTACCTGCACGCCGGCGGGAAATTCTCCGGCAAGAACTACCGCTTCTCCGGCGGTCTGCACGGCGTCGGAGTCTCTGTGGTCAACGCGTTGTCGAACCGACTGGTAGCGGAGGTCCGACGGGATGGCCATCGCTACCAGATGGAGTTCGCTGATGGCGTACCCACCAGCGAACTCACCATCATCGGCAGCGTGGGACTGCGCAATACGGGCACCTGCATCAGGTTCTGGCCTGACCCCAAATTCTTCGATACTCCCAAATTCTCCCTCTCCCGCCTGCGCCAGCAGCTGCGGGCCAAGGCCGTGCTCTGCCCGGGTCTGGAGATCACCCTGCTGGATGAAGCCAGCGACACCCAGGACCAGTGGCTCTACAAGGCCGGCCTCAGCGAGTATCTCGCCACCACTCTGGGGGATCAGCCCACCCTGCCCGGCGAACCTTTCGATGGCCAAATGGCCAGCGAGCACGAGATGGTGGATTGGGCGGTTGCCTGGCTGCCGGAGCGCGGGGAGCCAGTCACCGAAAGTTATGTCAATCTGATCCACACCCCCCAGGGGGGCACCCACACCAATGGTCTGCGCAGCGGCCTGACCGATGCGATCCGGGAGTTCTGCGAGTTCCGCAATCTGTTGCCTCGGGGCATCCGCATCAGCCCGGAAGATGTCTGGGACAACTGCTGCTATGTGCTCTCGGTTAAACTCGAAGAGCCCCAGTTCAGTGGCCAGACCAAAGAACGGCTCTCGTCCCGGGAGTGCGCACCCTTCGTCTCAGGGGTGGTAAAAGACAGCTTCAGTCTCTGGCTCAACCGTCATACGGAGATTGGTGAGCAGCTCGCTGAACTGGTCATCCGCCACGCCCAGCAGCGGCAGAAAGCCAGCCGCACCGTAACCCGAAAAAAAATCACCAGCGGCCCGGCCCTGCCCGGCAAGCTGGCAGACTGCCTCAGTCAGGACATCAACCAGAGCGAACTCTTTCTGGTAGAGGGGGACTCCGCTGGCGGCTCCGCCAAGCAGGCGAGAGACCGTGAGTACCAGGCCATCCTGCCGCTACGGGGAAAGATTCTGAATACCTGGGAGGTGGACCCGGGACAGGTCCTGGCGTCCCAGGAGGTCCACGACATCGCCGTCGCCATTGGCGTAGACCCGGGATCCGACGACCTCTCCGGGCTGCGCTACGGCAAGATCTGCGTACTGGCCGATGCCGACTCTGACGGCGCCCACATCGCCACCCTGATCTGCGCCCTGTTTATGCGCCACTTCCGGCCACTGGTGGCCGCAGGCCATATCTATATCGCAATGCCGCCCCTCTACCGTATCGACATCGGCAAAGAGGTATTTTACGCCCTGGACGAGGATGAAAAGCAGGGGGTAATGGACCGTCTCGAAGCTGAAAAGCGCCGGGGCAAAGCCTCGGTACAGCGATTCAAAGGGCTTGGCGAAATGAACCCCCTGCAGCTGCGGGAGACCACCATCGCCCCGGACACCCGTCGACTGGTGCAACTCACCATTGATGAGGAGACTGCCTCGGAGCAGTTAATGACTATGCTGCTGGCCAAGAACCGCGCCGCAGATCGCCGCAGCTGGCTCGAAGCCAACGGCGACCTGGTCTGACCTCAGGAGACACCGTGACCGATTACGACCAGCACGGCAACGAACAGCTGCCGATCCGTCAATTCACCGAAAAGGCCTACCTGGGTTACTCCATGTACGTCATCCTGGACCGGGCCCTGCCCCATATCTCGGATGGCCTGAAACCAGTGCAGAGGCGCCTCGTCTACGCTATGTCGGAACTGCACCTGGGCAGCGACGCCAAACATAAAAAATCCGCCCGCACCGTCGGTGATGTGCTCGGCAAATACCACCCCCACGGTGATAGCGCCTGCTACGAAGCGATGGTGTTGATGGCCCAGCCCTTCTCCTATCGCTACCCGCTGATCGACGGCCAGGGCAACTGGGGCTCGCTGGATGACCCCAAATCATTCGCCGCCATGCGCTACACAGAGGCACGGCTGGCTGCTTACGCCCGTCTGCTGCTGGAGGAGAGCAACCAGGGCACGGTTGACTGGGCGCCCAACTTTGACGGCACTCTGGAGGAGCCGAAATGGCTGCCGGCACGGCTGCCCAACGTACTCTTGAACGGTAGCCACGGCATCGCCGTCGGCATGTCCACCGATATTCCGCCACACAACCTGCGGGAGGTCGCCAACGCCTGCCTGCATCTGCTGCGCCACCCCAAAGCCACTGCGGTCGAACTCTGCGAATACATGCCGGGGCCGGACTTCCCGGTCAGCGCGGAGATCATCACCCCGAAGGAGGAGCTACAGAAACTCTACGAAACCGGGGCTGGCTCCCTGCGACTGAGGGCGACCTATCAGGTCGAAGAGGGGGGTATTGTGGTGGACGCCCTGCCCTATCAGGCCTCCGGGGCCCGGATTCTGGAGCAGATCGCGGATCAGATGCGAGCCAAAAAGCTGCCTCTGGTTGAGGATTTGAGAGACGAGTCCGATCACGAGAACCCAACACGGCTGGTCATTATTCCCCGCTCCCGCAGGGTCAATACCGATGCGCTGATGGGACATCTGTTCGCCACGACGGACCTGGAAAAGAGCTATCGGGTCAATTTAAACCTGATCGGCCTGGATGGCCGACCGAAGGTGAAAAACCTGCCCGAGCTACTCGGTGAATGGCTACAGTTCCGCCAACAGACCGTACGCCGACGGCTACAGTTCCGGCTCGACAAGGTACTGGACCGGTTACACATCCTCACCGGGTTGCTGATCGCCCACCTCAACATTGATGAAGTGATCGCGATCATTCGCAGTGAGGACAAACCCAAACCGGTGTTGATGGAGCGGTTCAGTCTCAGTGATCGGCAGGCGGAGGCGATCCTCGAGCTGAAACTGCGGCATCTGGCCAAACTGGAGCAGATTAAGATCGAAGCGGAGCAGCAGGCGCTCGAAAAAGAGCGGGACCATCTGGACGCACTACTGGCTTCAGAGCGCAAACTGAAGAATCTCATCAGCCGGGAGATAGCCGAGGATGCGGCCCAGTACGGCGATGAGCGCCGCTCTCCACTCGTCAGCCGAAACAGCGCCAAAGCTCTGGAAGAGGCGGATTTGATGCCCACCGAGCCGCTGACCGTGGTGCTGTCGAAGATGGGCTGGATCCGCGCTGCAAAAGGGCATGACGTTGACCCGGAAAGCCTGAATTACCGCAGCGGAGACGAACTTCAGGCGGCCTGCAAGGCCCGCAGCAATCAACAGCTTCTAGTCTTTGACTCACAGGGCCGAAGCTATACCCTGAGTGGCCATGGCCTGCCCTCTGCCCGGGGCCAGGGCGAACCCCTGACGGGACGGCTAAACCCACCTCAGGGCACCAGCTTCGAAGCGATTATTGCGGGCCAGAACGGCCACCACGTACTGTTAGGATCCAGCGCTGGTTACGGCTTTTTCGCCGAATACGCCGCCCTGATCGGTAAAAACCGGGCCGGCAAAGCCGCCCTCTCGCTGCCGTCAGGCTCAAAAATTCTGCCCCCCCAGGTGGTTCAGCCCGATGGCATTACCAGAGTCGCCTGTCTCAGCAGCGATGGTCGCCTGCTGGCGGTGGATTCCAGCGAACTGCCGGAACTCAATCGGGGCAAAGGCGTCAAACTGATGGATATAGCGGCCAGGAAGGGAGAATCCCTGTTAGGGATCGTTGCACTCTGCCCCGACGACAAAGTCTCAGTCATCGCGGGCAAGCGGCAATTCACCCTCAAGCCCGGCGATATCGATGCCTATCAAGGCCAAAGAGGTCGCCGTGGCAACAAGCTGCCCCGGGGATTCCAGAATCCCACCGGAATAGCGCTGATTCCCGCTGACCCGTCTTGAAGTCGATAGCAACGCCCACATAACAGAGGGTAACGACTACCCACCGGGAACCCTGGAGACCCATTTCAATGAGCCGCATTTTTCTGTTTCTCGCCACCAATCTGGCGGTACTCTTTGTACTCGGCACTGTAGTCCAGCTACTCGGCCTGGACGTCTACCTCGCCGAGCAGGGCATGAACTATAGCGGCCTGCTGATCATGGCCGCAGTTTTCGGCATGGGAGGGTCCTTCATCTCCCTCGCCCTGTCAAAATTCATGGCCAAACGGATGACCGGGGCACAGGTGATTCAGCAGCCCCGCACCGAAGAAGAGCGCTGGCTTACCACGACCGTCGAACGGCAGGCCCGTGTCGCTGGCATCGGCATGCCGGAGGTGGCGATCTACCCTGGGGCTGAGGTCAATGCCTTCGCCACCGGCATGTCACGTAACAAGGCGCTGGTGGCGGTCAGTCGGGGGCTGCTTAATCAGATGACCCGGGATGAAGCGGAAGCCGTACTGGCCCATGAGATCACCCATGTGGCCAACGGCGACATGGTCACCCTCTCGCTGTTGCAGGGCATTCTGAATACCTTTGTAATCTTCCTCGCCCATATCATCGGTCGGCTGGTGGACCGGGTGGTTTTCAAAAACGAACGGGGCACCGGCATCGGGTTTTTCATGGTCTACATGGCCGCACAGATGCTGCTGGGCATTGTCGCCAGTGTTATTGTGATGTGGTTCAGCCGCAGACGGGAGTATCGGGCGGATGCGGGCGGTGCCCAGCTTGCAGGCCGCAACAAGATGATCGCCGCACTGCAACGACTACAGGCCCAGTCTGAACCCGGTCAGCTGCCGGACGAGATGGCGGCCTTCGGCATATCCGGAGGCGGTAGTGGATTCAAACGGCTGTTTATGTCCCACCCGCCCCTGGCAGAGCGGATCGACGTTCTCAGGCGGGGTTAAGCCGTCTAAACCGCCTCAACTTCGAGAACCAGGTCCACCACGGTATGGCCGAGGCGCTGCCCCCGTCTTTCATATTTGGTCAGGGGACGGCTGGCAGGTCTGGCGGCGTATTGGCCCTCTCCGGCAGTGTTGCGTAGCCCCTCAACCTGGGCGATCTGCGCCAGCATAAACTCTGCATATTCGGCCCAGTCGGTGGCCAGATGAATATGGCCACCCACCGCGACGCGGCTGCGAATCAACTCCAGGAACGGCGCCTGCACCAGACGACGTTTGTGGTGTTTGGCCTTGGGCCAGGGGTCCGGAAAGAACAGATTGACCCGGTTCAGACTGCCCGGCGCGATCTGCTGCTTCAGCAGATCCACCGCATCATCACAGACCGCACGCACATTGGTCAGCTGCCGCTCTGCCAGCTGCCGATAGAGATTGCCAACTCCGCCCCGAAAGACATCCACACCGATGAAATCCTGGTCTGAATTAGCGCTGGCCATCTCTACCAGGGCATCACCTACGCCGAAACCGATATCAAGCACCCGGGGAGCGGAACGACCGAAGAGTTGATCGAAATCCAGAGGCCGGGGGGCCTCAGAAGAGATGCCATACACATCGCTCAGCTCATCCAGCGCCAGCCGCTGGGCGTTAGTCATCCGACCCGCCCGCAGGACATAGCTGCGGATCGAGCGGCGCCCACTGGAGTCGCCAGTGGCCGCTGAAGTCAAAACGTCTGAACTCATATGCAGTTAGAAAAACAGACCGTCAATGGGTGACGAGGCAGAAGCATAAGCCTTGCGGGGTATGCGTCCGGCCCGGTAAGCCTCGCGACCTGCCTCCACCGCCTTACCCATGGCACTGGCCATCAGAACCGGGGATTTGGCCCCCGCAATCGCGGTATTCATCAACACCCCGTCGCAACCCAACTCCATGGCGATCGCCGCATCACTGGCGGTACCCACCCCCGCATCAACCAGTATCGGCACGGTCGCATTCTCTACGATCAGCCTGATGTTGTAAGGGTTGCGCACACCCAGTCCGGAGCCAATCGGAGCCGCCAGTGGCATTACCGCGACACAGCCCATCTCCTCAAACCGCTTGGCCAAAATCGGGTCATCGGAGGTGTAGACCATCACCTGGAAACCATCCGCCACCAGAATCTCGCAAGCTGCCAGGGTTGCAGTCACATCCGGATAGAGAGTTTTTTCATCCCCCAGCACCTCCAGTTTTACCAGGGAGTGGCCATTCAGCAACTCCCGGGCCAGACGACAGGTTCTGACCGCATCCTCGGCGGTATAACAGCCTGCGGTGTTGGGCAGGAGGGTGTAGCGGTCGGGACTGATCACCTCCAGCAGATTGGGCTCGTCCGGGTTCTGACCGATGTTCACCCGCCGAATGGCCAGGGTGACGATTTCTGCACCGCTGGCGCTGATCGCCGCATCGGTCTCAGCCATATCCTGGTATTTGCCGGTTCCCACCAGCAGACGCGAACCATAACTCTGGCCCGCAATAATCAAGGGGTCTGTTTCAGTGTTCATACTCAACCAATTCTCATTTCCGTACCGTGCGACTCACCATCGCTTAGCCCCCACCGATGGCCTGAATGATTTCAACCCGGTCCCCTTCAGAGAGTCGATGCAGTGAATGCTGACTGGCTGGGAGAATCTCCAAATTAATTTCGACCGCAATCCGCCGCCCCACCAGGCCGAGCTGCTCCAACAACCCCAGCACAGAGCAGTCATCATCGAGGATTTTGCTGTCGCCATTGAGGGTAATTTGCATGGGAGGGCATTCTGTTTTTCGAACGGCGCAAAGGATAACATCCTCCGCATTACACCCGGCCCGGTGCATAATAACGGAATGCAGCAGTACCTTGATCTCATGGCTCAGGTGCGCCATCAGGGCGTACCCAAGACGGACCGCACCGGCACCGGCACACTCAGCATTTTTGGTCATCAAATGCGCTTCAATCTGGCTCAGGGGTTCCCCCTGGTGACCACCAAGCGGGTGCATCTGAAATCCATTATTCACGAGCTCCTCTGGTTTCTTCAGGGCGAGACCAACGTCCGCTACCTGCAGGACAACGGCGTCTCGATCTGGGACGAGTGGGCCGATACCAGGGGCGAACTGGGGCCAGTCTACGGCAGCCAGTGGCGCTCCTGGCCCGACTACGACGGCGGCACCATTGATCAAATCGCCCAGGTGGTTTCGAATATTCGCCAGACTCCAGACTCCCGCCGCCTGCTGGTCAGCGCCTGGAATGTCGCCCTGGTCGACCAGATGGCGCTGCCCCCCTGCCATCTGCTGTTCCAGTTCTATGTGGCGGAGGGCCGGCTCTCCTGCCAGCTCTATCAGCGCAGTGCGGATATTTTCCTAGGGGTACCCTTCAACATCGCCTCCTACGCCCTGCTGACAATGATGGTCGCCCAGGTCACCGGTTACCAGCCCGGAGAGTTTATTCACACTCTGGGTGATGCCCACCTCTACACCAATCATCTGCAACAGGCTGACCTGCAGCTCACGCGCAACCCGCGGCAGCTGCCGCAGATACGGCTTAACCCGCAGATCAAAAACATCGACGACTTCAGCTTTGCAGATTTTGAGCTGCTCAACTACCAGGCCCACGACCCTATCAAGGCGCCGGTCGCAGTCTAATGAGACTCTCGCTGATTGCTGCGGTCGCCCGCAACCGGGTCATCGGGGTTAATGGCGAGCTCCCCTGGCACCTGCCCGCAGACTTGAAACAGTTTCGCAAACTCACGCTGGGCAAGCCGATCATCATGGGTCGTGCCACCTACGAGTCCATCGGTCGCCCCCTGCCTGAACGGCTGAATATCGTGATCAGCACCAATCCGAATTTCCAGGCCCCGGGCTGTTGCGTGGCCCAGAGCCTGGCCGAAGGCATCGCTGCAGCAGGTGATACTCCAGAAGTCATGATCATTGGCGGAGAGCAACTTTCCCGGCAGGCCCTGCCCCAGGCTGATCGCCTCTACCTCACCCTGGTGGACGCGGCGGTAGAGGGAGACCGCCACTTCCCGGACTATGACCCCAACGAGTGGCGTGAAAGCAACCGCAGCTGCTTCGACGCGGATGCAATCAACCCCCATGGTTACTGCTTTGTGGAGCTCCAGCGGCTCAAGGCCAGACCATCCGCAGACCCAGCACCAGCAGCCCGAACATAAACAGCCGCTTGAGCAGAATAACCGGTAGCCAGTGCGCCAGCCGGGCCCCGGCAGGTGCCACCAGCATGCTGCTGGTCGCAATACCCAGAAAAGCGGGCCAATAGACAAAACCCGTCGCCCCTGCCGGAACCTCCGCATAAAAACCGCCGGCCAAAGCAAAGCCGATGCCCCCCGCCAGGGCGATCAACAAACCACAGGCAGCGGAAGTCGCCACTGCCCGACGCATATCCACCCCGCAGAAACTCAGGAAGGGTACGGTCATGCTGCCGCCACCAATCCCCAGAATCGCGGAGAGTGAACCGATCAGTCCCCCGACACCAAACAGCGGCATCAAACCGGGCATGGCACCCGGATTATCCGGCTGACCCGGGCGAAAAAAGGTGTAGATCGCCACCGCAATCAAAAACAATCCGAAGAGCTGAGCCAGCAGCGCGCTGGGCAGACTACCGGCAACCACCGCACCCGCCGCGGAGCCGAGCAGGATTCCCAACCCGAGCGCGCGCAATACCGACCACAACACCGCGCCCCGGCGATGATGAAAATAGGTGGAGACAATCGACGTGGGCAGAATGACGGCCAGGGAGGTCCCGACCGCAAAGTGCATCACGTAGGCCGAGGGTATCTCACTGCTGGTAAACAGGTAGTGCAGTGCGGGAACGATAATCACGCCGCCGCCAAGCCCGAGGGTTCCCGAAAGCAGGCCAACTCCGACACCCACCAGCAAATAGAGCACGATGGTCAAGCGCTAGCGTCCAACCGCCCATTTTCCGCACCGGGAACAGCCCCTCACCTCTGTCCAGGCGGACTAGCAGCCAGCACCAGAACAACCGCCGCCACTGACTGCCATGGTCTCTTCCAGTCGCCGTAACATTGTTAACGCGTAATCGTTCCCAAGGTCGGCGGACTGCCGGTACCAGTTCAGCGCCTCGCTTATACTTTGGGGCACACCGTGACCGTAGAGGTACATGTCTCCCATGTAAGCAATCGCACTGGGGTTATCCACCTCAATCCCCTTTTTCAGCCAACTTAGCGCGGCATCAACGTCCCGACCAACGCCCTGGCCTTCGTCCAGCATCAGCCCCAAGTCTGCCATGGCTTCGCCATCGCCTCGCTCTGCATTGACCCGGATTCGCTCGAACGCCTTGGTGTACCACCCCTGGGCCAGGGTCTCATCCTGGGGCACACCGACCCCCCAGGTGTACATCAGGCCCATCTGATACTGGGCATTGGCATGGCCGCTCTCGGCCAAGGGTCTGATCAGATCGAGCGCCTGCTCAAACTGACTCCCCTCGAACAGAGCGATGCCCCGCTCAAATACAGCATCACGCTGTGTTGCAGTCGCCATGATAGTCTCAGCAGCCAATGCCAACGACCCGTAGAACATCAGAAACACGATTACCAAGTGACGCTTTTTCATCCTTTTCCTCCTCTGTCACCGGCCATTCAAAACCGGAGTAATGGCGGTAAATATACATCGGGTGATAGAATTCACAAGCTCTCGACCCCCGGGCCTGAACAGAGTTCAGGTTGCGCGGGTCTTGATACTGTGGGGCCGTAGCTCAGCTGGGAGAGCGCCGCGTTCGCAATGCGGAGGTCGGGAGTTCGATCCTCCTCGGCTCCACCATCCATCGGCCTCGGTAGCTCAGCTGGATAGAGCGTCCCCCTCCTAAGGGGAAGGTCTCAGGTTCGAATCCTGATCGGGGCACCACGTTCAGGAAGATAGGTCGACAGTCAGGTGCGGGGGTTACTACGCCGCTCCGCGGACTGCTGGCGATACCACTCTTCGAACCGGTCGGCCGGCAGCGGACGACTCAGAAAATAGCCCTGGATCATGTCGCAGTTGTGGGCTCGGAGAAAATCCAGTTGCTCCTGGGTCTCCACCCCTTCGGCCACGACCTTCAGGCCCAGATTCCGGGCCAGGGCAATCACACCGGAGGTGATTGCGGCGTCATCTTTATCCCGGGGAATATCACTGACAAAAGAGCGATCAATTTTGAGCAGGCTAACCGGAAAATGCTTAAGGTATCCTAGGGAGGAGTAACCGGTTCCAAAGTCGTCGATGATGATACGAATGCCCTGATCCCGCAGCTCAAGCAGGCTGACAATACAGGCCTCCGCGTTCTCCATAATCACCGTTTCGGTGATCTCTAGTTCGAGGTAGCGAGCCTCCAAGCCGGTCTCCTCAAGACAGCGGATGACCCGCTCTGAAAAATCCGGCTCGCGCAGCTGCCGCCCGGAGACGTTCACAGAGATCTGCATCGGTTCTAGCCCCTTAGCCTGCCACTGCTGGGCCTGGGCGCAAGCGGAACGCAATACCCACTCACCGAGGGCTTTGATGATTCCGGTATCCTCGGCCATGGGGATGAACTCATCCGGCGGCACCAGCCCCCGCTCTGGGTGGTTCCAGCGAACCAGCGCCTCGGAGCCGATGATCCGACCACTGCTGAGCTCCATTTGCGGCTGGTAATGTAGCACCAGCTGGCCTTCGCTAACGGCCTCCCGCAGATCCTGCTCAAGTTGCAGCCGCTGACTCACCGCCACAGTCATTTCGCTGTGGTAATAGTTGAAGGTGTTGCCGCCACTCTCCTTGGCCCGGTACATGGCGGCATCCGCGTTTTTCAACAGATCTTCGACAGTGGCGCCATCCTCGGGGAACAGGGAGACCCCGATACTGTAGGTGACAAAAATCTCCCGCGCGGCCAGATGGAACGGGGCCGCCAGCACCATCAATATCTTTTCCGCCACCTCCGTGGCGGAACCCTGGCTGGCAATCCGCAAGCTGATGGTGAACTCGTCTCCACCGAGCCGGGCAAAATTGTCACCGGTACGCAGGCAACCACTGACCCGCTCCGCCAGCTGAGTCAGGAGCTCGTCGCCAACATCGTGGCCGAGAGAGTCGTTAATAAGTTTGAACCGGTCCAGATCCAGGAACAGCACAGCCACCAACTCGCTGTTCCGGCGGGCGCGCTCCAGCTGCTGCTGCAGTCGCTCCTGAAAGGCTGTACGGTTGGCCAGGCCCGTCAGGCTATCGTGGTAAGCCAGACGCCGGACATGCTTTTCTGACTCGCGGGCGGTATGAACCCGCCGCAGACGCTGCCGAAGAACCGCCAGATTGATTGGCTTGGGAATAAAATCAGCTGCACCGGCCCGGAAGGCGCGCTCCACCGAGACCTCATCGTCCAGGGCTGTAATCATTAAAATTGGGGCGTGATGGCTACCCGGCAGCCCCTGAATGCTGGCGCAGGTGGCGAAGCCGTCCATCACCGGCATGATGGCATCCATCAAGACCAGATCGGGATTGACACTCTGATAGGTACCAATCGCTTCGCGACCATTAACCGCCTCCTCAACCCGATAGCCGTCCCGCTCCAGCGCCCGACGCAGTGAAATCCGGGTACTGCGATCATCCTCAACGATCAGCACCAGGGGGGCGTCGGAATCGATAAATACCGCGCTGCTTCCGGAAACCAAACCCACTTCCAGAGCGAGGCTCTTCTCAACCGCAGCAAAGGCCACGCCCAGCTCTGCCAGCAGCTGTTGCGCACCCGCACTGCCTGGCAAACCCGCCCCGGCCCAGTCCTCCAGCGCCCGGGCCAGACCGGCAACGTGCTCTGCACCCATATTCTTTGAGCTGCCCTTTAGAATGTGGGCCAGTCTTTTGACCTGTTCATACTGCAAAGCCACCACGGCAACACCCAGGTCATCGACGTAGGTCGCGGCGTCCTCAAGATACGCTTCGACCACTTCAGCAAAATCAGAGCCCATAGCCTCTTTGAGATCACCGATTACGGCCTGATCCAGCACTCCGGACTCTGCGGCCACATCAACTTCCATCTCAACATCAGTCGGTAAATTGGCCACACTCTCGACCCGAATCCATTTCTCAAGCATGGCCCGAAGCCCATCCAGCCGCACCGGTTTCCCCAGGTAATCGGACATGCCGGCGGCCCGGCACTTCTGTATATCCTCATCCCGGGTATTGGCGGTCATGGCCACAATCGGCGGAGCCTTGTCGAGACCGAACCGCTCATGAATCGCACGGGTCGCACCGTAACCATCGAGCTCGGGCATATTGCAGTCCATGAATACCAGGCTGAACTGCTGCGCCTCTACCGCCGCAACCGCCTCAAGGCCATTCTCCACCACCGTGACCTCGCAACCCAGCCGCTGCAGCAGCCCCTCAGCCACCATCTGGTTGGCCCGATTATCTTCCACCACCAGCACCGATTGCCCGGCAACGGCGACCCGGCCTGGCTGTACCGTGGGGGGAAACGTCTCAACCTCCCCGGTCAACAGTGAATCCAGGGTGGTCATGAGCTGGGTCTGACGAATCGGGCGGTCAATCCAGTCATCGATCAGCCCCTCCGTGACCTCCTCCCTGTCACCACTGACCAGCACCCAGAGTCGATGATCCCCTGCTACCTGGGCTTTACGCAGATACCGGGCCAGATCCATCGCCACCATATCCTCAAAGCGGCCGCCGAGAACCGCGAGCACGCTGCGCTCCGGGCGGTTCTCCTGCTCACGCCCGAGAAGGGCCAGGGCTTCCCCGCCTGTCGCTGCCTGCAGTGTCTCGGCGGCACCGGCCCGGCGCAACATATCCGCCACAGCGCCACGAGTGGGCTCGTGCTCATCCACCACCAACGCCAGCATGCCGGCAAGCTGACGGGTCGCCCGCTGGCCAATTGAACCCTGGCCCGACCCGGCCACAAATGGCACTTCGAACCAGAAGGTACTGCCAACCCCTGGCTCACTGGTGACGCCAATCTCACCTCCCATCAACTCCACCAACTGGCGGCAGATCGAAAGCCCCAGCCCGGAGCCACCATATTGTCGGGTGGTAGACCCGTCGGCCTGGGTGAAGGAGTCAAAAACCGCCTCCTGCACCTCCGGATTGATCCCGACTCCGCTATCTGTCACTTCAAATCGGGTCAACGCCTCAATGTCCCGGGTCGAGACCAGGCTCACGTTCACCTGAATTTCGCCCTTATCAGTAAATTTGATGGCGTTCGCCAGCAGATTGCTCAGCACCTGGCCGACCCGGGTCGGGTCTCCGGTCACCCAGGCGGGGACATCATCTGCAATCCGGGCGACCAGTTCCAGTGATTTGCGATGGGCCGGATCGGCGAAGACCATCACCGTATTCTCGATCTTCTCCAGCAGGCTGAACTCGATCTGCTCCAGCTCCAGCTTGCTGGCATCGGCCTTTGAGAAATCAAGAATATCGCTGATCAGGGCCAGCAAGGTCTGACCCGAGGTATCAGCCACCGAGACATACTCCCGTTGCTGCTTGGACAACCCGGTCTCTTTCAGTAGTTGCATCATGCCCAGAACCCCGTTGAGCGGGGTCCGCAGCTCATGACTGACATTGGCGGCAAACTCGGCTTTGGCGCGGGCGGAGGCCAGGGCGCCGTCCCGGGCCTGCTTGAGGGCGATCTCGCGCTCCTCCAAATGCCCCATCATCCGGTTGAAGGCCCGTTCCATCCGCTGAATATCCGTCGGCCCGCCAAGGCTGGCACGGACGCCGGTCTCTCCAGACTCCGCCCGCTGCATGATTTTTGCCAGACCCAGCAGGGGGTTAGTCAACCGCCTGGTCACCCCATTCAACAGCAGCACCAGAATCAGCGCGAAAGAGACGGAAATCACCACATTGGTAAAAAACAGCCGCGCGGTCATCAAATGCAACGCAGACTTACTCAACGCCAGACGGACGTAACCCACCAGTTCCTTGTCGCTGACTTCAGCACCAAAGGGCGAGCCGTCACTGACCCCTGCGCCCAGATAGACCGGGGTGATGAAATACCAGGCACGGCTGGACTCAATTTCCAGCACAGCCCCCTCGGCGTCCCATGCCGTTGAAGCGGGCGCGTGCTGGAACACGCCGCGCTCCAGCAGTGGCTGGTGATTCGGGCGATAAAGTTCCACTGCGCTGACATTGGGGAATGCCAACGTCGCCGTCACAATGTCCATCGCATTCTCTGGCGCCTCGTACACCAGCGCCAGCGCGCTCTGGTCCGCCAACTGCTCCGTGACCCTCAGACCTTGCTCGATAAAATCCTTATGCGCCGCCTGAGTAGCAGTCCAGGAGATGGCAACGGACGTGGTGACCGAAAGCAACATGACGCCGACGCCAATGGTTATCAGAAGCTGGCTGCGGAAACCCAGCGCGGCAACCCGCTCCCGCACCCACGCAAACCAACTGTGCTGTCCCATGCTCATTATCGCTGCCATGGAAAGACCAGACCGTCCCGGGCAACCGCTTCAAGATCGACCCGCAAACCCAGATGGCTTGCGGTGCGTGAATTAACCGCGAGTCGAAGATCCTTTAGCGGCAATAGTCCAGACACCGGTTGTCCCGGACTCTGCTGTTGCAGGCGGGTCAGGGATACCAGGCTGGCACCCATGGCGTAGTGGTCCGGATAGAACGCAAACAGCGCCCCCCGATTCACGTGGGCCAGGCTACTGGAAAATACCACCAGATTGCGGTCCCAGGCTTTACGCAACACCAGGGGCAGCACGTTTTTATTGTCCAGCGCCCCGCTGTCCGTCAACAACCAGATCGCTCCGGCCATGCTCTCCATGCTTGCCAGCAGTTCCCGATATTTCTTGGCCGCACTGACCAGATCCCCCACATCATGCACACGCAGGGTCATCTTGTATTTCGCAGCGACCACCTCCGCATGGCTTATCAGCCACGCCAGGCGGGCCCGATCAACCACCACATGGACCTCGGTCACCGCAGGCACCATGTTACTGAGATGCCTGAAAAGTACGTCCGGGTCCGGTGCGAGACTGATACCCGCCGCAAGACCGCTATCCGTGCTTGGTGGCGCCAGTACCGCACCCGTTACAAGCGGCACATCGCCGTGAATCGGCTCAAGCAGATCCAGCGCTGTTTGCCCCAGTGCGATCACAGAATCGGGATTCCTGGCCATCGCCCGACTGACACTGGCGACGCTCGCGGGATCATTGGCCGATACTGGCAGGCGGACGACGGCGCCCGAGTAACTGCCCTCGACCCCCTCGACGATCTGTCTGAAAATAGCCTGGTAGGGGCCAGAGA
>JAKLLR010000120.1 GCA_022014175.1 Gammaproteobacteria bacterium | reverse complement strand
GATGCTCAGTGCGGCGGTTAAACGTATGGAACGGGGCAGCGCGGTACTGGATCTTGGCGGCAATGTGGAGGCCCTGTTGCGCCGCGAGGATATGCTGCCGAGTGAGCATGTTCGGATTGGTGACCGGCTGAGGGTGTTGCTTGATTCAGTCAACCCTGAGCCCAGAGGGCCTCAGCTGCTGGTCACCCGGACTGCCCCGCAACTGGTGATTGAACTGTTTCGCCGGGAAGTGCCCGAGGTGGCGGATGGCCTGATAGACGTGGTTGCGGCGGCCAGGGATCCGGGTCTGCGGGCAAAAATAGCAGTGCGCGCCCTGGATAAGCGGATCGATCCGATCGGTGCTTGCGTCGGCATGCACGGCACCCGGGTGCAGAGTGTCTCTAACGAGTTGGGTGGCGAGCGTGTGGATATCACCCTCTGGGATGAGACCCCGGCACAGTTTGTCATCAACGCCTTGTCACCGGCATCCATCGCCTCAATCTATGTGGATGAAGAGAACAACAGCATGGATGTCGCGGTGGAGGAGGAGCAGCTCTCCCTGGCCATCGGCCGGGGCGGGCAGAACGTACGTCTGGCCGCTCAGCTGACAGGCTGGCAGTTGAATATCCTCAGCGAGCAGGAGGCGGAGGAGAAAGCTGAACGGGAGGTTACCGAGCTGATTGAATCCTTGATGGAACAGCTGGAAGTCGATGCCGATGTGGCCACCGCGTTAATCGAAGCTGGATTCTCCAGCATTGAGGAGGTCGCCTATGTGCCGATGGCGGAGCTGCTGGAAATTGAATCGATTGAGCAGGAAGAGCTGGAAGCGTTGCGTGGACGGGCTCAGGATATTGCCATCACTCTCGAAATTTCCAGGGAAGAGAAGCTTGATAAATCCAAGCCGGCGGCAGATCTGCTGGCGATGGAGCAGGTTGACGAGCGCCTGGGGTTGCTGTTGGCTGAGCATGAAATTGTGACGAAGGAAGATCTTGCCGAGCAGTCAGTCGATGATCTGATGGATGTTGAAGGCATGACTGAAGAGTTCGCAGGTAGCTTGATAATGGCCGCCCGGGCGGACTGGTTCACGGAAGAAGAAGGCTGACAGGGGCCCGGGAAAAACTGATGTCTGAAGTTTCCGTAAAGGATTTCGCCAAGGTCGTAAATACGCCGGTACAGCTGTTGATTGAACAGCTGGCAGCGGCCGGGGTGGAGAACAAAACTGCCGAGAGTGTGATCAGTGATGACGAGAAGTCGGCATTGCTGGGATTTCTCCGGCGTAGCCACAAGGCCGGTGCGACAGATGCCAGCGGCAAACCTGCCCGGGTGACTCTGGAGCGTCGGGAAACCAGCGAGCTGAAGCAGCGCGCGCCGGCGAGCAGAGGTCCGGTGGGACGGGCCAAGCCCTCCGCCCGCAAGGTCAACGTGGTTGTCCGAAAAAAACGCACCTACGTCAAACGAAGTCTGTTGAACGAAGGTGAGCCGCCCGCAGAAGAGACCGTTGAAGCCGAGGTTGATTCGGGGGCTGAGGGGTTGGCTCCCGAGGTAACCGCTGCCGAGGTCGAGCCTGAGGTGGTGGAGACTCCGGCTGCTGAGGCGGATGCGCTCCCAGAAGAGCAGAAGGAGGTTGAGGCGGTAACCACCCCCGCAGTTGAAACTCCTCCGGTGTCCGAGATCCCCCTGCCGCCGCCGGAATCGGATGACGCCGCCCGAGCTAAAAAGGGCGCCAAGCCAGTCAAGGACAAAGACCGGCGGCAGAAGTCAGAAGTGAAGGAGCGCCAGGTTCGTGCGGCCCGGCGCAAATTGCGGCCAGCTCCCACCCGGTCGAGGCCGATCCACGAGTTCGCCCAGCCGACCGAGAAGATCGTTCACGAGGTTGAGATCGGCGACACCATTTCCGTGTCTGACCTAGCGCGCAAGATGACGGTCAAGGCAGGTGAAGTGATCAAGGTTCTGATGGGCATGGGCACCATGGCCACCATCAACGAGATGTTAGACCAGGACACCGCAGTGCTGGTGGTTGAGGAGATGGGGCATACCCCCAAGACCGTGGCAGAGAACCCGGAAGAGGCTCTGCTGGGGACCGAACTTGATGAGAGCAAACTGCGGCCGCGGGCGCCGGTTGTGACCGTGATGGGCCATGTCGATCACGGTAAAACGTCGCTGCTTGATTATATCCGGTCGACCCGGGTCGCCTCCGGTGAAGCGGGGGGAATCACCCAGCATATCGGCGCTTACCACGTGAGCACTGAGAGCGGGGGTGATATCACTTTTCTGGACACCCCCGGGCACGCCGCATTCTCTGAAATGCGCGCCCGTGGAGCCAGGCTGACCGACCTGGTGGTACTGGTTGTCGCTGCCGATGACGGCGTGATGCCGCAGACCATAGAGGCCGTCAAGCATGCCCGGGCGGCGGGGGTGCCGCTGGTGGTGGCGGTAAATAAAATTGACAAGAATGGCGCGGATCCGGATCGGGTTCGTAACGAGCTGGTGGTTCAGGAAGTGGTGCCAGAGGAGTGGGGCGGGGAGACCCAGTTTGTTAACGTCTCCGCCCATACTGGCGAGGGCGTGGATAGCTTGATTGAGTCGCTGGTGCTGCAGTCCGAAATGCTTGAACTGAAAGCCATGCCTGACGGGCCAGCAGAAGGTATTGTGGTTGAGGCCAAACTGGATAAGGGCCGTGGCCCCGTAGCCACAGTGCTGGTGCAGCACGGCGCGCTGCAGAAGGGTGATGTGGTTCTGGCGGGCACCGAGTACGGTCGGGTGCGGATGCTGCTGGATGAAAATGGCAAGCCGGTTGAGTCGGTCGGTCCCTCCATGCCGGCCGAGGTGTTGGGTCTGTCCGGCGTGCCGGATGTCGGTGAATCCCTCTACGTGGTTGTGGATGAACGTCGTGCCCGTGAAATTGCGGAATACAGAGGCACCCGTGAACGCACCCATACCTTGCGGCAGCAGCAGTTGCAGCAGCGTGAAGAGATGTTCGAGCAGATGGGTGCCGAGACTGAGCGGCAGAGGCTCAATCTAATTCTGAAAACGGATGTCAAAGGTAGCGCAGAAGCGCTTGCAGCCGCTCTGCTTGATCTCACTACCGACGAGGTCGAGGTCAAACTGATCTCTCGCGGTGTCGGTGGGATAAACGAAACCGACGTTAATCTGGCGGCCTCCTCCGGGGCGATGCTCATCGGTTTTAACGTTCGGGCTGACGCGTCAGCCCGGCGGCGCGCCCAGGAGCAGAATATAGAGCTGATCTATCACAGCATCATTTATGAAGTGATCGACCAGATCAAAGCCCGGATCGAAGGCCTGCATGAGCCGGAAGTGACCCAGCGGATTATCGGGCTGGCGGAGGTGCGGGAAGTTTTCCACTCCAAGAAACTTGGGGATATTGCGGGCTGTCGTGTGGTCGAGGGTTCAATTCGACGGAACAACCCGATTCGGGTGCTGCGTGAGAATGTGGTGATTTATGAAGGTGAGCTGGAGTCGTTGCGTCGCTTCAAAGATGATGTCAATGAAGTGAAAAACGGCATGGATTGCGGCATCGGCGTGAAGAACTACGACGATGTGCAGCCTGGAGATCAGATCGAAGTGTTCGAGCGGCTTGTGCCCTCGGGCAAGAAGTAAGCCCGGGCGATGGCGGGGGACCAGCGAGTACGGCGGGTGGCCGCGTTAATTCGGCGGGAGCTGTCGACCCTGTTCGCGCAGGTGAATGACCCGGCGGTCCAGGGTGTCACGGTGACAGATGTGCGATTGAGCGGTGATATGGGTCACGCTCGTATCTACTGTAGTGCGCTGGATCCCGAGCAGGATGATGCGGCCGTTAAAGCGGGCCTGCGCCGGGCTACCGGTTACCTGCGACGGCAGCTGGCGGGGCGGGTAAAGTTGCGTATCGTTCCGCAGTTGCTGTTTGAGATAGATCATACCGGTGAGCGCGGGGCCGATCTGTTGCAGTTGATTGACGAGGTCTGTGTGTCAGAAACACCCTCGGCGAGTGAACAATAACGTCCTGTTTTGTTGAACTTAATTACCCCTGTTACGAGCCTGTATGCGGCTGTACAATACGCGGCTCCGGGTCGGTGCCAGTAGCACTGCCGGGCCAGAGTTGGAGAACTTATTGATGTCTTTGAATGCTGAACGTAAAGCCGAAATAGTTGGAGAGTACGCCCGTGCGGCGGGTGATACCGGATCCCCGGAGGTGCAGGTTGCACTGCTATCCGAGCGTATTTCAACTTTGACTGATCACTTTAAAACCCATGTGCATGACCACCACTCCCGCCAGGGTTTGTTAAGACTGGTGAGTCAGCGCCGCAAGCTGCTGGATTATGTCAAAGGTAAGGATCTGGGGCGCTACCGGGATCTGGTCGCACGCCTGGGCCTTCGGAAATAGGTTCTTGCCTGTTTGTGTCGTCATATTGCCCGCCGTTATTCGGCGGGCAAGTTGTATCTGGGGGTTGGCCGTTCCGGCGGTAGAGTTGTTTCAGCCCCCTCTGTCCCTAGACAGTCCACCCTTCTAAATCTTCAGGAAACATATACGTGCAATCAGTTCGCAAGGAAGTGCCTTTTGGCGGGTATACCCTCAGTCTGGAAACCGGCGAGATCGCCCGGCAGGCTTACTCAGTCATTGCTACCGCCGGTGAGACCGTTGTTCTAGCGGCAGTTACGGCACGAAAAACCGTAAAACCGGGTCAGGATTTCTTCCCGCTGACGGTTGATATTGTTGAGCGGACCTATGCCGCAGGCCGGGTGCCCGGGGGCTTTTTCAAGCGGGAAACCCGTCCCAGCGAGAAGGCGGTGCTGAATGCCCGTCTGACCGACCGGGTGTTGCGACCAATGTTTCCGAATGGTTTTCTGAACGAAGTGCAGGTGGTGATCACCGTGCTTTCAGTGGATCCAGAAATCGATCCGGATATTCCGGGTCTGGTGGCGGCCTGTGCGGCGCTCTCACTCTCTGGAATTCCCTTCAAGGGTCCGGTTGCTGCTGCCAGGGTCGGTTATGTCGATGACAAATTCCTGCTAAATCCGACGGCGGCTCAGCAGATTGATTCCCAGCTTGATCTGGTGGTCGGCGCGAATCGTGGTGGCGTGGTCATGGTTGAATCTGAAGCGAATATCTTGCCGGAAGCAGTGATGCTGGATGCCGTGTTGTTCGCCCATGAGGGGATGTCACCGCTGTTTGATACGATCGACGCCTTTGTGGCCGAAGTCGGCGAGCCCGCCTGGGAGTGGCAGGCGCCAGCAGTAGACCAAACTCTGGCTGACGCGTTGGAGCAGGCGACCCTGGCCGCTCTGGGCGATGCCTACGGGATTATGGAGAAGCAGGCGCGAGTTGAGCGCATCTCGGAGCTGCGTAGGCAGGCCATGGCCGATTTTGGTGGTGCTGAGGGTGAGCGTAAGGATGAAGTTGACCAGCTGTTCAAAAAGCTGGAAAAGCGGATCGTGCGTGGCCGTGTACTGGCAGGGAATCCCCGTATCGATGGTCGTACGACCCGGGACGTGCGGCCAGTCTACATCAGAAATGGACTGTTACCCCGGGCCCACGGCAGCGCGCTGTTTACCCGTGGCGAAACCCAGGCACTGGTGGTCTCGACTCTGGGTACCGGTCGGGATGCCCAGATCGTTGAGAATCTGATCGGTGGACGGGTTGATGAAACCTTCATGCTGCACTACAACTTTCCGCCCTATAGCGTTGGTGAGACCGGTCGTATGGGGCCCACCAAGCGCCGGGAGCTGGGCCATGGAAAACTGGCTAAGCGCGCCCTTAATGCGGTAATTCCAAGCCAGGAGGAGTTCCCCTACGTGTTACGGCTGGTCTCCGAGATTACCGAATCCAATGGCTCCAGCTCCATGGCTTCGGTTTGCGGT
>JAKLLR010000119.1 GCA_022014175.1 Gammaproteobacteria bacterium | reverse complement strand
GGTTGCCCGAACCGCGGGGCCCTTGCTGCGGTTGAGCACCCGAAACTGGATGCCGGCCTGGTCCGCCGCCTGGGCCATGGCGCCGCCCAGTGCATCAATCTCCCGCACCAGATGGCTTTTGCCGATACCGCCGATGGCTGGATTGCAGGACATCTGGCCGAGGGTCTCGATGTTCTGGGTCAACAACAGGGTGTTGGCCCCCATGCGGGCGGCGCCCTGCGGGGCCTCGGGGCCGGCGGGGCCGCCGCCGACCACAACTACATCATATTGGCTGTCTGGACTCACTCTATGGGGTGCCTCGCTGTGGCGCTCTAAGGCTATGAAAAGCCGCGTATAATAGCTGTCCCCGGGGCTCCGAGCTAGCAGCCCTTGACCTGTTGTTCACTCTAGAAACTCCCACCCCCATGTCGCGTAAATTATTTGTTAAAACTTTCGGCTGCCAGATGAACGAATACGACTCGACCAGGATGGCCGAGTTGCTGCAGGACAGCCACGATCTTGAGTCGGTGGATTCTGCGGAGGAGGCGGACGTGATTCTGCTGAATACCTGCTCGGTGAGAGAGAAAGCCCAGGAGAAGGTGTTCTCCCAGATCGGGGTATGGGCTGAATTGAAACAGGCGCGTCCGGAGTTGGTGATCGGTATCGGTGGTTGTGTTGCCAGCCAGGAGGGGGCGGCGCTGAGGGCGCGTGCCCCCAGTGTTGATCTGGTGTTTGGACCCCAGACCCTGCATCGGTTGCCGGAGATGCTGCGGCAGGTAGAGCTGGATCGTCGTCCGGCGGTGGATGTCTCCTTCCCGGAAATTGAGAAATTTGACAGTCTGCCCACCCCGCGCCAGAAGGGCGCCACCGCTTTTTTGTCGATTATGGAGGGGTGTTCAAAATACTGTAGCTTTTGTGTGGTTCCCTATACCCGGGGTGAGGAGTGGAGTCGGCCGTTGGATGCGGTGCTGGCTGAAGCCACCTCGCTGGCGGAACAGGGCGTGCGGGAGATTGTGTTGCTGGGACAGAACGTCAACGCCTATCGGGGAGCCACCGATGATGGCGGTGAGGCCGATCTCGGTCTGGCCATCCATGCCGTGGCCGCGATCCCGGGTATCGATCGCATTCGCTTCACCACCTCGCACCCTCTGGATGTGAGCGAGAGCCTGGCGGAAGCGTTTGCCGAGGTGCCGGAGCTGGTGAGTCATATCCATCTGCCGGTGCAGTCCGGCTCGGATGATGTACTGCGGCGGATGAAACGCAACCACACCGTGGCGGAGTATCTGCAACGGCTCAAGTGGTTGCAGCAGGCCCGGCCGGGGCTGTCCGTGTCAACGGACTTAATTGTCGGCTTCCCCGGGGAGACGGAGGCGGATTTCCAGGCGACGCTGGATCTGGTCGAGCAGGTTGGTTTCGACCACTCCTTCAGTTTCATCTACAGCCCCCGTCCCGGGACTCCCGCGGCAGACCTGGTGGATGAGGTGAGTGTCGACGAGAAAAAGGCGCGCTTGCGGAGGTTGCAGCAGCGGCTGCGGGAGCTGGAGGAGGGTTACGCTATGTCGATGCTGGGCAGTCGCCAGCGGGTGCTGGTGGAGCGGCTCTCCCGGCGTAGCGACGAGGAGCTGGCGGGCCGGACTGAAAACAACCGGGTGGTGAATTTTCCCGCGCCCAGATCTTTGATCGGCCAGTTTGTTGATGTCTCCATTACAGGGGTTTTCAGTAACTCCCTGCGTGGTAAAGTGGAGCCGTCGGAGCCATTGCGGGATGTGTGAAAACCGAATGCCAAAAAGGAGTCTGCCATTTTGAGTAGCGGCGCAACGTCACTCAGTTTTGTACTCGACCCTCTTGATAACAACCGACTGGCCAACCTGTGTGGCCCCTGCGACGAACATATCCACCAGCTCGAGCGAAGTCTCGGGGTTCAGATTCTCCGACGAGGCAACAGTTTCAACGTGCAGGGTCTTGAGACCCGGGCCCAGGTGGCCAACCGGGTGCTCGAAACGGCTTACCGGGACTCCCTCCGAGAGCCGATCACCCGGGCCAAGCTACACATGATGATTCAGACGATTAGCCCGACCGAGGAGCCGGTTGCCACTGAGGCCCCGGTAATTATCCGCACCCGGCGGATATCGGTTAAGGCCCAGGGCGCCTCCCAGGTTCGTTATATTCACAATCTTCGGTCCCGCGATGTCAGTTTCGGCGTGGGCCCGGCTGGTACGGGGAAGACTTATCTGGCGGTGGCCACCGCCGTGGAGGCCCTGCTGAGCGAGAAGGTCAAGCGGCTGGTGCTGGTTCGCCCTGCCGTTGAGGCGGGGGAGAAACTCGGGTTTCTGCCCGGAGATCTGGCCCAGAAAATTGATCCCTATCTGCGGCCCATCTATGACGCCCTGCACGAAATGCTCGGCCCGGAGCAGGTTGCCGCGCTGCTTGAGCGTAATGTGATCGAGCTGGCACCGCTGGCCTATATGCGGGGGCGGACGCTGAATGAAGCCTTCGTGCTGCTCGATGAGGCCCAGAATACCACCCCGGAACAGATGAAGATGTTTCTGACTCGACTCGGGTTTGGCTCTACTGCGGTGATCACCGGAGACGGAAGCCAGGTCGACCTGCCGGCGGGCCAGCGCTCAGGCCTGGGCCATGCCCTGAGCCTGCTGGATGGGGTCGAAGGGATCTCCATTACCCGATTCACCTCTGTTGACGTGGTGCGCCACGCCCTGGTGCAACGAATTATCGATGCCTATGAACTTGGTGACAGCGCCTGTCGGCGTTGATGGTTCCCCGCTCACCGTCGAATTGCAGGACGCCTGCGGCCTGCCGGGTCTGCCCCAGGCCGATGCTGTTCGCGGCTGGCTGGCGGCGGCGGTGCAGGCCAGCGGCGACAGCATCAGCGGAGTGGTGACCCTGCGGCTGGTTGATGAGGATGAATCCGCAACATTGAACGCCCGCTTTCGTGATCGCTCGGGAGCCACCAACGTACTCTCTTTCCCCTATGCTGAATCGACCGCGCTGTTGCCGCAGGGAGAGCCGAAGCCATTTGGGGATATTGTGATCTGCGCAGTGCTGGTGCCGCTAGAGGCGGTGGCGCGGGGGGTGAGCGAAACCGCCCACTGGGCCCATCTGGTGATCCACGGCATGTTGCACCTGCTGGGTTATGACCATTTACAAGCGGACGAACAGTTACGGATGGAAGAGCTGGAAATTACTGCCTTGGCCACTCTCGGGTTTGCCGACCCCTACGATTTGGTGGATGCATCGTGAGCGGGCCGGGTTTGATTGGCTGGCTGGCTCAGCTGCTTTCTGGTGATCCTAAAGAGCCGGAGCAGCTGATTCAGTTGCTGCGGGATGCCCAGGAGCGGGACGTGGTGGATAGTGACACCCTGGCGATGCTGGAGGGGGTGTTTCAGGTTAAGGAGATGCGGGTGCGGGACATCATGATTCCCCGCTCCCAGATGTCAGTGGTGGCTCGGGATGCGCCGCCCGAAACGGTCCTCAGCAGTGTCGTCGAGAGCGCCCACTCCCGTTTTCCCGTGGTGGATGACCAGGAAGAGGTGGTTGGCATTCTGCTGGCGAAGGATCTGCTCGCCAGCCTGGTGAATGATGATCGGAGCCGACTCAACCTGCGCACTCTACTGCGGCCTGCGGTGTTTATTCCGGAGAGCAAGCGGCTCAGTGTGCTGCTGAAAGAGTTCCGGGCCAGCCGCAACCATATGGCGATTGTGGTGGATGAGTATGGCGAGGTCGCAGGGCTGGTGACCATCGAAGATGTGTTGGAGCAGATTGTCGGCGAAATTGAGGATGAGCACGACCCCGGCATGGAGGAGGAGTTCATCCTCGATCGGGGTGACGGGACCTTTACCGCGAAAGGGCTGGCTGAACTTGGGGAGTGTAATGCCCGGTTCAATATAGAGCTGGATGAGTCCGAGTTCGACACCATTGGCGGAGCTCTGGCGGCGGCTTTCGGCCACCTGCCCAAGCGTGGGGAGCAGATCACCCTCCAGGGCTGCGGTTTTACCGTGCTGCGGGCGGACAAGCGGCGGATCCATCTGGTGCATGCCTCGCCGGGCACCGGCGCCGAAATCGCTGACTGAATTTCACGGCATGCTGCCTAAGTCCGATGGGTTGCGGGTTCTGCTAGCAGGGGCCACGGCAGCGGCGGCGTTTGCGCCTGTGGGTTATTTTTTGCTTGCGCCGCTGGCGGTGGCCGTTCTGCTCGATTGCTGGCAGGCGGTGACACCGGGGCGGGCATTCCGCCTGGGTGGTTTCTTTGGTCTCGGCATGTTTGGTGCCGGTGTCTCCTGGGTCTACGTCAGTTGCCATGATTACGGTGGTCTCTCGGTTCCCGTGTCGGCGCTGCTGGCCCTGCTGCTGGTGGTTTATCTGGCCCTTTACCCGGCGCTGGTGGGTTACTGCTATCGCCGATTCTGGTCGGCGGATCCGGCTCCGATTCGTTTGCTCGTGGTGGTGCCGGCACTCTGGGTTCTGCTGGAGGCAATGCGGGAGCGGTTGTTTACCGGTTTCGGCTGGTTGGCGATGGGTTACAGCCAGATCGATGGCCCCCTCTCCGGTTTCGCACCCCTTGCCGGGCAGCCACTGGTCTCGTGGGCGGTGGTAACCACTGCGGCGGCGACGGTGTTGTGGGTTCGCAGCCCGCGTCGGCTCCGGCTGTTAGCGATTGGCGTGCTGGTTACACTTTGGGTCGGCGGTTGGGCGCTGGGGCGGGTGGTCTGGAGCCAACCCGTTGGGGAGGTGCTGGAGGTTGCTCTGGTGCAGGGGAACATAACCCAGCAACTGAAGTGGAATCCGCAGATGCGGCGGGATGCGATGCTGCGCTATCTGACCCTGAGCGAACCCCATCATGAGGTGGATCTGCTGCTCTGGCCGGAGACAGCGGTGCCGGAGTTCGCCGACCAGCTGGATTCAGCGCTGCTACAGCCCTATGCCCAGGCCCTGGCCGCTGGCTCTGGTCCCTTGCTGATCAGTGGATTGCTCTGGCGGGACCTGGCCAGCGGTCAGTACTACAACGGTGTGGTGGCTGCGACCGAGGGTTTGCCCCGGTTTCTCAAACACCATCTGGTCCCGTTTGGTGAGTATGTGCCCCTGGCGGGCCTGCTCGGTCAGCTTCTGAGCCTGTTTGAAGTGCCTTACTCCGCATTCAGTGCCGGCCCGGTGAAGCAGCCCTTTTTCGAGATCAATGGTCAGCAGATCGGGGTGTCGATCTGTTACGAAGATGTCTTTGGTGAGGAGCTGAGGCAGCGACTGCCGGCCTCCGGTTTCCTGTTGAATGTGAGCAATGACGGCTGGTTCGGCCGCAGTGCGGCCCCCTATCAGCATCTGGAGATTGCCCGCATGCGGGCGCTGGAGAGCGGCCGATATCTGTTACGCGCAACCAATACCGGGGTCTCCGCTATTATTGATGGTTCAGGTGGTGTGGTCGCCAGCGCGCCCCTGGATGTGACCGACGTTGTGAGGGGGCAGGTCGTGTCATTGACGGGCGATACCCCTTACGCCCGCTGGGGGGTGATGCCCCTCTATATTCTGGCCCTGCTGCTGCTGGCACTGGCGCGTCTAAGATGGCGTTCTACGGTATCCTAGCGCCTTGCCCGAACTGCCACTCCGATATCATCCATGGATCAACCCTATATAGCCGCCGAGGTCGAAGCCGAGGCTCAGTCCCTGTGGACTGACGAAAATTTGTTTGCAGTCAGCGAAGATCCGGACCGGAAGAAGTACTACTGCCTCTCCATGTTCCCCTACCCCTCCGGGGCGCTGCACATGGGACATCTGCGTAACTACACCATTGGTGACGTGCTCGCACGCTTCCACCGGATGCAGGGTTACAACGTCCTGCAGCCCATGGGTTGGGATGCCTTTGGTCTGCCGGCAGAGAACGCGGCGATCAA
>JAKLLR010000118.1 GCA_022014175.1 Gammaproteobacteria bacterium | reverse complement strand
TCTCGGATCTCGATCAATCCCTGATAGTAAAGACCGGTTACAACCTTCCGCTCACGGGCAACATCTTCTTCAATCAGATAAATCACTTCGCCGGAGGGGCGTCTGACCACCGCGATTTCCGGAACCAGCAGTGCGTTACGGGACTCAATGGTGACCGTGCCGGTGACACTGGCCCCTGGCTGCCAGCCCGGCGCTTCAGCCGCATCGACCCTGACAATCGCCTCAATTGAGCGGGTGCTCTGACTGACCCGGGGCCGGATCTCCTCAACCACACCCTGCACCTCCACACCCGGGGCCACAGGTGAGGACATTCGCACCGGCAGCCCGGCACGCAGCCGGGCCACCGCGTTTTCGGGAAATGGCAGGTGGACCCGCAGCCGCGCCCGGGTGGAGAGATCAAACAGCGCATCACCCACTTTCACGAAGCTACCGGGCGTAACATACCGCTGCTGTATCGCCCCGGCAACTGGTGAAACAATCTCGGTTTTAGCCAGGTTTGCTTCAGCAATCGAAAGGCGCGCCCGCGCCCCTTCCAGCTGCTCCTGATAGGCAGTCAGGTCTGCCTCGGCATCTTCCAGGGTATTGGTGGAGACAAATGAAGCCGCACCGAGATCCCGATACCGTTTGACCAGGCTCCTCTGCTTCTGCAACAGGGCTTCGACCTGTTTGACTTCCGCCGAGGCCTCCTGGGCCGTGTCGCGATAATCTTTGTCGTCGATCCTGGCCAGCACCATTCCGACCTCTACCGGCGCGCCCACATCAGCCGCCACCCGGACCACCCGCCCCGCAACCTCGGCGGAGATCACCGGGGCTGCCTCGCTCTCGATGTAACCAACCGCCGTATCCTCTACCGGCAGAATCATGGGTTCGACCACGCTGACCACCACCAGCGTGCGACGAACCTCCGGGGCTTGCGCTTCGGCCTCATCGTCACCACATCCGCTCAGAGCCAGCAGCAACGCAGACATAAGAAGATAGACACCACTGCGTAGAACGTCTGAAAACCCCACCCACTTCTCCCGGTTATTCATACAAGCCGATTCGTTCGAAATCCGGCGAACGCCAGAACTGGGCATTATCCCTTAAAACCGGCCCGCGTATCGACCGTGGCTGGCAAACTTTGATCAGATGTAGAGGCTCCAGTGGGGCGCTATTCGGGACTCACTCCTGCCCCTTGGCCTCTTCCCAGAGCCGCTCCAGCTCCTCGGTAGAGGCGTTTGCGGCTGACTGACCCGACTCCAGCAACTTGCGCTCCAGATACCTGAAACGTCTCTCGAAACGGCTATTGGCTGCGCGCAGCGCGACTTCCGCATCCAGCTTCAGATGGCGGGCGACATTGACGGTGGAAAACAGCAGATCACCGGCTTCGTGGCTCAACGCGGCCCGGTTGACCTCCGGCGCGTCGATCTCAGTCTCGAGTTCAGCCAGCTCCTCTCTAACTTTGTCGATCACCGGCGGCAGGGTCTGCCAGTCAAAACCGACCCGGGCCGCCCGTTTCTGCAACTTCTCCGCCCTCATCAGGGCAGGCAGAGCTCGGGCCACACCCTCCAGCGCACCCACCTGATCACCGCCATTCTTGGCCGCCCGCTCCTGCGCTTTGCCCGCCTCCCAGTTGACGCTGAGGGTCGCCAGGGCCGATTCGGTGGAATCCCCAAACACATGGGGGTGCCGCCGGAGCAGCTTGTCGCTCAGGCTGCCGACCACGTCGGCGAAGCTGAAGTGGCCCGCCTCCTCCGCCATCCGCGCGTGAAAAACCACCTGCAACAGCAGATCCCCCAACTCATCCCGTAATTCGGCCATGTCATGCCGCTCAATCGCATCCGCCACTTCATAGGCCTCTTCGATGGTGTAGGGCGCAATCGTGGCAAAGGTCTGGGCCAGATCCCAGGGGCAGCCGGAGACCGGATCACGCAGTCTCGCCATCAACTGCAACAAGCTGTCCATCTCTTCCAATACCCCGGCCTCGCACCCAAACAACGATCCCAAAACACGCGGAGCGGACATTCTGGCATACACTAGACCACGACCCGAAATCGCCCTAACCGACGCTGGCTCGATGGCGACTAAACGCCCTGCAAACCCTTCACAACACGCCACACACTCTTCAGTAAAGCCGGCATGAACCAGACCACCGACACCACCACGGCAGCAACCCTGCCGCCACAGCCGATCACCAGGGTTCGCTGGGGCGACTCGCTCATCACCCTGCTGGGCACTGCCCATGTCTCCGCCGCCAGTGAGGCCAAGGTGCGGGAGCTGCTCGCCACCGGGGAGTACGACGCGGTGGCGGTGGAGCTCTGCCCGAGCCGGGAGAGTGCGCTGATGAATCCAGATGCTCTGGCGAAGATGGATCTCTACCAGGTGGTGCGCAAAGGCCAGGCAGCCATGGTCGCCGCCTCCCTGGCACTGGGCGCCTTTCAGCAACGGATGGCAGAGCAGGTCGGCATTCAACCCGGCGCAGAGCTCAAGGCAGCAGTCGAGGTTGCCCGGGAGAGTAACACCCCGGTTCTGCTGATTGACCGGGAGATCGGTACCACTCTGAAGCGGGTGATTGCCAGCATCCCCTGGTGGCGGCGAATCAATCTGATTGGCGGACTGCTACTGAGCCTGGTCAGTCGCGAGCAGGTCTCGGAGGCCGAAATCGAACGACTAAAAGAGGGAGATGTGCTGGAGAGCACCTTCGCCCAGTTTGCTGAAGAGGAGAAATCCCTCTACGAACCCCTGGTGGCCGAACGGGACCGCTATATGGCTCTGAAACTACAGGCCGAGCTGGCCGCCGAACCACGAGTTCATCTGTTGGCGGTCGTGGGCGCGGGGCATCTCGCGGGCATCGCAGCGCAACTACGAAAATCGCCACCCGGGTCGACCGAAGCCTGCCTCGCCGATCTCGCGGAGCTGGAAAAACTGCCGCCGCCGCGACGCTGGCACCGGCTGATCCCCTGGCTGGTGGTGGCCCTGGTCTTCACCGGTTTTGCAATCGGCTTCAGCCGCAACCCGGATCTTGGATGGCTGATGGTGAAAGACTGGGTCCTGATCAACGGCACCCTCACCGCCCTCGGTGCGCTGCTCGCCTGGGGCCATCCATTGACAGTCATCACCGGGTTTTTCGCCTCGCCACTGACTTCACTGAACCCGACGATTGGCGCGGGCATGGTCACCGCCGGGGTCGAGAGCTATCTGCGCAAACCCCTGGTAGCTGATTTCAGCAGGCTGCGCCAGGACAGCACCAGTGTGAAGGGCTGGTGGAGGAACCGGGTGACTCGCACCCTGCTGGTCTTTATCTTCTCAACCCTGGGCTCGGCAGCCGGCACCTACATCGCAGGCTTTCGCATACTGGACCGCCTCGCCGGAGGGTAAGCGGGGCAAACGCTACGCTTTAGGTGGCTTCTCCTCGAAGTCCGCATCTTCCGCTGTCGTCTTGTCCAGAGGTTCGGGCGGCGCGTCGGCAACCGCAGGTTCATCGACCACTGCAATTTCAGGTTCAGACTCGGGTTCGGGCACAGCAACCTCCGGCGGCTGCCAGGGCTCTACGCCTTCTGCCACCACCGCATCGCTCGACGGCCAGTCACCGAACGGAAATGGTTTTTGCTCCTGGTTATAGGTGAGGTACAGCCAGATGTAATAAGCGTAGTTAGCCAGCTGCTTGCCGAACAGGAGCAGCCGCGGATTGGGGCGACCGCCGAACAGCACAAACAGCGCCTGCAGTACCAGCACCGCCAGCACCACGCCCCGCACGACCGAGCCGATGATCGCAAACAACAGCATGAATATGATCCGCAGCCAGGCGCTGCCACTCACAAAATGCACTTTCAATTCCTGTAACACCACATTCTCCATCGTTGATTCAACCAGGCACCATGCGGTGTCATCCGTTAACCTTCGAGCTGCTGCTTTACCGCAGCGAGACCCGATGAGTAGAGCTCGGCAACAAACCCTTGAGCTTCGGCCACCGGCACGCCCTTGGCGTCAAAATCGCTTGACCAGCTCAGCTGGCAACCGCTGCCCCGGGGTTCCACCGCCAATACCGCAAGATAGTTCGTGATCGGTAGCGGCCCACTGGCGACGCTATAGCTGTAGGAGGCACCATCCTGATAGGACTCCAGTTTTTCGACCACCAGACCACCCTCCAGCTCGATGCTGCGCAGGGCACCGACACCCTCACCTTGGACGCTCATCTTTACATCACCAATACCGGGAATCCAGCTCAGGTCACCGAAGTCACCGATCAGGTCCCATACAGCCGCCGCGGAAACGGCCAACTCCACACGATCTTCCACTCGGCATTGCGCCATAATTCAAGCCTCCAAATTACGTTATAAATTATTTTATATAAAAATCTTATCTAATTGATTTATTTGAATATATCAACATTAAATCCGGGTTCAAAACCCAGCGAAACCTGCCAACCGCTCTGCTCGCTGACCAACCTCCAAAAACCGCTCTGTAGCGCGTTGAGGGCGGCCGCATCAGCACCCCAGTGGGTTAGCTGGGCTGCCGCGGCATCCGCCAGATTTGGCATCGTCATATGTGCCCGGCCCTGGGCCAACTCCACCCTCAGCTCATTCCTGAAACCGTAGGTGACCTGATAGTGCTCCGCAAAAACAGCCACCAGGCGGGGCAGATCGTCTGACAGACGAGACCAGTCAACCTGCTGAGCCGCCATCATCCGATGGCCATACTGCTCGGCATCACAACCGAGGTCGCCCGCCACCCGCATACCGCCGATCAGGGTGCCCTGACACTCCTGCAGGCGCAATGCCTGCAACCGCTCAGATTCCAGCAGAAAATCCAAATTCAGGGCCTGACTCGCCGACAGCGTCTAATCGAGCCCAAAACGGGTATCGCCATCCGGGTTTTCTGACTGGCGGACCACCTCCAGGGCTTTCAGCAACCGGGCATGCTCATGCTCAGCCATACCGGCATGGAGATAGGCCTTCACAGCATCCAGCAGATGATTCATCTGCTCCAGGCGGTAGTGATGATTCAACAGGCTCTTGGCCATGAAATAGGGATCATTGTCCTGCTCTCGCATCAGCGCCGCCGCCCGCAACGCCATCTCAAGCTCCTCTTCTGTGGGTCGTCCCATCACCCTACTCCTGGTTAACCCTGCCGGTTTCGAGACTATGATAAATCATGCTGATCCAGCTGGAACTGTCCACGAACCCTTTGGTCCAGGGCGACCATTGATCTGTGAGACCGGCGGCCTGAAGCTCATCCAGTGATTGGCCCCGCTCCAGGCCGGCCCGCACCTCTGCGATGGTGCCCACCAGCATGCCGTGCCAGGCCTTCAGCTCCGCCACATTCGATAACGGCCCGTGCCCCGGAACCACCATGGCATCTGCCGGCAGCCACGCCAGCACTGCGGCCACATTCTCTTCAAGGTTCAGGACATTGCCGCCATTTTCAAGATCGACAAACGGAAACATACCGGCGAAATAGTGATCGCCGAGATGCAGCACATTAGAGCCGGAAAAGTAGACGATGCTGTCACTATCGGTATGGCCTGCCGCGAGGTGGCTGAGCCTGATCTCTTCGCCGTTGAAGTGGATCAAAAGCCCGGATTGATAGGTAATCACCGGCAGCGCGTGGGCCGGCTGGGACTCCTGCACCATATTGAAGGCTTTGATCTCCTGATGGCTCGCGAGCCGGGTTCTAACATTCTCATGGGCAATGATGTGGGCTGACCTGCCCAGAGCGGCGTTACCGCCGGTATGGTCGCCATGCCAATGGGTGTTCAACAGAAAACGCAGTTGATCGCCCCCCAGTTCCCGCAGGGCAGTCTCCAGCGCCTCTGACATCACAGCATAGTCGTCGTCCACCACCAGCATACCGTCACCCCCGACGGAGACCACAATGTTGCCCCCCTGCCCCTGCAGCAGATGAATGCCCGCCACCAGTTCAGTGACCTCAAACTTCCTGCTCTCCGTGTCATGCTCCTCGGCCTGGCAGAGCCCGGCCAGTAGGAGCAGTGTCAGCGCTGT
>JAKLLR010000117.1 GCA_022014175.1 Gammaproteobacteria bacterium | reverse complement strand
TGGCGGACCGTGCCCGTTTAGATTCAGAGCGTTACCGGCCAGAGCAAGTGGCTGGGGATTACATGGCTCTTTTTGTATCTATTTTACAAAAATGACAAGTGGTTAAAGGGGCCGTGAAGCTACTGCTTCTTGCTAAGCGCCGCCCCCAGAACCGCGACCTGCTGGAGCGCCCGTTCGGGCGCTTCCACCACCTGCCAGCGGAACTGGCGCGCCACGGGCACCGGGTGACGGTGCTGCTGGCCAGTTATGCCAACGAGCCGGACGCCTGCGCGGAGCGCGACGGCGTGACGGTGCGGTCCATCAGCGTGCGCGGCGCGGGGGCGGCGCGTTATCTGGCGCAGGCTCGGCGGCTGGCGCGGTCGGAACGACCGGACTGGATCGGCGGCCTTTCGGACACCTGGTACGCGGTGCTCGCGGCGCAGCTTGCCCGGCGCGCGGGCGCGCGGCTGTGGGTGGATGCCTACGACAACTACGCCAGCTACATTCCCTGGGCCTGGCCGCTGCACGCGGCCTGGCGGCGGGCGGCGGCGCGGGCGGACCTGCTGACTGTGGCTGGCCCCACGCTGCTGGAACTGTTGGGTCATGGTCGTGACCCGGCAACTTCACTGGTGTTGCCGATGGCACCTGACCCACCCGCCTTTCGACCAGGGCCTGGCGTTTCCGCTCGGCAGAAGCTGGGGCTGCCTGTGGCTGTTCCCCTGATTTTTTTTGGTGGAGGGGTTCATCGATCCCGTGATTTAGAGACTTTGTTTCAGGCCGTAGAAATAGCACGTCGTACCCGTCCTGAGTTGCGTCTGGTTCTTTCCGGTCGTCGTTTTAGTGGTGTTGATATCCCGTCTGATGCCATTTGGCTTGGCTATCTGGCGGATGCTGATATGCCAGCGCTCTACCAGGCAGTCGACCTTGTGGCTGTGATGAATCGGCCAGGGGCGTTTGGTGATTACAGTTATCCGATCAAATTGTATGAGGCTATGGCGTGTGGTCGTCCGGTTGTGGCTTCACGTACCGCCAGCACGGCCTGGGTACTGCGGGATCACTCGCACCGACTTGTACCGCCTGAAGACCCACAGGCTTTGGCGCAGGCGATTGGCCGATTTATTGACGAGGGGCAGGTGGATTATGGTGAGCTCCCACAATGGGAGCAGGAGGGGGTGCGGCTGGCGACAGCGTTGCAAACCATTCAGGGGTGAAGTCCATTGGTCACCTCAGGTGACCCCCTGGGGTTATCTCCGGGAAAGTTGGGTTGAGTGTCCCGATTACCTATCTCTTTTTTGCCCTGAGTACGACGATAAAGGTCGGATGCACCGGCGCAGCCAGTCGATAGGCCCACCGGGGCACAAGCCTGAGAATACGCGCAGTGCCGGGAGAGACCGCCAGATGATAGCCCCGAGGGTTTCTGGCGACACGGTCGCTCCATAGCTGAACCGTGAAATGGGTGCTCGACATGTTTTTCAGTCGTCGCCAGCTGAGTAGCCAGAGGGGCTCCTGAAACCGACCGGCCCACCGCAGGCAGGCATTGAAGGCCGTTACCGGAAGCCAGTGCAGCAGCCACACGCGGTAATGGACTTCCAGGGGCCAGACCCGGTTGGGTGTGGCCAGATAGACGGCCCCATCGGGCCGCACGACCCGTGCGAGCTCTGCCAGGTGGTGCTCGGCATCCGGCAGGTGCTCGATAACGTGGTTAGAGATGGCGATATCGAAACTGGCATTGGCAAAAGGCAGGCCGGTTGTTGCACGAACGTATTGATATCCTGTCGTTACGCCACGGGTATCCACCGGGTCAACTGACACCACGTCACACAGGCGGCCAAGTTCAGATGCGATTTCGCCGGTGCCTGTGCCGACATCCAGAATCCGGAGGCCATCCAACGACCGCCCCAGCTCTTCTTGCAGCACCTGTTGGATTTTTAGCGCTTTCGAGGCTCGGTCAGCGACAACTGAAAAGCCGGGTCTGTGTTGTTCGGTCATGGACGCCCAGGGTGCAGAAAAATGGGGTTCAACTTGCTGTATCCAGGGGTATCCGTCAAACCCGCAATGAGTTTGTGGCAGCGGATATATCTGTCGCAAGTCGTAATTTGATGCGTTTGTCACCGCCCTGGTGGCTGGTGATATAGCGCGGCAAAGCGTGCGGCGATTCCAGGCCAATCGTAGGCCTGCTCAACTCGCTCCCGGGCGGCATGTCTATGGGTGAGAACTGTTGCGGGTGTAGTTAGCAGCGTCTCCAGGGCGTGGGCCAACGCCTCCGGGTCCCGGGGTGGAACCAGGGTGCCGGTCACGCCGTCTTCGATCACCTCGCCGATGCCCCCGACCCGGGAAGCAACAATTGCCGCGCCCGCTGCCATGGCTTCCAGCAGCACCACACCCTGGCCTTCGGTGTCGCCGCTCTCATCCACGATTGAGGGGGCGACAAAAATGTCAGCGGCCCCGTAGTAGTCCGGCAAATTCTGGTTGGTGACACGTCCGGCAAACCAGACGCCTTCGGTGATATGGAGTTCACGGCTCTGCTGCTCCAGGTCTTTGCGGTCATCGCCATCGCCAACAATCCAGAGTCGGCAGCTTTGGCGGGTATCACGGGGTAGTTTGGCGTAGGCCTCAAGCAACACGGTGACCCCTTTCTTCTCAACCAGTCGGCCCACAAACAGAATCACCCGGTGGCTCTCCCCGAGCCTTTTTTTCAGGGCTGTACCATCCCCGGTGGAGAAGTGCTGGACCTCGACACCCATGGGAATAACTGCGGGTGCCGGAATTCCCCGGGTCGTGGTGACAGCCCCGGCAGTCGCTTCTGTGTTGGCGGTCCAGTGTCTGGATCGGCGTAGTACCCAGCGCTTCAGAGCGCCAGGCCCCGCTCCTTTCAGAGCGAAGGCGTCGCCGCCGTGGGCGGTGGTAACCACCGGGATTCGCAGCAGGCTGCCGACCAGCACTCCGACCAGACCCTGGGGCAGAATCCAGTGGGCGTGAATCAGGTTGGGCCTTAATCGCAGGCCGAGCCAAAGCAGGGTACCCAGCTGGGCGATCAAAAACCCGGGTAGCTGGAGTGCCAGCCAGGGGTTGGCCCGCAGGTTGGGCAGAATGCCGGAGCCATAGGCCAGGCGACGGCGCCAGGTCGGGTAGCGGTAGCGGTGAATCTTGACGCCGGGGTCGTGCAGATCGTGGCGGACGGCCGGGTCATGGGGTGCCAGAACGTGTACTTCCAGACCCTCTTTGGCCAGATAGCGGGCCAGATGGCGCAGAAAAATAGAGGCGCTGTCATCCGCAGAACGGGGATAACTGGATGCCAGCAGGATGATCCGTAGGGGCGGCCGGGTCTGCTGGTTTGTGGTCATAGGGGGGCGCTGTGGCTTGGCTGGCCACAAGTCTAGCTGATCTGCCCATAATCTGGAGGAGACCGGGGCGCGGCGGGGATTGGCCGGCTCAATGCCCCTTGTCGCACTCCGCCAGAAAGCTCAGCACTTCGCCCCGCAGGTCGTAGTAGTCCGGGTGCTCCAGTAGCGCCTTGCGGCTGCGGGGGTGGGGCAGGTTGACATCCATCACCTTGCCGACCTGGGCTTCCGGCCCGTTGGTCATCATCACCACCCGGTCGGCCAGCAGGATCGCCTCGTCAACGTCGTGGGTGACCATGATGGCGGTGAGTTTGGCCCGGTCCCAGACCTCCATCAGTACCTCTTGGAGCTCCCAGCGGGTGAGGGAGTCGAGCATGCCGAAGGGTTCATCCAGCAGCAGCAGCTTGGGGGAGAGGGCAAAGGCGCGGGCGATGCCGACCCGCTGCTTCATGCCGTTGGAGAGGCCGGCTGCTTTTTTGTGCAGTGAATCACCCAGGCCGACCCGGACCAGATAGTACTCGACGATGTCGTCCCGCTCCGACTGGCTGGCGTGGGGGTAGACCTCGTTGACGCCGAGAGCCACGTTTTCAAAGGCGGTCATATGGGAGAAGAGGCTCGGGGCCTGAAAGACCACTGCCCGGTCTGGTCCTGCGGTGGCGATCTCCCGGCCATCCAGAATAATCCCGCCGCCGTTGATCCGGTTCAGCCCGGCGGTCATCGAGAGCACTGTGGATTTGCCGCATCCGGAGTGACCGATGAGGGAGATAAACTCCCCTTTCTTGACCTTTAGATCAAACTCTTTGACGACGGTGACGGGGCCTTTGGGGCTGGGGTAGATTTTGGAGAGTTTGGAGAACTCCAGGTAGCGGGGGTCCCCCAGATCATCCATTGGCGGTTTGAGGGCCGAGGTGTCCCGGCGGTAATCATTGCTGGTGTTTGGGCGAACATCCGGGAGCACAACGGTCACCGCACTATCGGTGCCTTTCTCGATGCCGATATCCATCAGATAGCGGGTGACATCGTGTCGCAGGCTCTGGAATCGGGGGTTATTGTGAATGTTGGTACGGTCTCGGGGGCGGGGCAGGTCGACCACGAACTCCGGGCCGAAGGTGGCGTTGGGGCCGGGGTTGAGGGGAATGATCCGGTCCGCCATGAGTAACCCTTCGTCCACGTCATTGGTGATCAGGATGACGGTTTTACGATCCTCTTCCCAGATGCGGAGGATCTCGTCCTGCAGATTCGCCCGGGTGAGGGCGTCGAGGGCCGACAGGGGCTCGTCCAGCAGCAGAATGTCGGGGCTGGCGGCCAGCGCCCGGGCCACCGAGACCCGCTGGCGCATACCGCCAGACAACTCCGCCGGGCGCTTGTGCAGGGCCGGGGTGAGATTGACCATCTCTACGTATTTGAGCACGTGGGCATGGCGCTGGGCTTTGGACCAGCGTTTGAAAATCTGGTTGACCGACAGCGCGATGTTGCCGTAGACCGTGAGCCACGGCATCAGTGAGTAGCTCTGAAAGACCATGCCCCGGTCCGGCCCCGGCCCGGTGATCGGCTGGCCCTGTTTCAGAACCCGGCCGCTGTCTGGTTTGACCAGGCCGGAGATGGTGTTAATCAGGGTGCTCTTGCCACTGCCGGAGAAGCCGACAATGGCGACAAATTCACCTTCGGCGATGGTGAGATTGATGTCCGACAACACCTGGGTCTGGTCCCGGCCGGTGCCGTAGGCTTTGCAGACCCCTTCGAGGGAGACGATGGCGTTCATTGCAGTCTCCTTAGGCGACGGGCTGGCCGAATGAGAAGAGTTTCTGCAGACTCAGCATCACCCGGTCCAGCATGAAGCCGACCAGGCCGATGGTGAAGACCGCAACCATAATGCGGGCCAGCGACTGGGAACTGCCGTTCTGGAACTCATCCCAGACGAATTTGCCGAGACCCGGGTTCTGGGCCAGCATCTCCGCCGCAATCAAGACCATCCAGCCCACCCCGAGAGAGAGCCGCAGACCGGTAAAAATAAGGGGCAGCGAGCTGGGCAGCACGATTTTGCTGACCTGAGTGGTCCAACCCAGTTTCAGCACCTTGCCGACGTTGATCAGATCTTTGTCGATAGAGGCGACACCAACGGCGGTGTTGATCAGCGCGGGCCAGAGCGAGCAGAGGGTGACGGTCAGCGCCGAGTTCAGGAATGATTTCTGAAACAGGGGGTCGTCGGAGACATACACCGCGCTGACCACCATGGTGACAATCGGCAGCCAGGCCAGCGGTGAGACCGGCTTGAAGATCTGAATCATCGGGTTCAGCGCGAGGTTTATGATCCGGGAGAGGCCGCAGAGAATGCCCACGGGTACCGCGATAATGGCCGCCAGCACAAAACCGGTAAATACGGTGTAGAGGCTGGTGAATATCTGATCGATATAGGTGGGTTTGCCGGTGAATTTACGGCTGCGAATCTCTGCCTTGGGGTCCGCCGCCAGCTTCTTTTCGTTACGGGCGTCCTGGCGGGCCATAAAGGCGGCCTCCTTGGCGCGCTGCTCACGGTGTTCCGCCATCAGGCCCTTGGCGGAATCCCAGACCTGGGCCGGGCCGGGGACCGCGCCGAGACTGGTCTGAATCTGGGGGGCGGTGGCACCCCAGAGGGCCAGAAAGAGACCGAATGCCAGCACTGGAATGCCGATGATCATCCACATTTCGCGGATCTGTGCGGCCGGGTTTTCGCCCGCCGCCAGCTTGATGAGGGGAATGAA
>JAKLLR010000116.1 GCA_022014175.1 Gammaproteobacteria bacterium | reverse complement strand
CAACGCCTGGCTCAACCTGCAACGGAGATACAGGTATGAATATCCTGACCCTCATCGTTCACGCCAATTCCCAGCAGGAGCTGGCCGATCAACTCCGGACTCTAAAGCAGGTGTCCGGCTTTACCTTCAGCCATGTGGAAGGGCACGGGGCGCAGGTGGAACACGATCCGTTCCTCTCGGCGCGGGACAAGGTGGTAGGTTACACCCCCCGGGTCCGGGTGGATATTTTGCTTGAGGAGGGTGATGTGGCTTCGGTTCTTGACCAGTTAAGCAGTGCAGGCACCGGTATTGGTGGCCAAACCCTCTACTGGGTCACCGCCGTTGAACAACACGGCCGTCTCTAACCGGCAACCCTCCAGGAGAGAAACAGGATGTTATCCAGAGTGACTCTATTTTCCCGCCTTTCTTATCTGGGCGCTGGCCTGATGATACTGGGCCTGTTGTCACAGGCTGCCTACGGGCATGGCATGTCCGAGGCTGACAAACTGGCCATTATCGAAGGCGGTAATCTGCGCTATATGTGGCTCGGCGCAACCCATATGCTGTCCGGCTACGACCACCTTGCATTTGTGTTCGGGATTATCTTCTTCCTGACCAGTTTCCGGGATATTGCCAGATACGTCACCGCCTTCACCCTTGGCCACAGCGTCACCCTGATCTACGCAACCTTTAACGCGATTCAGCTCAACTACTTCGCCATCGACGCGGTGATCGGGCTGAGTGTCTGTTACATCGCGTTTGCCAATATTGACGGCTTCCGAAAATACCTCAACATCAACCCACCCAACATGATGTTGATGATTATCGCTCTGGGTCTGATCCACGGTTTCGGTCTCTCCACCCGGTTACAGGCGCTGCCGCTGAGCGAGGAGAGTCTGCTGCTGAATATCATCTCCTTCAACGTTGGTATCGAACTGGGGCAGCTCAGTGCGTTGGCCTTGATGTTGTTGCTCATGGCGGCATGGCGGAAAAGCCATCTGTTCCAGACGTTTAGTCTGATCGCAAACTACAGCCTGATTCTGGCGGGGGGGCTGCTTTTCCTCATGCAGATGCACGGTTATCTGCATATCAGTAGCCCGGAGGAGTTTGTAGCAAGCGTAGAGGGATCACAAAGCGAGCCCAGCGGCCCAGGAATAGCGCCTGTTTCGAGTTCTGCAGAGGCGCAACAGACCGGATGGAAAGACTCAATCAGTATCACTATTCCGGCGCAAGATGATAGGGAGTACAAATTTCATCTTAAGCAAGGGGCAACCCTGGAGTACGCATGGGAGACGGATGGCACGCCCCTGTTTTTCGATTTTCATGGTGAACCAACAGGTGATACCACAGGGTTTTTCAAGAGCTTTCAGAAAAGTACCGAGCGTCAGGCAAGCGGGTCTGTGACGGCCTCCTTTGAGGGTACCCATGGCTGGTACTGGAAAAACAGCACCCCCTCGCCGGTCACCATCGCCCTGAGAAGCAGAGGCGCTTATCGACGCCTTGATTTAGATAAAGCCTCCGAAAACGCAGAACTCACTGCAACCCCCGTTGCAACAACCCACGACAGTATTGATTAACTTTAGGAGATTCATGTTATGCGATTAACGACTCTATTTTTTGGTCTGCTCTTGAGCTTTGCCACCTTTTCTACCCTGGCGGGGAGTGGGCATGATCATGGCCACGCTCACGGGCCTGTGGATCAGGAGACAGCGAAAGCAAAGGCAACAGCAGTGGTTGTTGAGTTAGCGAAAAGAGAAAAAATTGATGCAAGCTGGGGATCCATCTCCGCAAGCTCAGTAGAGCAGAAGGTGTTTAAAAGTTCTCCAGAGTGGGTCGTGGTTTTCGTCAATGACGAGATTTCCGATCCCGCCGGGAAAACGCTGTATGTTTTCCTGACCCTGGGTGGTGATTACATCGCCGCGAACTATACGGGGGAGTAGATAAACGCTGAGCGTCGATCAGTGGATTGAAAGAGCCTGAGCTAGACCGGCCGGGGCTTGATCTCTACCGCGTGAAAAATATGATCTATTACATAGCAAAAATTTCCACCACCCTGGTATTGATTATCGCGATTGCGGAGATCAGTAAACGGAGTACTTTTCTGGGTGCGGTTCTGGCCTCTCTGCCGCTGGTCTCTGTTCTTGCCATGGTCTGGCTATATGTTGATACCCGGGACGTTCAAAAAGTAGCTGCGTTATCCAGTAGTATCTTCTGGCTGGTTATCCCGTCGTTGACGCTGTTCCTGGTTCTGTCCGTAATGTTGAAAAAGGGGATCAACTTCTATATCAGCATGGGTACGGGACTGGTGACGACCCTGGTCTGCTATCTCATCCTGATTGAAATATTAGGAAAAACAGGTATCAGGCTGTAGCGGCGGCTTTCTTCGCAGGGGTCCGCCACCTCTTCTGGTCACCCGCGCCGATCTGGGGTTCATTCAGGCATCTGGCGGGGGGATTCGCTTTTTCCTGGTCTCTCGTGGCTTTGCCCGATTGTCCAGGCCACGGCATCTAAGGTTGATCAACAGGCTGTGGCTTGCCGCTGGAACAGGCCCTGCTGCCTTCGAGCTTCGCTGGCGAACCCCCACAGCGGATAGTGTGGCTGCTTCAAATTTGACAACCGGCATCTCTCCGGCGCCTGGCTCCTGAGTCTTGCGGTATTGGGGACGTTATCCGCTTTTTTGCTTTAATATTGCAGTTAATATCAGAGGCGGGTCGTTCAGCGCGAATAGAACTCGCCCATGCCGCTGTTCGGTGCGTGCCCCCGGCGGGGCTATCTATCCAGAACAGCCTGGAGGAGGAGATATGACGGCAGCAGTGGAGAGAGCCACGATTGACGACATCCTTGATCGTCTAAAGCATCTGCCTGGCGGGTTGTTGCCTATCCTTCATGAGATTCAGGGCGCGGTGGGTTATGTGCCCCGGGAATCGGTGCCGGATATTGCCGCCGGGTTGAACCTCTCCCGTGCAGAAGTGCATGGGGTCATCAGTTTTTATCACGATTTTCAGACTGAGCCCTCAGGCCGCAGTCGAATTCAGCTCTGCCGTGCGGAGGCGTGCCAGGCGGTGGGGGCCAGAGCGCTGGAGCGGCATATAACAGCGCAGTTGGGTATCGGCCTCGGTGAGACCACTGCAGATGGTGCGGTGAGTCTTGAATCGGTCTACTGTCTGGGTAACTGCGCCTGCGGACCCTCTGTTCGGATAGGCGATGAGATTCACGCACGGGTGACTCCGGCGCGGTTTGATGAGCTTCGGGGTCATCTGCAGGCGGAGCAGTCGTGATCACTGTTTATGTCCCCCGGGATACCACCGCCTGTGCAGTGGGTGCGGATGCTGTTGCGGCGGCGATTGAAGCCGAGGCTGGGGCCCGAAATATCGAGATTAATCTCATTCGTAATGGCTCCCGTGGTCTGTTCTGGCTGGAGACCCTGGTGGAGGTCTCGACGGCACAGGGCCGGATGGCTTATGGCCCGGTTACTGCGAGTGACGTGCCGCAGCTGTTTGATGCGGGTTTTCATGAGGGTCGAGCCAGCGATCTGTTTTTGGGGCCAACCGAACAGATCAGCTACCTGAAAAATCAGCAGCGGGTGAACTTTGCCCGGGCCGGGGTGATTGATCCGCTCTCGCTGGAGGATTACCAGGCCCAGGGTGGCTATGCGGGGCTAACTCGTGCGCTGGTTCTGACACCGCAGGCGATGGTGGATGAAGTTAAAACATCGGGCCTGCGAGGGCGAGGCGGGGCCGCTTTCCCCACCGGCATCAAGTGGCAGACCGTGCTCGATACCCCGGCGGAGCAGAAGTACATCGTCTGCAATGCAGATGAGGGGGATTCCGGCACCTTCGCCGATCGGCTGTTGATGGAGGCTGACCCCTTCCAGCTGATAGAAGGTATGACCATTGCCGGATTGGCGGTCGGCGCGACACGGGGTTATATCTATTTGCGTTCTGAATATCCCAGGGCCCATACCGTGCTGAATGCTGCGCTTGCCACTGCTAATGACGCGGGTTATCTGGGAGAGGATGTTGCGGGTAGCGGTAAAGCGTTTGAGCTGGAGGTTCGTCTGGGCGCTGGTGCCTATATTTGCGGTGAGGAGACCGCCCTGCTCGATAGTCTGGAGGGTAAACGGGGCCTGGTCCGCCCTAAACCCCCGTTGCCTGCGGTAGCTGGACTGTTCGGCCAGCCCACGGTCATCAATAACGTTCTGACTCTGGCGACAATTTCGAGCATTTTTGAGAAGGGTGCTGACCACTATAAAAATTTCGGTACGGGTCGTTCAGTGGGTACCTTAGCGGTGCAGCTGGCGGGCAATATCAAACAGGGCGGAGTAGTTGAGCTGGCTTTCGGTGCAACTCTGCGTAGCCTGCTTGAGGAGTTTGGTGGCGGCACCTTGAGTGATCGACCGATAAAAGCGGTTCAGGTGGGCGGGCCACTGGGGGCGTATTTGCCAGAGACCCAGTGGGGCCTTCCCCTTGACTACGAAGCCTTCGCCGCAGCAAAAGCGATGCTGGGTCACGGCGGAGTGGTGGTGTTCGACGACAGCGTTGATATGCTGGAACAGGCCCGCTTCGCTATGGAGTTCTGTGCAGTGGAATCCTGCGGTAAGTGCACGCCCTGTCGGATCGGTTCGACTCGCGGTGTTGAGGTGATCGATAAAATTCGGGCGGGTGAACAGCGTGACGATAGTCTGGCCCTGCTGGAATCGCTGTGTGAAACCATGGCCCTGGGTTCGCTCTGCGCTATGGGTGGTTTAACCCCGTCTCCGGTGCGCAGCGCGATAGCACATTTCCCAGAAGCGTTTGGCGGCTAGGGCCGGAGAGAGCGATATGCGCGAATTCTACGCACCCGAGAAGGATTACGGCACCCCCGCAAGTTGCTACACCGAGCGCGTTTCACTGATGATCGATGGCGTTTCGGTCTCGGTGCCGGCGGGCAGTTCGGTTATGCATGCCGCGGCAAAAGCTAATATCAAGGTGCCTAAACTGTGTGCCACTGATTCTCTGGAGGCGTTCGGCTCCTGTCGCATGTGCCTGGTTGAGATTGAGGGCCGCAAGGGCTATCCCGCCTCCTGCACCACGCCCGTGGAGCAGGGCATGGTGGTCCGCACTCAATCCGAGCCGGTGGCAAAGCTGCGCCGCAACGTGATGGAGCTCTATATCTCCGACCACCCACTGGATTGCCTGACCTGTCCCACCAACGGTAACTGCGAATTGCAGGACACTGCCGGCGAGGTTGGCCTGCGTGAAGTGCGTTATGGATACGCTGGTGAAAACCACCTGTCTGCCGAGAAAGACCAGTCCAATCCATACTTCACCTTTGATCCGTCAAAATGCATCGTTTGTTCCCGCTGTGTGAGGGCCTGTGAAGAGACCCAGGGTACCTTCGCGCTGACCATTGATGGCCGCGGGTTTGCCTCCAGAGTAAGCCCCGGTCAGAACGAAGCGTTTATGGATTCAGAGTGTGTCTCCTGCGGTGCCTGTGTGGCGGCATGTCCCACCGCGACCCTCACCGAAAACAGCATCATCGAACAGGGTCAGCCGGAACACAGTGTGATTACCACCTGTGCCTATTGCGGGGTCGGCTGCGCATTCAAAGCGGAGATGCGCGGCAACACCGTGGTCAACATGACCCCCTGGAAAGCCGGCAAAGCCAACCAGGGCCACGCCTGCGTAAAGGGCCGCTTCGCCTTTGGTTACGCCACCCATCGGGACCGCATCACCACCCCGATGATTCGGGACAGTATCGAGGACGATTGGCAGGAGGTCAGTTGGCACGAAGCCTTTGCTTTCGCCGCAAAACGGTTACGCAGTATTCAGGCTGAGCATGGCCGCACCAGCATCGGGGGTATCAGCTCCTCCCGCTGTACCAACGAAGAGGTGTGGCTGGTGCAGAAGCTGGTACGGGCCGGTTTCGGCAATAACAATATCGATACCTGTGCCCGGGTCTGCCACTCCCCCACGGGTTACGGCTTGAAAACCACCCTGGGAGAATCTGCCGGCACCCAGTCGTTTGCCTCGGTGGCGCAGGCCGACGTCCTTATGGTGATGGGCGCCAATCCCACCGATGCCCACCCGGTATTCGCCTCGCGGATGAAGAGGCGGCTGCGAC
>JAKLLR010000115.1 GCA_022014175.1 Gammaproteobacteria bacterium | reverse complement strand
TTGCATTTTTTGTTTCGTCGGTGGCCTCTCCGGTTGGAAGCCAACCGGCCATCATGGCAATGGCGAGTCCAGAGGCGATGATCAGCAGGACTGCTGCGGTGATCATTAATGGGTGCTTCGCCGCGGTCGTGGTCATGTTGATATTCTCCCGGTTCAGGTTGTTGCGTTCAGACTATTTTGGACTCATTGTAATCGGAAATCCAAGCAGCAGATCGACGCTGATCCGCTGTCTGGATCACGGGGATAGATGTCATTGATTGAGAGCCTGGATCTGAATCTGGTTATTGACTGGGTAGCCGCTCGCCCGGCTTTGGCTGCGGCAATCCTGTTCGTGGTCACCTTCGCAGAATCGCTCGCGTTGGTGGGTCTTTTTGTGCCCGGTGTTCTGTTTATGTGGCTGGCGGGTGCCCTGATCGCGTTGGGCATTCTGGACCCGGCGCCGATTCTGGTCTCGGCGGTCGCGGGCGCTTTCGCTGGTGACGGAGTCAGTTATGCCATCGGGCGGCGGCTGAAGGGGCGGGCGCGTGTGATCTGGCCGTTTTCCCGCCATCCGGAGTGGTGGTTGCGGAGCGAATCATTTTTCCGTCGCCACGGGGTCTTCAGCGTGGTGCTGGGACGGTTCGTCGGCCCGGTCCGACCGGTGATCCCGTTGGTTGTCGGTGTGCTGGGGATGCGCTCCAGCCTGTTTTATCTCACCAATGGGGTGTCCGCTCTGGCCTGGGCGCCGTTGTATCTTTTGCCAGGGTTTCTGGTCGGCTCCTCCTTGGCCGAAGCGCCGATTATCGGTGCCAAATTAACGCTTGCGGTGTTTGCGCTGGGACTGCTCTGCTGGGGTCTGTGGCAGAGAGTGCGGGGGCGGAATCGCTGTTTAAAGAGATGATCCTTTTACATTTACTTCCATATAATTTATATAGTTAGAACAACTTTCTAGAATCTCGGTAAGTAAAATGGGGCGTTGGTGGCGGTTGAGGGTTGGCAAAGGCTTCATCTGCAGTCCCTGAGGTTGCCCCATTGGCAGGCTAGGTTTGCCATGTATCTGACGAGGATTGATGATGATAGGGTTGTGGAACCGAATTGATCACCGAGGTTCCCAGGTGTTTTTGCGAACCAGCCTGGTGTCGGGTTTTGACGGAGTGTGTGGTGGATAAGCGGATCAGCACGGCGGATCTGAAAGTGGGTATGTGGGTGACCAACCTGGATCGCCCTTGGTTGGATACGCCGTTTTCAACACAGGCTTTCTTCGTCGCCTCCAGGTCTGATATTGCGGACCTGCAGAAATACTGTCGCTATGTCTATATCGACCCCGCCAAGGGGCGCGCTGCGGATGTCTACATGACTGCGCTGGATGAGCCGGAACCCTCTCGACCGGTGGAGGCGGAGGATGATCTGCCAGCGTTTGAGATCGTCTATGAGGATGTCACCAGTGTTCAGGAGGAGTTGCCGGTTGCAGAGACCGCTCAGCAGGCGGCCAAAACCCAGCTGCATGAAATTATGGAGGAGGTCCGGGCCGGGGAGAAAATCAACGCCTCGGTGGTGACTCAGGTGGTGGCGCCGATGCTGGAGAGCGTCCTGCGTAACCCTGATGCGTTTCTCTGGCTGAATCGGTTAAAGGATGTAGATGACTATACCTACAGCCATTCGGTGGATAACTGCACCGTGGCGATCGCGTTTGGCCGGCATCTGGGTCTGCCGAAGAAGGAGCTTGAGAATCTGGCTATGGGTATGTTGATGCTCGACGTGGGCAAAATGCGATTGCCGTCGGAGCTGCTGAACAAACCGGGCCGGTTGACGGAAGCGGAGTTCCAGGCGGTACAGCAGCATGTGGAGTACGGCCTGGAGGCACTGGAGGAGTCCGGCGGTTTCGGTCGTGATGCTTTTGATATCACCCGCACTCACCATGAGCGGCATAACGGCACCGGTTATCCGAATCAGCTGTCTGGTAATCTGATCCCGGTCTATGGCCGTGTGGCGGGCCTCATCGACTGCTACTCGGCGTTGACCAGTGCGCGTTCCTACAGCCGTGCGATGTCCCAGAACAAGGCGCTGCAGAAGATTTACGACTGGCGCAATATCTATTTCCAGGCCGAACTGGTGGAGGAGTTTATCCAGTGCATGGGTATGTATCCGACCGGCTCCATCGTCGAGATGAGCAGCGGGGAGATTGGCATCGTGTTGTCCCAGAACAGGGCCAGGCGCATGCGTCCCAAGGTCATGCTGGTGCTGAACCCCAAACATGAGCCCTATGAGAGTTTTATGATTTTGGATCTGATGGCGCAGTTTGAGAGCCAGGAGACCCGAGCGCTGGATATCGTCAAGAGTCTTGAGCCAGGCTCGTTTGGTATCGATCCGGCTGATTACTTCCTGTAACCCCAGGTCCATTGGCCAGCCCGGACTGAATATGCGATTCGAAGCGGAAAATTCCCGGGACCGGACGGACTACTTTGACCTGCTGGACCGGCAGATCAGCCGTTGCAGCAGAAATGGGACGGTGCTGGGGTTACTTATCGCCAGGGTGCAGCGGATCCGGGACATTAACCTGACCTTTGGCTATGAGGTCGGTGACGAACTGCTGGCTGAGGTCGAAGCGAAGCTCGAGCAGATTCTACGCCCCACGGATATCGTCGCTCGCATCGGTGACAACGAATTTGCCATGGTTCTGCCGGAGATTCGTAATCAGGGCCACGCCATTTTGGCGGCCAACCGGATCGTGCAGGAGTTTTTTGAGCCACTGCGCCTGGAGCAGCAAGCCCTGCAGATGAAAGTTGTGGTCGGAGTTGCAGTCACACCGGATCATGGTGCGGATGCCGAAGCTCTGATGAAGTCGGCTGACCAGGCGGTGGTGCAGGCCCGCACCGCACCGGATCGCTATGCAGTTCACTCCTCCGGGGTTGAGAGGGCGAGCACCAAAACCCTGACTCTGGAGCGGCAGATAGAGCAGGCGCTTGATAATGACGAGCTTGTGCTGGCGTTTCAGCCCAAAATCGATCTCTCCAGCGCATCCGTTAGTGGCGCCGAGGCGTTGATTCGCTGGCGTACGGGGAGCGGTGAGTTGGTCTCCCCGGCCAGTTTTATTCCGGTGGTGGAGCAGTCGGATCTTATTCTTCCATTGACGGTCTGGGTGCTCAATACTGCCATGCGCCAAGCCGCAACCTACCGGACCCTGGTGCCGGGGTTTTCGGTCGCGGTTAACCTCTCCCCCGCGCTGCTGTTGAGCCGGGATATTATTGATGCGGCGGAGGGGGCGGCATCTATTTGGGGGGTGCCGCCGGGGCACGTGGTTCTCGAGGTCACGGAGGGGGCCATGATGGTGGATCCGGAGCGCAGTCTTGAGATTCTGGATCAGCTCCATGAGATCGGATTTCGGCTCTCCATTGATGACTTTGGTACCGGCCACTCCTCTCTGGCCTATCTGCAGCAGTTGCCGGTGCATGAGCTCAAGGTCGATCAGACCTTTGTGTTAGGTATGGAGAGGGATGCCAGAAATGCCGCAATTGTCCGTACCGCCATCGATATTGGTCACAACTTTGACCTCAAGGTCGTGGCAGAAGGCATCGAGACCGGAGCCGCGCTCGACCACCTGGTGGCGTTAGGGTGTGATTATGGGCAGGGTTACTACATCAGCAAACCGCTGTTGGGCGAAGAGTTCCAGAGTTGGCTGGGCACTGCGCCCTGGGCCAGCGAGTTTTCAACGGTGGGTGGCCCCAATAGCACGGATAAGCCATTAGTGGATTAACCGCCTGAGATGAGAATGGTTTGCATTCTCATCTCAGGTGGTTGTAACCTGTGGTTTGCCAAAATATAAGTAGATAAATCAGCAATGGATGAGCAGGACATCGGGCTTCTGAGCCTGAACGATCTTCCGCTGGGCGCGCGGGGGGTTATTCACGAGTTGGCGGATGACCCGGGTTTACAGTCGCGGATGAGGGCTCTGGGGCTCTGTCATGGCCGCATCGTTCAAGTTGTGCGACGGGTCCGTTTTGGCACCACACTGCAAGTCCGCGTGGGCAATACGGATATCGCCCTGAGAGCGGGTGAGGCTGCGCTGATCGGTGTAGAGCAGCTCGCGGCATGAAGCGCCTTGCACTGCTGGGCATGCCGAACACCGGCAAATCCACTTTTTTTAATCGCCTGACCGGGGCTGGGGCCCGCACCGGCAACTGGCCTGGCGTCACGGTTGATCTGCTGGCTGCCAAGGTGTTACTGGGCGGGGATATGGTTGAGGTGGTGGACCTGCCCGGGGTCTACAATCTGGACGGTTATGGTGATGATGAACGGGTGGTGCGGGAGTTTCTCGGGGCCAATCCCGTCGATGGTTTGGCCATCATTACGGACGCGACTCAGCTCGATCGACAGTTGATACTGGCGCTGCAGGCCAAGTCCTTCGGGTTGCCAGGGGTGTTGCTGGTCAATATGTCAGACGAGGCCAGGAGCCTCGGTATTGAGATTGATCTGCCAGCGCTTGAGCGCCAGCTCGGTCTGTCCGTGGTGTTGCTGAGTGCCCGTAACGGTGAGGGGATGCCCGCCGCCCGGCAGAGCCTGACATCGATGTTGCATGATAGCCAGGTGCAGGGGGCTGTCTCCCCGGAGGCTGCGGATCCGGACCTGGCCGACAAGGCCTATCAGCTCTGGTCCGACACCGTGACAGTGCCGACGACGTTGAACGATACGTTGACGACCCGGTTGGACAGGATCATGCTGCATCGCTGGTTTGGGTTACCCCTGTTTTTCCTGATTATGTTGGGGGTATTTCAGGCGGTGTACACCCTGGGTGCGCCCCTGCAGGATCTGGTGGCCAGCGCCCTTGACTGGGGTCGCGGACAAGTTCTGGAGCCGTTGGTGACACTGCTGCCAGGTCCGGTCGCGAGTTTTATTCTGGACGGCCTGTATGACGGCATCGGTACGGTCGCCTCCTTCCTGCCGGTGATCCTGCTGTTTTTTATCTTTATGAGTCTGGTGGAGGGTAGTGGTTATCTCTCCCGCGCCGCTTACCTGACCGATATGATCATGGCCAGGGCGGGTCTTGATGGGCGTTCTTTCGTGATGCAGTTGATGGGATTTGGCTGCAATGTCCCGGCGTTGATGGGCACCCGGATCATGGGTGCCCGGGGCTTGCGGTTGCTGACCATGCTGATTATCCCGTTTTCCCTCTGCTCCGCCCGGTTACAGGTGTTTGTCTTTCTGGTGACTGCGCTGTTTTCACCCCGGGCGGCGCCGCTGGTGCTGTTCAGCCTGTACCTGTTCAGTTTTGGCACCGCATTCCTGACCGCAATGCTGTTCAAACGGGGCCTCACTCACAAGGAGCCGTTTCTGCTTGAGCTACCCCCCTATCGGCTGCCGGTGTTGCGAGTGGTGACAATGCGGGCATGGCACGAGGTGAGCCATTTTCTAAAGAAAGCGACCCTGTTTATCATTGCCGGGGTGGTTTTGGTCTGGTTCTTGACCCACTACCCCTTCGACGCCGAGCCGGCGAGCATGGAGACCCTGGCGGGTACACTCTCAATCTGGATGGAGCCCCTGTTTAGCCCTCTCGGAATAGATCGTCTGATGAGTATCACCCTGCTGTTCGGTTTTGTCGCCAAAGAGGTGGTGTTGGGTGCCATGGCGGTGATCTATAGCAGTGGCGATGCGGGGTTGGCCGCCGCAGTATCCGGGCAGATGAACTGGATACAGGCCTACAGTTTTATGCTGTTTGTGCTGGTCTATACCCCCTGCCTCTCGACTATCGCAGTCATGCAGCAGGAGTCCAGGGACTGGCGTTATACGACTATTGCGGTGGTCTGGCCCCTTACCCTTGCCTGGGTTATGAGTCTGGTTTTTTATCAGGTTGCGACCTACTTCTGGGGTTGATCGGCGGCCCTAGAGCAGACTTTACTGGCGGCGGCGTTGCCGGTATTCCGGTGGCTGCTCATCGCCAGTGTGGATTCTTGCCGCCCCCACTGGTTACTTAGAGTCCTAGAGCCGGAAGCTCGGTGGCGTAACCGCTGCTTCCAGCCCTATCAGCAGCTATATGCGGGCTTTCTCAATACTGACCCGGGTGCCACGATCAGTGGTGCACGAGGGCCCGCCATTGTAGAAATAGTAGGTGAGTTGCCCATAGCCACCCGCAAAGTGAAGGGGTTTGGGCAAGCCACCGAGCAGGCTGTCGTAGACCTTCCAGCCCTTGAACT
>JAKLLR010000169.1 GCA_022014175.1 Gammaproteobacteria bacterium | reverse complement strand
CTCCGTTCCGACGTGGCCTCGCATTTCGTAAACGCGGTGTATGACTAATTTAGTCTATCGCTCCGACGTTGACTTTTGCGTCGATACCAACCATACAATACCTTCGCCAAATAGGGTTTGAGGAGGGCGGTCGCCTGAAGTGTTAGGATAAGGATTCCCCAATCCACACCTTGACACCAAAGGACAACCGCCCATGCCCGATATTATGCTGCTTTTGGCCTGTTTAAACCATGATCTTGGGAACACGACAGTGCGCCGTTTGGGACGGATCGTGGAAGCGCTGTTGTCGATGACCGGACGGGTGACGATGCTGGGGCTGTCGCGGTGGACGGGGTCGGGTGGCAGCTATCGCACGGTGCAGCGGTTTTTCACGACCACGATAGCCTGGGGCCAGGTGCACTGGCTGATCATTCGCCACCACCTGTTGGATCGGGATGAGGTGATGGTGCTGGGCGGTGATGAAGTGGTGGTGACCAAGTCGGGCAAGAAGACGCATGGTCTGGATCGGTTTTTCTCATCGCTGTACGGCAAGGCGGTACCGGGGCTGTGCTTTTTGAGTCTTTCGTTGATCAGTGTCAAGCGCCGGGTCTCGTATCCGGTGCTGATGGAGCCGGTGATTAAAGAAGCGCTCGCCGGATCACCCAAGGCAGTGAAGAGACCTGCTAAGGGCCGGCGCGGTCGTCCGAAGGGCAGTCGCAACCGTAACCGACGGGAGGTGGAATTGTCGCCCTACTTGCGCTTTGTCCAGGGGCTGATTCGGCAGGTGTTGACCCGGTTGGGGAGCGCTCTGCGCGTGAGCTACTTTGTCTTTGATGGGGCCTTTGGCCACCATGATGCATTTCAGATGGTCCGCCAGACCGGGCTACACCTGATCTCCAAGCTGCGCCATGATGCGGCCTTGTACTTCCCCTATGAAGGCCCCTATAGCGGTCGGGGACCGCGCAAAAAGTATGGCCCCAAGCTGGACTATCGATGTATTCCAGAGCGCTACCGCCAGAGCCTGTCGGTTGACAAGGGGATTCAGACGGCGATTTACCAGATGCCGATGTGGCACAAACGCTTCGCCGATCGACTCAATATCGTGGTCATCGTGAAAACGAATCTGCGCACCGGCGCCGTGGCCCATGTGGTCTTGTTCAGCAGTGATCTGGAGCTGGGCTATGAGCGGCTGATCGAGTATTACCGACTGCGCTTTCAGATTGAGTTCAATTTTCGCGATGCCAAGCAATACTGGGGCCTGGAAGATTTTATGGCGACCCACTCCACCCCGGTTTACAACAGTGCCAATCTGGCCATGCTGATGGTCAATCTTTCGCAGGTGCTGATCCGCCCGCTTCGCGAACAGTGCCCGGCATTCAGCGTGAACGACTTGAAAGCCTGGTTCCGAGGCCGAAAGTATGTGCTTGAAGTTTTAAAATGGCTTCCGGAAATGCCAGAGCCTATTTTTATTGATCAGGCCATCGCGCGAGTAACCGAATTAGGCCGCGTAAACCATGCGGTTAACACCACTTAATTGGCGCAGGTATTGCTTTTATTATTCTCATTTTTTAAATTCTCCAAGTTAATTCAGCCGGATTTGGTTGTGCCCAACTATTGCAATGAACAATTTCGGATTTCTGGCGACTCATGCCTGCGACCGTGTCCTACCGGCCACCCTTTCCGCCTGCTGTGCTATTTCATTCAGCTTTGCCGCAATGATCCGCGCTTGGGCAGGGGATAGGCTTACCAGCGGGTGAGTCGCGAATAGCTGAACTGCCGGCA
>JAKLLR010000021.1 GCA_022014175.1 Gammaproteobacteria bacterium | reverse complement strand
GGCCCCCGGCCAGAATCACGCCGGTTACAAGTTTGGGGTCCATCGGTTGTCTCTCGGATGTGATCGAAACAGGTAGGGGGTGCGATACAATGAAGACCTGTCACTGATCGCTGCCATCATCTCCGGAGAGTTTAACAACCGTCAGGTTGTTTTTCGCAATGACCGAACACCTGCTCGATGTCCGTTTTACCCTCTGTCCGATCCCGGTTATTCGTACCCAGGACCGGATCGCTGACTTGCAGCCTGGCGATCGCCTGCGGGTTGTGGCGACGGATCCCGGCACCCTGGCGGATGTGCCGGCCTGGTGCCGGGTGCATGGCCACACAGTGATAGGAGCCCACGCGGAGCTGGATGAGGTGGTGATCGAAGTGGAGGTTGGTCTTGGCTAGATTGCTGCAGGATGGCAAGGCGCGCGCAGGGCGGGTCGACATCGGCCAGGTTACTAACCGACGCTATGAGGCCAGTCGGAGGGTCACCCTGGTCAGTGCGGCGATTAATCTGGTGATGGCCGTGGTCAAAATTGCCGGGGGAGGGGTTGCCAACTCCCAGGCCCTGGTGGCGGATGGTGTCCACTCCCTGTCTGATCTGGTAACCGATGGCGCGGTGTTTATGGCCATTAAGCATGCGGCCATGGGTCCGAGCGAGGCTTACCCCTAGGGCCGGGGGCGAGTCGAGACCGCCATGACTCTCGTGCTTGGAGTGGTTTTGCTGGTCGTGGCGGTCGGTATCTCCGTCAACGCGGCGCAGCAGCTGACGGCGCTGGAGGGGGCCGCACATCCTGGCACCCTGGCACTCTGGCTGGCGCTGTTGTCGGTGGCGTCCAATGAGGGACTCTACTACTACACCATCGCCGTGGCTCGTAAGCACAACTCTAAACTGCTGCGGGCTAATGCCTGGCACCACCGTACGGATTCGATCTCCTCGGTGGTGGTCTTTGTCGGTGTCGTTGGTGTGATGCTGGGTTTCGACTATCTCGACGCACTGGCGGCCATCGGGGTGGCAGCAATGATCGCCAAAGTGGGCTGGGATCTGGGCTGGGAATCCCTGCAGGAGCTGATGGATGTGGCGCTTGGGGAGGAGGAGGTACAGGAGTTGCGAGAGATCATTATGCAGACCACCGGAGTGGTGGGGTTGCATGAGTTACGCACTCGTATGACAGGTGCCCAGGCGCTGGTGGATGTGCATGTGATCGTCAACCCGACCCTGAGTGTTTCCGAGGGGCATTTGGTCGGGGAGCGGATTCGCAAGCAGCTGCTTGAGCGGGTTGAGAAGGTAGCGGATGCCCTGGTGCATATCGATGCGGAAGATGACGAGAGCTCCGGACCCATGCTGGGCCTGCCCGGGCGGAGCCAGGTCCGACAGGAGATGGAGCAGCTGCTGAAAAATGTTGGTAGCAGCGTGTCGATTAAGGAGATGACCCTGCATTATCTGGGTAATCAGATCAGTGTCGACCTGAAAGTGCCGCTGCCGGAGGTGGAGAGCGTACCAGCGGCTCTGGCGTTGGCCAGCGAGGTCTCCGAGCGGGCCGAATCGATGCCGCTCTACCGCCGCGTTCGGATTGAATTCGTTCCCTGATTTAAAGGCACAGATGGCATGTCTGGAAATACAGTAGGTCGCCTCTTCGCGGTCACCAGCTTTGGAGAGAGTCATGGTGTGGCCATCGGCTGTATTGTGGACGGCTGCCCCCCTGGATTACCCCTGACCCCGGCGGATATTCAGCCTGACCTCGACCGTCGTCGGCCCGGTACCTCTCGCCACACCACCCAGCGGCGGGAGCTGGATGAGGTGGAGATTCTCTCCGGTGTTTTTCAGGGGGTTACCACCGGCACACCGATCGCGCTGGTGATTCGAAATACTGATGCCAAGTCGAAAGACTATTCCGAGATCGCAAAGCTGTTTCGTCCAGGCCACGCGGACTACAGCTACCAGCAGAAGTACGGGCTCCGGGATTACCGTGGTGGTGGTCGTTCATCCGCCCGGGAGACCGCGTCCCGGGTGGCCGCTGGCGCAATTGCCCGGAAATATCTGAGTACCCTCGGGATCGAAATCCAGGGATATCTGGCTCAGCTGGGGCCGTTGGTGCTGGCGCCGGTTGATCTCGGGGTGGTCTACTCTAATCCGTTTTTCTGCCCCGATCCATCCAGACTCGGTGAGCTTGAAGCCTACATGGATGCCTTGCGCAAAGAGGGGGACTCCATCGGCGCCCGGGTTAATGTTCGGGCAACCGGCGTGCCACCGGGACTGGGGGAGCCGGTATTCGATCGGCTGGATGCGGATATCGCCCACGCCATGATGAGCATCAACGCGGTCAAGGGGGTGGAGGTCGGTGCCGGGTTTGCCTGCGTCACCCAGAAAGGAACGGAACACCGGGATGAGATGACTCCCGCAGGCTTTCTCAGCAACAACGCTGGTGGCGTGCTCGGCGGCATCAGTAGTGGTCAGACCATTGAGGTTAGCATGGCCCTGAAACCGACCTCGAGTCTGCGTCTGCCGGGCCGTACTGTGGATATCGATGGTCAGCCTGCTGAAGTGGTGACCAAGGGCCGGCACGACCCCTGTGTTGGTCTGCGTGCAACCCCCATTGCAGAAGCGATGCTGGCGATTGTGGTGCTGGATCACCTGCTGCGCCACCGGGGGCAAAATGCAGATGTCACCAGCGCGACTCCCCGGCTGCCAGCGGAACCCGGCGACTCAGATTGAACCGCTGATGGCGTTTCGATGAACCAGGACCAGCCCGGGGTGCCGCACTGGCGGCTCTCCGGGTTCTATTTTTTCTATTTCGCGATTCTCGGGGCGATGCTGCCCTACTGGGGGCTCTACCTTCAGTCCCTGGGTTTCACCCCGCTTCAAATTGGTTACCTGGCTGCCATCACCATGGGCACCAAGCTGTTTGCCCCCTTTCTCTGGGGCTGGCTGGGGGACAGCATTGGCCGGCGCATGCCGGTTATTCGGCTGGCCAGTCTGCTAACTGCCATCGCCTTTGCCGGACTCTTGCTGGAACCCGGTTTCCGCTGGTTTTTCTGGATTATTTTTTTCTACTCATTTTTCTGGAATGCTTCACTGCCCCAGTTTGAGGTGGTGACCCTGAATCATCTCAGGGGACAGCCGCGGCTCTACGGCCGCATTCGGCTCTGGGGTTCAGTGGGATTCGTGGTGGCGGTGCTGTTGTTGGGGCCGCTATTTGAAAGGTTCGGGCTGACCGGGTTGCCCCAGGTGGTGCTCGGATTTATGTTGCTTGGCTGGCTCATCAGTCTGCTGGTGCCGGAGTCAAGTGGCTCTCGTCACAGCGGTTCCGACTCTGCTGTGGTGGCTGCCAGTGGTTGGGAGATTCTCGGTTTTTTGCTGGCCTGCCTCTTTATGCAGGCGAGTTATGGCCCCTACTACACCTTTTTTTCAATCTATCTTCAGGACTACTCATACAGCCAGACCTCAGTGGGTTTCTACTGGGCACTGGGGGTGGTGGCCGAAATCGGACTGTTTTTGATGCTGCCCCGGTTGCTGCCGCTGATCGGGGTGCGTCGCCTTTTTTTGCTGAGTCTGGTGAGCGCTGCAGTCCGTTGGTTAATGATCGGCTATTTTCCCCATTTTTGGCCGGTACTATTCGTTGCGCAGTTGATGCACGGGGTGACTTTCGGGGTCTATCACGGGGCGGCAATTGTGCTGGTTCACGGCTACTTCAGGGGCCGGCTGCAGGGGCGTGGTCAGGCGATCTACAGCAGTTTCAGTTTCGGTGCCGGGGGCGCTTTGGGCGGGCTCTATTCGGGCTATTTCTGGCAGCAGGGTCAGGCACTGTTGACCCATCAGGTGGCGGCGGTACTGGCCCTGGTGGGTTTGCTGTTGGCCTGGATCGGGTTTTCTCTCGGCCAGGGCGGCTGGAGGGTCACTGAATCCACTGAACCCGGGGGTTGAGCCCCTCGCATTTGATATAGTATGCGCCCTTTTTTTCGGCCCGGAGCGTGGTGATGGCTGCCAGAACCCTTTACGACAAGCTGTGGGATGATCATGTGGTGCGGGATGCCGGTGATGGCACCGCGCTGCTCTATATTGATCGTCACCTGCTGCATGAGGTGACCTCGCCCCAGGCTTTTGAGGGGCTGCGCATGGCGGGCCGCAGTCCCTGGCGGCTGGACGCTAATCTGGCGGTGGCCGACCACAATGTGCCGACACTCGGGCTGGAGCACGGCATTACAGATCCGGTCTCCCGGGTACAGGTGGAGACTCTAGACCAGAACTGCGCGGATTTCGGTATCGAGGAGTTCCGCATGGGTGATCCCCGTCAGGGCATCGTGCATGTGATCGGCCCGGAGCAGGGCGCCACACTGCCGGGCATGACCGTGGTCTGCGGTGATTCCCATACCTCTACTCACGGTGCCTTTGGAGCCCTGGCCTACGGCATCGGCACCTCCGAGGTTGAACATGTTCTGGCAACCCAGTGTCTGCAGCAGAAAAAAGCCCGGAATCTCCTGATTCAGGTAGATGGTGTCCTGGCTGCCGGGGTCTCTGCCAAGGATCTGGCGCTGGCAGTGATCGCCAAAATTGGTACTGCCGGGGGCACCGGCTGCGCCATCGAATTCGGCGGCGAAGCGGTTCGTGGGCTGTCGATGGAGGGCCGCATGACCCTCTGTAACATGGCAATCGAAGCGGGTGCTCGTGTTGGTCTGGTGGCTGTGGATGATGTCACTTTGGGGTATCTTGCGGGCCGACCCTTCTCTCCTGTGGGCGAGCAGTGGGACCGGGCAGTTACCGCCTGGAGTGAGCTACACAGTGATCCCGAGGCGCAGTTTGACCGGGTGGTGAAGCTGGATGGTGGCGCTGTCGCACCCCAGGTCAGTTGGGGGACCTCCCCAGAGCTGGTGGTGGCGGTGACGGATCGGGTGCCTGATCCGGCGGCGGAGCCTGACCCGAGCCGCTCGGAAGCGATGCAGCGGGCGCTGGATTACATGGGTCTGAAGGCGGGCACGCCGATTGTTGAGATCGCCCCGGATATTGTTTTCATCGGCTCCTGTACTAACTCCAGAATAGAGGATTTGCGGGCCGCTGCCGAGATCGTGCGGGGGCGCCAGGTTGCCCCTGGGATCAAGCAGGCCCTGGTGGTACCGGGTTCCGGACTGATCAAACGACAAGCGGAGAGTGAGGGTCTGGACCGCCTGTTTATGGATGCGGGATTCGAGTGGCGTTCACCGGGCTGCTCCATGTGTCTGGCGATGAATGAGGACCCGCTGGAGCCGGGGCAGCGGTGTGCCTCGACCTCCAACCGCAATTTCGAAGGCCGACAGGGTGTCGGTGGCAGGACTCACCTGGTCAGCCCGGCAATGGCCGCCGCGGCTGCGATTGCCGGCCATTTTGTGGATAGTCGGGAGTTCTGAGATGGAGGCATTCACTGAATTTGAATCCGTCGTGGTGCCGCTGGATCGGGTCAACGTGGATACCGATGCGATCATCCCCAAGCAGTTTTTGAAGTCCATCAAGCGCAGCGGGTTCGGCAAGAATCTGTTTGATGAGTGGCGTTATCTGGATATCGGCGAGCCGGATCAGGCGTGTTCCGGGCGGCCGTTGAACCGGGATTTTGTCCTGAATCAGCCCCGCTACCAGGGTGCCGGGATCCTGCTGGCCAGGGATAACTTCGGTTGCGGTTCAAGCCGGGAGCACGCCGTGTGGGCCCTGGCGGACTATGGTATCCGGGTGGTGATCGCGCCGAGTTTTGCAGATATTTTCTTTAATAACTGTTTCAAGAACGGGGTGCTGCCGATCATGCTGGCCGGCGCGCTGGTGGATGAACTCTTCATCGAGGTGAACGGGACACCTGGATACGGCCTCAAGGTTGATCTGAGGGCCCGGCAGATTCTTGGTCCGGGTGGTCGGATCATCCCCTTTGATGTGGATGACCATAACCGTCACCGGTTGCTTCATGGGCTCGATGATATCGCGTTGACACTGGAGCATGCCGAGGAGATCCGCGCTTACGAGGCGCAGCGCAGAGACAGGGCCCCCTGGTTGTTCCGGGGCGTAAATTGACAAGGAGGCGTCATCAATGAGCTGCAAAATTGCAGTCCTGGCCGGCGACGGTATCGGCCCCGAAATTATGCTCGAAGCGGAGCGGGTGCTCGCCTGCCTGCAGCAGGCGTTCGGTTTTGCGGTGGAGATCGAGCGGGATCTGATCGGCGGTGCCGGGCTTGATCGTGACGGTGTGCCTCTGCCTGAATCTACCCTCAGGCTGGCGCAGGCAGCGGATGCGGTTCTGCTGGGGGCGGTGGGTGGACCCAAGTGGGAGCTACTTGAACCCCGGTTACGGCCAGAACAGGGGCTGCTCGGCATCCGCCAGGCGTTGGGGCTGTTTTCCAACCTGCGGCCCGCGATTCTGTTTCCCCAGTTGGCGGATGCCTCCAGCCTCAAGCCGGAGCTGGTGGCGGGGCTGGATCTGATGATCGTGCGGGAACTCACCGGCGGCATCTATTTTGGCGAACCCCGGGGGATTGAGGGTGAGACTGGCGCCCGTCGGGGGTTTAACACCCTGGTCTATAGCGAGTCCGAGATTGAGCGGATTGGCCGCTCCGCTTTTGATATTGCGATGCGTCGGGGTCGTCGGCTCTGTTCGGTGGACAAAGCCAACGTGCTCGAATCCACCATGCTCTGGCGGGAGGTAATGACCGCTCTGGGTGCTGATTATCCTGAGGTGGAGCTGAGCCACATGTATGTGGATAACGCGGCGATGCAGCTGGTGCGGGCACCGAAACAGTTTGATGTGATCGTCACCACTAACATGTTTGGGGATATCTTATCGGACTGCGCGGCAATGTTGACCGGCTCCATCGGTATGTTGCCATCCGCTTCGCTGGATCGGGCCGGTAAGGGGCTGTATGAGCCGGTACACGGTTCAGCGCCGGATATCGCAGGTCAGGGGCTGGCCAACCCCTTGGCGGTGTTGTTGTCGCTGGCGATGATGTTGCGTTACTCCCTTGATCAGGCGCCATTGGCGGATCAGCTGGAGGCCGCAGTTGGCGTGGTTCTGGACAGCGGTCTGCGGACCGCAGATATTGCGGGGCAGGGCGAGGCAGTCAGCACCAGTGAAATGGGGCAGGCGGTTGTGGCGCAACTGCGCCGGCAGGCGGAGCAGGTTTGATGGCACGAACATTTGATGTGGCGGTGGTCGGGGCGACTGGTGCGGTTGGGGAGACCATGATCTCCATCCTGGAGGAGCGAAACTTTCCCGTTGGCACGCTCTATCCTCTGGCCAGTAGCCGTTCGGTGGGCAAGCGGGTGCAGTTTCGTGGCCACTATCTGGGCGTTCAGGATCTGGCGGAATTCGATTTTTCCCGGGTTCAGATTGGTCTCTTCTCTGCGGGTGGGTCTATCTCGGCGGAATATGCGCCAAAGGCTGCAGCTGCGGGCTGTGTCGTGGTCGATAATACCTCCCATTTTCGTCGTGAGGCCGACATCCCCCTGATTGTGCCTGAGGTTAATCCGGACGCGTTGGCCGGTTATGGTCAGCGCAATATCGTGGCTAACCCCAATTGCTCCACGATTCAGATGCTGGTGGCGCTGAAACCGATTTATGACGCCGTGGGTATCTCCCGCATCAACGTCGCAACCTATCAGGCGGTCTCTGGCACCGGCAAAGAGGCGATTGAGGCGCTGGCTGCACAGACTGCGGGGTTGTTGAATGGTCAGGCAATTAGCCCCAGTGTCTATCCCCAGCAGATTGCTTTTAATGTGCTGCCGGAGATCGATACCTATCAGGAGAATGGCTATACCCGCGAAGAGATGAAGATGGTCTGGGAGACCCAGAAAATTTTCTGTGATCCGGATATTGGGGTGAATCCGACCTGCGTACGGGTGCCGGTATTTTTTGGCCATTCAGAGGCGCTGCATATTGAAACCCGGGCGCCAATTACTGCAGATGCTGCCCGTGAATTGCTCGCCGCAGCGCCCGGCGTGACCCTGATTGATGAGCGGGCACCCGGTGGTCAGCCGACTGCGGTCACCCACGCTGCGGGACAGGATGCGGTGTTTGTGGGACGGGTGCGATCCGATTTATCTCATCCGAAGGGATTGAATCTCTGGATTGTGGCGGATAATGTGCGCAAGGGTGCCGCCCTGAATTCGGTTCAGATTGCAGAGCTGCTAGTAAAAAACTATTTATAGTTCAGTAGTTACTGCATAATTGTAAAGCCTATTCGAGTTTGGTAGCCTACTCGTTGGGTGGCTTTGAAAATAATGCTCGTTATCAGCGTAACGGTTTAGTTAAGACATGGCAGGCTGCGGGGAAAATTCATGCTGAAATGTGTTTCACAGAAGGTTCTCCTTCTGCTGTTACTGTTGCCACTGGCTGCCTCGGCGGTTGGCCTGGGGCAGTTCGAAGTGAGATCAGCCCTGGGGCAGCCTCTGGATGCGACGATTGGCCTGATCGGAGTGAGTGCCGATGAAGCGGCGTTGATGTCGGTTGGTGTGGCGTCCGTCGCTCAGCACGAAAAGCTGGGTGTCGAGCGGCCCTACTGGGTCGCGCTGTTCAAGTTCTCGGTTGAGGTCTCGGAGGCGGGTGAGCCCTACATCAAGATCACCAGCAAGGATCCGGTACGGGAGCCCTATCTGAACTTCCTGCTGGAGGCGACATCCTCAACCGCCCGATTGGTGAAGGAGGTCACGGCCTTTATCGATCCGCCGACATCTGCAGTCAGATCGGCCCCCGTGGTCTCCACCCCGACGGCGGCGGCTCCGACACCGTCCGTCCCCACAGCGCCACCGAATTCCGGCACTACTGCTGCTGACATTATGATGAGCAGCAACCCCGCAGACCGGCGTTATGATGCCAACGCCGCAACTTTTACACCGACCCGTTACGGCGATACGCTTTGGGCGATTGCACTGGAGATTGATTCCGGCAGCGCCACCCCTGAACAAACCTTGATTGGCCTGATTGAGGCGAATCAAGATGCTTTTATTGCTGGCAACATCAACAATCTGATGGCCGGAAAGACTCTGCGTGTGCCGGCGGAATCAGAGTTGTTGGGCATCCCTTCCGAGGTGGCTGCGGACAGAGTCAAACTGCATAACGAACGTTGGCAGAAAGCTAAAGCTGGTCTGCCGCTGGACCCGATGCCGCCACTCGAAGGTAGTCTGGCCAGTGCTGCCGAGCAGGTCGGCCAGGTTCAGCGGGATTCCGAGCCGATGGCGAGCGTGGGCAGCGAGACAGCTCCGGTTGCAGAATCGGAATCCGGCCTTGAGGCAGTCGATGGCGCGATTGACGAGGCCCCGGCTGTCGCTGAGGCAAACGTCCCTCCCGCTGGTCGTGTCACTGGAGCAGCGCAAGGAGAAGCTGGCGAAGAGAGTGGTCAGCTCAAATTGCTCGGCGGGGGCGCTGGCGGTGAGGACGCTGATGGATTAAGCGCCAGCGGTGAAGCGCTTGATGCGCAGCTGGTTGAAGGTGACGCCCTGAAAGCCCAGATCATGGCGCTGGAAGAGCAGCTGCAGGATATGCAGCGATTACTGGCATTGAAAGACGAGAAGTTGCGGCTGGTTGAAGAGCAGGTCGCGGCTGGCGGCACCGGCGACAGTGCCGTTGGGATCGCCGCACCGGTTGAAACTTCAGAGGATGGCCTGAGTCAACTGCTGAATAACCCGGTGGTGCTTGGAGCATTCGTCGTGCTGCTTGCGTTGTTGTTACTGCTGCTGATCGCGGTTGTGGTGCTGATGCGCAAGCTGGGCAGTCAGCAGTCACCGTCTTTTGCGGCACTCTCCCGTACACCACCATCGGTGGTGCCGGTTGGGGCATCCGGTCGTGGCGAGGCGCTGGAAGCAGCGGTTGAAGCAGAAGATGAGCCCGCTCCCCTGGTTGGTGAGGGTGATGGAGATGAAACTGCCATTCTCGAGCCCCAGTTTGCCAGCAGCAACAGGGTTAGTGCGCCGCCGCAGGTTGAAGATGTCGATCCGATTGCCGAGGCAGAGGTCTATCTGGCCTACGGTCGACCCCAGCAGGCTGAAGAGATTATTCGGGATGCGGTTCAGAGCGATCCTGAGCGTCTCGAACTTAAACTGAAGTTGCTCGAAATTTTTTATGTTCAGCGTAAACAGGCTGAATTTGAACAGCAGGCAGAGTTGGTGGAACCGCAGGTGGCTGAGTCCAATGAGGCTCTATGGAATGAGATCCGTGTCATGGGTCATGACCTGAACCCAGAGTCCCCCCTCTTCGCGGATGTTGCTGAGGGCCAGACCGTGAGCGGTGCTCTGGTTACTGCGGATACCGGCACCGATGTTCTTGAAATCGGGTTGGGTGATCTCGATTCCGATGATCTTACTAATGTCGAGAGCCTTGATTTTGGCGGTGATTCCGCAGAAGAGGAGGGTGCCGAGGCGCTGGATATCAGTCTGGATATCGGCGACGAGGAGGTTGAGCCAACCCTGACCACTGAAATTGATATCGGTGAAAACGTCGTCGATTTTGATCTGGGTGAGCCTCTTGACGAAGTTGACGATGAGATCACGATTGAAGGCGGCATTGACGCCGACCTGGAGGATCTGGACGAGATTCCCGACGATGAGGGGAGTCTGGATCTGGACGATCTCACCTCGATCAGTGATAGCGATGACGCCTTGAGTTTCGACATCGGTGACGATACCGCTGCGGATTTTGCCGACTCCGACGATGAGATATCCGAGGATGTGGATCTGGATCTGACGGAAGTGGGGGAAGAGGACGATCTGGATATGGATCTCGATCTGGACCTCACCGAAATTGCTGGTGATGACGATTCTGAAATCGATATCGATGATGAACCTGATCTTGATGTAGCTGATCCGATGTCGGGCAAGCTCGATCTCGCCCGGGCCTATATCGAGATGGGTGACAAGGATGCGGCCCGCGAGTTGCTTGAAGGTGTGGAGCGCGCGGGCAGTGACGAACAGGCCGCGGAGGCGCGGCGGATGCTGTCCGAGTTATCTAGCTGACGCGATTCGTCTGATCGTTTCCAGCGTCGTCTGCGGCGCGCCCACTCTTTTGGCTGGTGGAGTCAATGCGCGTCGCGCTTGGAATCGAATACGCGGGTAACTGTTACAGTGGCTGGCAGTTGCAGCAGCCGGGTACCGCAACGGTACAGGGTGTTGTCGAAACTGCTTTGGAGAGAGTTGCTGACCACCCGGTTCGGGTGGTGGTTGCAGGTCGAACGGACAGAGGTGTCCACGCCACCGGCCAGGTGGTCCATTTTGACACTGGGGTAGAACGTCCTGATCGTGCCTGGGTGCGGGGCACCAACCGTTACCTGCCTGGTTCGGTCCGGATTCGCTGGTGTCGGCGGGTTGATGACTCATTCAGCGCCCGTTTTTCTGCTTTTAGTAGAACCTATTACTATCAGATTATTGATCGTGAAGTGGCGCCGGCTATTTTGCGAGGTCGCGTCACCTGGAGTCAGCGGCGGCTGGATGAAACCCGGATGGCGATTGCTGCGAAAGCCCTGGAGGGGGAGCACGATTTCAGTGGGTATCGGGCGGCGGGGTGCCAATCGAAATCACCGATGCGTCGAATTGATAAAACCCGGGTGCGGCGGCGAGCGCAACTCATCACCATAGAGGTAAGCGCGAACGCATTTCTGCACCATATGGTCAGAAATATCGCCGGGGTTTTAATGAAAATTGGTGCTGGTGATGCTGGGGTAGACTGGGCAGCTCAGGTGCTGGAAGGGCGTGACCGAACCGAGGGAGGGGTGACAGCGCCGCCGGACGGGTTGTACCTGGTGGCAGTGCGATATCCTGAGATCTACCAGCTGCCGGAATTGTTCGAGGAGGGGCTGATATGCTGATCGGCTATCGTACCCGGGTTAAAATATGTGGCATTACCACCCCGGCGGACGCGATGGCCGCGGTTTCCGCGGGGGCCGATGCCTTGGGGCTGGTCTTTTATGACCGCAGTCCCCGGGCGGTCTCGCTACAGCAGGCGGCGGAGATTCGCGGGCAACTACCGCCATTTGTAACTACGGTGGGACTGTTTGTTGATCCCGACCCGGTTCTGGTTGAGCAGGTACAGAGGCTGGTTCAACTTGATCTTCTGCAGTTTCACGGTGGTGAGTCACCGGAATTCTGTCAGCAGTTTGAACGGCCTTATATCAAGGCGGTGCGTGCGACGGAGGTCGTGGACTGGTCAGCTCTGGCGCAGCAATATGCTCGGGCCAGAGGTCTGCTGGTAGACAGCGGAACCCCGGATCTGCCAGGCGGCACCGGCCAAACTTTCGACTGGTCCCTGTTACCTTCAGGTCTGGATACGGCGTTGATATTGGCGGGAGGACTGACCCCTGATAATGTGGCCGACGCGGTCAGTCGCTATCACCCTTACGGGGTGGATGTCAGTAGCGGGGTGGAGCAATCCCCCGGCGTTAAAGATTGGAGCAAGATGCGTGACTTTGTTAGAGCAGCCGAACGAGCCGATTGCAGTGTCCAGCCTTAAACAGCCGGACAGCCGCGGCCACTTTGGTCCCTACGGCGGCAGCTTTGTGCCGGAAACCCTGGTGGGTCCGCTGCAGGCCCTGACCGAGGCCTACGACAAGTTTTCTGAGGACCCCGCCTTTCAGGCCGAGTTTGATGAGGATCTGGCGAACTATGTGGGCCGCCCTTCGCCGCTCTATTTCGCCAGCCACTGGAGCAAAAAGCTGGGCGGTGCGCGGATCTACCTCAAGCGGGAAGACCTGAACCATACCGGCGCCCACAAAATTAACAATACGGTTGGTCAGATCTTGCTCGCCCAGCGTATGGGCAAGAGCCGCATTATTGCTGAGACCGGCGCCGGCCAGCACGGCGTGGCCACCGCAACCGTTGCCGCACGCTGTGGCCTTGAGTGTGTGGTCTATATGGGCGCGGAGGATATTCAGCGGCAGGCCGCCAATGTCTATCGTATGCGTCTGCTCGGAGCAGAGGTGGTCTCGGTGCACGCTGGCTCCCGAACCCTCAAGGATGCCTTGAATGAGGCGCTGAGAGACTGGGTGACCCATGTGGATGACACCTTTTACATCATTGGTACTGTGGCCGGACCCAGCCCCTATCCCCGGATGGTGCGGGATTTTCAGGCGATTATCGGTCGTGAAGCCCGGGTCCAGATTATGGAGCAGGAGGGTCGTCTGCCGGATGCGCTGGTGGCCTGTGTCGGCGGTGGTTCTAACGCTATCGGCCTGTTCCATCCTTTCCTCGATGATGCGGATGTTGCGCTCTACGGAGTTGAGGCAGGTGGTGAGGGTCTGTCCAGCGGCCGCCACTCTGCGCCCATCAGCGCGGGTTTGCCCGGTGTTTTGCATGGCAACCGAACCTATCTGATGCAGGACAGCGACGGCCAAATTATCGAGACCCACTCTATCTCTGCCGGGCTGGATTACCCCGGAGTAGGCCCCGAGCACGCCTGGTTGCATGATCAGGGCCGAGCCCGTTACGTCACGGTGACCGATGACGAGGCGTTGACCGCCTTCCACGAAGTGACCCGCTGCGAAGGCATTATTCCCGCGCTGGAATCCAGCCATGCCCTGGCTTACGTCAGGACACTGGCTTCCGAGTTGGGCCCGGATAAAGTGATTGTGGCCAATCTCTCTGGACGTGGTGACAAGGACGTCAGCACCGTGGCCCGGCTGGAAGGCATTGAGTTGTGAGTGTTATGACCAATCGCATTGAGGCCCGTTTTCAGATGCTTGCCGAGAGTCGCCGGACGGCTCTGATTCCATTTCTGACCGCCGGTGATCCTGGCCCTGAGATGACTCTGCCTCTGATGCACGGCCTGGTAAAGGCCGGGGCCGACCTGCTCGAGTTGGGCGTGCCGTTTTCCGATCCGATGGCGGATGGCCCGGTGATTCAGCGAGCCAGTGAGCGGGCGCTGCTCCAGGGTATGACTCTGGCGAAAGTGTTGCGTTTGGTTGCAGCATTTCGCAGTGAGGATGCCACCACGCCGGTGATCCTGATGGGTTATCTCAACCCGATTGAGCGGATGGGCTACTCGGTTTTTGCCCGGGCCGCGGCCGCCGCAGGGGTGGATGGGGTATTGACGGTTGATCTGCCGCCGGAAGAGGGTGAAGAGTACCTGGCGGCGTTTGATTCAGTGGCGCTTGATCCTATTTTTCTGGTTTCGCCGACCACCACAGATAGTCGTTTGCGGTTGATCGACCGGGTGGCCCGGGGATTTCTCTATTACGTTTCGCTGAAGGGTGTGACCGGCTCCGCAACGCTGGATGTGGATGGCGTCCGGGCTCGGCTATCGAATATTCGCAAAGGGTCACATGTACCAACTGGCGTGGGTTTTGGCGTCAGGGATGGCAAGACTGCTGCTCAGCTGGCGGTTGCTGCGGATGCTGTGGTGGTCGGTAGTGCACTTATCGAACGGCTGGAAAGCGCAATTGAGCGGGGCCTCTCTCAGGACGAGGCTATCGGTGAGGTTGCGGCTCTGCTGGAGGAGATGCGCCTCGCCATGGACCAAATAGAGGAGCTGTCCCATGAACTGGCTTGACCGTTTATTGCCATCAAAAATCCGCACTGATCAGGGCAGTAAGCGCTCGGTCCCTGGCGGCGTGTGGGAAAAGTGCGGGGGCTGTGGTGCGGTGCTGTATCAGCCCGATATGGTCCGTAACATGAGTGTCTGTCCGAAATGTGGTCACCATGATCGTATTGGTGCACGGGATCGGCTGACCAAGTTTCTCGACCCGGATAGCGGGGTTGAATTGGGCGCCGAGGTGCGACCGGTTGATTTCCTGAAATTCAAGGACTCCCGACGCTATAAAGAGCGCCTGACCAAGACCCAAAAAAGCACCGGCGAGGTGGATGCTCTGGTGGTGATGGAGGGCATGCTGAAAGGACGCCCCCTGGTCACCTGCGCCTTTGAGTTCTCCTTTATGGGTGGTTCCATGGGCTCGGTGGTCGGCGAGCGTTTTGCCCTGGCCGGGCAGCGAGCACTGGAACAGCATGTCCCCTTCATCTGCTTTTCCGCCAGCGGCGGTGCGCGGATGCAGGAGGCCCTGATGTCCCTGATGCAACTGGCTAAAACCAGTGCGGTGCTGGGGCGGCTGAGGGCGGCTGGTATCCCCTATATTTCGGTGTTGACTGATCCAACCACTGGCGGTGTTTCCGCCAGCCTGGCGATGCTTGGCGACATCAACCTGGCCGAGCCCCGGGCTCTGATCGGTTTTGCCGGTCCCCGGGTCATTGAACAGACCGTGCGGGAGACATTGCCTGAGGGATTCCAGCGCAGCGAGTTTCTGCTGGAGCACGGCACCGTCGATCAAATCGTCGATCGGCGGGAGATGCGGGACCGGGTCGCCAAACTGCTGGATCTGCTGCTCGACCGTCCTGCGGCTTAGGGTCCATGTCGAAGCGCAGCCTGGCGCAGTGGCTGCAGTGGCAGAGTCAGCTTCACCCGAAAAATATTGAGCTCGGGCTGGATCGGATTGGCCGGGTCTACGGTGCTTTGGGTTCTCCCCGACCAGCGCCCCGGGTCATCAGCGTCGCCGGCACCAATGGCAAAGGCTCCAGTGGCGCCATGCTGGAGTCCATCTGCCGGGTTGCGGGTCAGCGCACCGGCCTTTACAGCTCCCCCCATCTGCTGCGTTACAACGAGCGCATCCGCCTGCTCGGTGCGGAGGTCACGGATGCCGACCTCTGCCGGGTTTTTGAGTCCATCGATGCCGCCCGGGAGGGTACCTCGCTGACCTACTTCGAATTCGGCACCCTCGCGGCTCTGCTGTTGATGGCTGAGAGCGAGCTTGATTTGGCGATTCTCGAGGTCGGACTCGGGGGGCGTTTTGACGCGGTCAATCTGATTGATGCGGATGTGGCCCTGATCACCTCAATTGGCCTTGATCACTGTGACTGGCTGGGACCGGACCGGGCGTCCATCGGCCGCGAAAAGGCGGGGATTGCTCGCCGCAGTCGTCCGCTGGTCTGTAGTGATCCGGCTCCACCTGATTCGTTAGGGGATTCTGCTAGGGCTATCGGAGCCGAGCTTCACGGTCTGGGACGGGATTATGGTTTCAGGGAATCTGGTGAGAGCTGGTCGTGGTTTGGCTGGGGTCGCCAGATTGACTCACTGCCCCGTCCGGCCCTGTCCGGCCCCCATCAGCTTCGAAATGCGGCGGGGGTACTGGCCGGACTGGCTCTACTGGAGATGTTGCCACCATCTGAGATTCTGGCCAGGGGTTTGAAACAGGTCGAGTTGCCGGGTCGAATGCAGCGATTGCCGGGTCTGTCAGAGATTCTGCTGGATGTTGGCCACAATCCCGACGCGGCCAACGCAGTGGCGGAGACACTGCGGGCCAAACCGGTAAAAGGTCGTACTCTGGCGCTTTTTGGCACACTGGCAGACAAGGACTGCCCCGGCATACTGGCGCCTCTGAGTGGATTGATTGACCAGTGGTTTTTGCTGGATACCCGGGGTCTGGTATCGGATCGTGGCGTTGCGACAGCCGCCGCGGCTGACTATCTGCTGGCGAACAGGGGGTCATCCACCGATCTTATCTCTTATGCTGATTTAAATACGGCCTGGTGCGAAGTCACGGCCCGGTTGGGCCCGGATGACCGGCTGGTCGTGTTCGGCTGTTTTGCCCTGATCGCCGGGGTGCTTGCGTTGGTGGCTCCAGGTGATAAATCCAACTGATGAACCTGGTTTTGAGGGGGTATAATCCAAGCTTAACGGCCGAGAAATAATGGACTCTTTTCTCACTAAAACCCGAGTGACCGGCGCTGTCGTACTGATTCTGTCAGCAGTTCTGCTGGCGTTCTGGTTGCGACCGGATATGCCCGAACCGACCGTTCGCACTCACCAGTTAGCCCTTCCTGGTCAGTCTCTGGATCAACTGGGGCAGCCATTGTCGGCTGATTCTGCAGACAGGCTCCAGAGCGGTTCGGTTGTTCGTGGTCAGGAGCTGATCGTGGAGGTGCCCACTGCAGTCCTCCCGACCCGCAGCGAAAGCGCCGAACCGGTTCAGCCGGATCCACCACGCCCACCTGCTCCACTTGAGCCGACCCCGGCCGAGTCTCCGCCAGCAGTTGTTTCAGCATCTCCGGCGGCACCCCCCGCGCCTCCACAGCCTCAAATCCAGGCGCCAGTCGCGCCGTCTGGCGAGGTCTGGGTCGTGCAGGTCGCCGCGTTTAGTACCCGGGCACGGGCTGATGCACAGCAGGCAAAACTGACCGGGTTGTCCCTGTCGACTTATGTCGAACAGGTGCGGCTTAACGACAAGCCGATCTATCGGGTTCGAATCGGGCCATTTGCATCCGAGACTGAGGCTGAGGCCATGCGGGTTCAGGTGGTGGCGAAAACCGGGCTCGAAGCCAAGGTCTACAAACAGAAGAGACTGACCGACGCTGCGGCGTCCTGAGGCGGTCTTGAGCTGGCTTGATCTGCTGATTCTGGCCGTGATTCTGGTCTCCCTGGTGGTCGGGGTGGTTAGAGGGCTGATCAAGGAGGCGCTGACTCTGTTGAGCTGGGTTACGGCGGGATGGCTGGCATGGCGGTTTCATCCTTGGCTCATGCCCCATTTTTCAGCCTGGATCGAGCAGCCGTCACTCCGGGTTCTGGCAGCGGTGTTGGTTATTTTCATTTTGAGCCTGGTATTGTTAACTGCGCTCTCATTTCTTTTGACCAAGCTGATCGGACATGCGGGGCTAAGCGGACTCAACCGCTCTCTGGGTGGGCTTTTTGGTATCGCACGTGGAGCTCTGGCGATTTCGCTGCTGGTGATGTTGGCAACCCTGACCCCGGTGATCCATGAGCAGTGGTGGCTGGACTCCTATGCGGTGCCCTATTTCATGACATTAACCGAGTGGTTACGGCAATGGCTGCCCACCGGCATTACGACCGGACTGGTCGCCCCCGTATAACTTTCAGGCAGGCAGGCAGGGAAGCAGCTATATGTGTGGAATCATTGGTGTAGTTGGTGATAACCCTGTAAATCAGCTGATTTACGACGGGCTCTCGCTGTTGCAGCATCGGGGGCAGGATGCTGCCGGTATCATGACCTGTGAGGGCGAGCGGCTTCTCCTGCGCAAAGGGAAAGGGCTGGTGGCGGACGTATTTCGTGAACGTCACATGGTGCGCCTGAAGGGCGAAATGGGTATCGGCCATGTGCGTTATCCCACGGCGGGCGCGCCATCCAATAGCGCTGAGGCACAACCGTTTTACGTCAATTCGCCCTACGGCATTGCCCTCGGTCACAACGGCAATCTGATCAACAGTGCGGAATTGCAGCAGCAGCTGTATGAGACCGATCTGCGCCACATCAATACGGACTCCGACTCCGAAGTGCTACTCAATGTGTTGGCCCATGAACTCCAGCAGGTGGGCAAGTTGCAGCTCTCCGCCGCCACCATTTTTGCGGCGGTCACTCAGGTGCATCAGCGTATCCGAGGTGCCTATGCCGTGGTCGCTATGATTGCCGGGCAGGGTATTCTGGCATTTCGGGATCCCCACGGTATTCGACCCCTGGTACTGGGTCGCCGGGACGGCGAGCAGGGTGGCAGTGAATATATGGTGGCCTCCGAGAGTGTGGCGGTTCAGGCGCTTGGTTTCACCCTGTTACGGGATGTTGCCCCCGGGGAGGCCGTCTATATCGACAAGCAGCGGCAGCTTCACGCCTATCAATGCGTGCCAGCGATCCAACACAGCCCCTGCATGTTTGAATTTGTCTATTTTGCCCGGCCCGACTCCATTATCGATGGCATCTCGGTCTACAAAAGCCGTCTGCGCATGGGCGCCAAGCTGGCGGACAAGATCCATGCCATGGGGCTGGCGGAGGCTCTCGATGTCGTCATTCCCGTGCCCGAGTCCAGTCGCCCGGCCGCCATCGAGCTGGCGAATAGTCTGGGGGTCAAATTTCGGGAGGGTTTTGTTAAAAACCGCTATATCGGCCGCACCTTCATCATGCCGGGGCAGAGCAGTCGGCAGAAATCCGTGCGCCGAAAATTGAATGCCATCGACCTGGAGTTCAAAGGCAAGAATGTACTCTTGGTGGATGACTCCATCGTCCGGGGCACGACCTCCGGGCAGATCGTGCAGATGGCCCGAGAGGCCGGTGCCCGCAAGGTCTACTTTGCCTCCGCTGCGCCACCGGTGCGTTACGCCAATGTGTATGGCATTGACATGCCGACGCCCTCGGAGTTGATTGCCCATGGTCGCAGCGAAGCTGAAATTGCCGAGGCCATAGGTGCTGACGGCGTGATTTATCAGGATTTGGAGGCGCTGGTGGCCTGTGGTTCAGAAGGTAATCCCGCCCTGACTGAATTTGATACCTCCTGTTTTGATGGACATTACGTCACCGGCGGTGTGGATGATGACTATCTGGCCCAGATTGGACAGCTGCGGGCTGATTCGATACAGCAGGCGCAGCTGTTTGCCGAGGAGGACGACTATGAAATTATTCGGAACTGAATCGGTCTGTAGCCAATCTGATCGATTTGCAGGTGTTGAGAGCAGGTTATGAGTTCCGACGACTGGCAGTTCGACACCCTGGCCCTGCGAGCAGGCCGCGTGATCTCCCCCGAGGGTGAGCACTCTGAGGCGATCTTCCCCACCTCCAGTTTTGTATTTAGCTCCGCCGAGGAGGCCGCCGCCCGCTTTGCCGGGGATGAACCGGGCAATATCTACTCCCGTTTTACCAACCCTACGGTTGCTGCATTCGAGCGACGGCTGGCGGTGCTGGAGGGTGGTGAGCGCTGTGTCGCTACCGCCTCCGGCATGGCGGCAATCCTCAGCACCTGTCTCGGTCTGTTGAAGAGCGGTGATCATCTGTTGGCCGCGACCCAGCTGTTTGGTTCAACCGTGAACCTGTTCGACAAGTATCTAACCCGCTGGGGCATCGAGGTGAGTTATGTGGATGTGACTGACCTGGCCCGGTGGCAGGCTGAGATTCGGCCTAACACCCGGATGCTGTTTATTGAAACCCCGTCCAACCCTCTGATGGAGATTGGGGATATTCAGGGGCTTGCAGAGCTGGCTCATGCGCAGGATGCGTTGCTGGTGGTGGATAACTGTTTCTGCACGCCGGCGCTGCAACAGCCCCTGGCGTTGGGGGCTGACGTGGTCGTGCACTCCGCCACCAAGTTTCTTGATGGCCAGGGTCGCTGCATCGGCGGCGCGGTGGTGGGTGACAGTCAGCTGGTTGGCGAAGAGGTGTTCGGTTTTCTGCGCAGTGCCGGACCCTCCATGAGCCCGTTTAACGCCTGGGTATTTCTGAAAGGTATCGAAACGCTGGGTCTGCGAATGGTTGCCCAGTGTACCGCTGCCGAGCAGCTGGCGGTCTGGCTCTCGGCTCATCCGGCGGTCTCCCGGGTCTATTACCCCGGGCTGGCAACTCATCCGCAACATGAATTGGCGAAACAGCAGCAGCGGGCTTTTGGCGCGATTGTCTCTTTCGAAGTGGTGGGTGGTCGAGAGGCCGCCTGGCAGGTGATCAACAGCACTGAGATGCTCTCCATCACCGCCAATCTTGGGGATGTCAAAACCACTATCACCCATCCCGCGACCACCACCCACGGGCGGCTCAGTGATGAGGGCCGCGAGCGGGCCGGCATCCACCAGAACCTGATGCGGGTGGCGGTGGGTCTGGAGGATCTGAATGACATCAAGGCCGACCTGCAACGGGGTCTGGATCAGTTGCCACGATGATCAAGCGCGTACCTGTCAAACGGCTGATCAGTCAACTGGTACTCGGACTGTTCTGTTGCGGACAACTGTGGGTGGTTACTGCTGCGGAACCCCAGTATGAGACAGCGGTGGACGAGGTGATGGATGCCGCCATTGCGGACCTGCGGGAGTGGATCACCATCCAGTCCATCACCGATGCCGAAAATAGCCATCAGGGCGACAAGCTGAACCAGCTTGAGGCGGTGGTCGCGCGGGCAGAGGCGCTGGGTCTTGCCGCCCGGATATTGCCTGAGGGGCCGGTGGCTATTGTTGAAATGGGGCCGGCTAAACCGGCCGTTGGTATATTGGTCCATGCAGATGTTGTACCCGCAGGTAGTCGCACAGACTGGGATGCCCACCCCTTTTCCGGCGATCTGCGGGACGGCGAAATCTGGGGGCGGGGTTCCCTTGATGACAAAGGCCCGCTGGTTGCAACTCTCTACGCCATGGCGCTGGCGAATCAGCTGAACTCCGGTATGACCCGGGGAGTGCGGATGATCGTCGGCAGCAGCGAAGAGGATCTCAACTGGGGTGATCTGGATGCGGTGCGCACCGCTGGCTTGGTCCCTGAGTTCGGCTGGACCGCCGATGCCGCCTTTCCAATCATCAACGCCGAGAAGAGTTTTGCCAACCTTGTTGCCCGGTTTGCCCCCGGTGAAGGTGAGACCGAGCAGTTTCGCCTCAGCGGTGGCAGCGCCCCCAATTCCGTGCCGGATCGCGCCCTGTTCGAGATTCCCGGCGCAGAGGCGGCCCAGATCGAGCGGTTTGAAGCCGCAGTGGCCGACTATCACTCCCGTTTTCCGGAAATTGGTGTAAACCATCTGCTGCAATCCGGCAGTTGGCAGCTGGAGGTCTCCGGGCTGGCTGCCCACGGTGCGTCTCCGGAGCGGGGCATCAACGCTATCTCTCATCTGGTGCAGATCGTCGCGCCGTTGGTGGACGACGCCACCGCCACCGGGCGCCTTATCGGCTTTATTCATCAAGCCCTGGGTATGGAGACCGACGGCACCACCCTTGGTATTGCCCGCAACAACGAAACCATGGGGGCGACCACCGTTAATCTAGGGGTGGTGAAAAGCAGTCCGGGTGGTATCGAAGCTTTCTTTAACGTGCGCGCCCCGGCGGGTCTCGGGGTTGCAGCGATACAGGGGCGGATGGCTGAAGCTGTGACCCGGCATCAGGGTGAGTTGCGGCTGGATCAGGCCATGGAAGCGCTCTATGTCAATCCAGACCAGCCCTTCATCGATGCGCTGCGACAGGTCTATACCGAGGTGACCGGTGAGCCAGCAGATCTGCGGGCCATCGGCGGCACCACCTATGCCAAAGCTTTCCCCAATTTCGTCGCCTTCGGCATGGCGATGCCGGGGGACCCCCATCTCGGCCATGCGGCCAATGAGCGCATCACGGTCACCAGTCTGCGGCGGGGCATGTTGATCTACCTGCAGGCGATCTTGGCGACAACCGGGATTAACTAGCGAGCGAGCAGGCAGGGAGAGCGATTCAGGCCTAAGAGTCATAGCCCTCTTCAAAACCTGGCGCTGGTTTCCACTCGATTTTAGCCGGGCTGCTGTGACGCGAAGTCTTTTTGCGGCAGGTTGAGGAGAGAAGATGAAAAACCCCATGCGTCTTGAAGGTCGGGTCAAAAATAACGAGGAGAAGAGTTCCAATGCCACTGTTCAAATTAGGCGACGACTTGGAGGAGTTCAGGAGTGAAGTCCGGCGGTTCGCAGAGAAGGAGTTTTCTGCCAAAGCGGCCTACTGGGATGAAGCAGAGGAGTTCCCGGAAGAGAACCGCAAAACCCTCGCAGAGCTGGGTTATTTCGGCCTGCTGATTCCCGAGAAATATGGCGGTGTCGGCGCACCGATTATCCAGAGCGCCCTCTTTGTCGAGGAGATGGCCCGGGTCTGTTTCAATACCTGCACCATCTGCCAGATCACTCTGCACGGACCCTCCCGGGCAATCACCGTATTGGGTAGCGAAGAGCAGAAGCAGCGATTTCTGCCGCCAGTGGTGACTGGTGACTACATGTTCGCCATCAGCATCAGCGAACCGGATGCCGGGTCGGCGGTAACCGATATGCGCACCAAGGCGGTTGATGATGGTGAAAACTATGTGCTGAACGGCAGCAAGTGTTTTACCACCCTGGGGAATTACGCCAGCCACTTCCTGGTGATGTGCCGTTTTGGTGAAGGCAAGGGCGCGCGGGGTATCGGCGCCCTGATTGTGGATAAAAACAGCCCCGGCCTTGAGGTCGGCATTCCTGACAAAAAGATGGGTGGCCGTGGCGCGCCAGAGTGCGATGTCTTCTTTCACGACGTGAAGGTGCCGAAGAAAAACCTGCTGGTTGAAGGTAGCTCCACTAGCAGCAAGAGTTTCAAACTGTTGATGGACTCTTTCGGTCCCGAGCGCTGTGGCAATGCTGCGATCTGTGTCGGCCTGGCCCAGGGTGCCTACGAGGTGGCCCACGCCTACATCCAGGAGCGGGAGCAGTTTGGCCGCCCCCTGATGGAGTTCCAGGGCATTCAGTGGAAGATCGCAGACATGGCGACCCAGATCCACGCCGCCCGGATGATGGTCTATCGCGCCGCTACCAACGAGAAGGATGGCTTCCCCGACCCGAAAGAGACCACCATGGCCAAACTGTTCGCCAATGAAATGGTGCAAAAAGTCACCAGCGAAGCGTTACAGATGCATGGTCATTACGGCTATACCCGAGCCTTTCCGCTGGAGAGAATGATGCGGGATGGTCGGGGTTACGCCGTCGGCGGTGGAACGGTCGAGATTCTGCGAAATACCATTGCCGCGATGGAGCTTGGGCGCACCTTTGATCAGCGCCGCTCCTGAGAGGGTCGGCTTGAAGTGGGCGCGGGGTGTGAAGCGCCTGTCGGTTGGTCTTCTGTATTGAGCGGTGAGGATTCGGGTTAGTTTATTCTGACCCCCGGCGTGCCCTGGGTGGTCGATGATTGTGGGCGGGTGGAGCTGACGTGTGAGTGGCCCTGACCTGGCTGGGGTGCGTGCAGGTCGTGACGAGAAGCGGTTCGGGGGCGCTCTTCGAGCGCATTTTACGGTTTCGACTCGTGCCGCAATCCCAGCTTCTTCCGGTACCCGGCGCGATGAGATCAGAGAGATGTGATGTCCGATGAACCACAGATTGTAGAGTCCACCCGAGCTGTGGCTACAGCGGGCCATCATCGGATTTGATTTCCGCTTCTCTACAAGATCTGATGTCGATTGGGCGCGGGCTTTGGATAATTTTGGCGACCCGGAAGAAATCCATCCCCCCAGCGCAGTACCACAGTGGTGTGAGAGCACAGGGACTGGGCGCTATGCACGCCTTGTTAGAGCAAGCAGTGCAGATTCGTCGGCAGGCAGAAGCCGAGTGTCTGGTATGGTTTTCGGTGAGCGTACTATTTGAGCCACAGGCAGAGCCTTTGAGATGAATCGCGCCAAGGAGATCCTTCATTCGACCTTCGGTTACTCTGAATTTCGTCACTCCCAGCAGGGGGTGATCGAAGCAGTTCTGGAGGATCGTGATGCTTTTGTGCTGATGCCAACCGGCGGTGGGAAGTCGCTTTGCTATCAGATTCCGGCGCTGGTACGTGAGGGGGTGGCGGTGGTGATTTCACCGCTGATTGCGTTGATGCAGGACCAGGTTGATGCGCTGCGCCAGCTCGGGATTCGGGCAGCCTTTTTAAACTCCAGTCTGAGTGCCGCAGAAGCGAACCAGGTTGAGCAGAAGTTGCTCAAAGGCGAGCTTGATCTGATCTATATGGCGCCGGAAAAGCTACTCAGCTCCCTGACGTTAGGGCTACTGGCGCGTTGCCAGCTCGCGCTCTTCGCGATTGACGAGGCTCACTGCGTCTCCCAATGGGGGCATGATTTCCGGCCCGAATACCAGCAGCTGAAAATTCTGCACGAACGCTTCCCCGGCACGCCCCGTATTGCCCTGACAGCCACCGCTGATCAGCGCACCCGCGGCGAAATCATCGCCGAGCTTCAGCTGGAAGATGCGGCGGTTTTTGTGAACAGTTTCGACCGGCCCAACATCCACTATGCTATCTCTGAGGGTAATAATCCGAAGCAGCGACTCTGGCGGTTTCTGGAGGAGAAACACCCGGAGGACGCGGGTATTGTCTACTGCCTCTCCCGCAAAAAAGTCGAAGCCACCGCCGAGTGGCTCTGTGATCAGGGTCGGCTTGCCCTGCCGTATCACGCCGGTTTGCCAGCAGCGGTTCGACAGAAGAACCAGCAGCGCTTCCTGCGGGAAGAGGGGGTGATTATTGTTGCCACCATCGCCTTTGGTATGGGTATCGACAAGCCGGATGTGCGCTTTGTGGCCCATCTCAGCCTGCCAAAAAGCATCGAGGCCTACTATCAGGAGACTGGCCGGGCAGGGCGGGATGGGCAGCCCGCAGATGCCTGGATGGCCTATGGTTTGCAGGATGTGATTACCCTGCGGCAGTTCGTGCTGGACTCCGATGCTGACGAGATGCACAAACGGGCAGAGCGTCAGAAGCTGGATGCCATGCTTGGGCTGTGTGAATCGATCAGCTGCCAGCGGCGGGCGCTGCTGGCCTACTTTGACGAGCAGACGGCTCAGGATTGCGGCAACTGCGAGAACTGTCTGAACCCCCCGGAGCGGTGGGACGGTACCGTGGCGGCGCAGAAGGCTCTCTCCTGTATCTACCGCACAGGCCAGCGGTTTGGGGTGAGTTATATCATTGATGTGTTGAGCGGCAAGGTCGATGATCGCATCACCCGCAATGGCCACGATCAGCTCAGTACCTATGGTGTTGGCAAGGAGTTCTCCGGAGCTGAATGGCGCGCCATTTTTCGCCAGTTAATCGCCCTAGGTTATCTCACTATTGACGCAGAAGGGTACGGGGCGTTGCATCTGAGTGACAAATGTCGCCCCCTGTTGCGGGGCGAGCAGAAACTTGATTTGCGTAAGCAGGCTAGTGAAGAGCGCCCGGTCAGAGGCAGGGGCCAGACAAATACGGTGCGACCCCAGGATCAACCGCTGTGGGATGCCCTTCGAACGTTGCGCCGGGAGTTGGCGGAGGAGTTCGGAGTGCCTCCCTATGTGATTTTCCACGACGCCACCTTGCAGGAAATGGTCAGGAAAAGGCCGAAAAATGGTAACGCCATGCGGGAAATATCCGGAGTCGGCGATCAGAAACTCCAGCGCTATGGCCAGAAGTTCCTCGCGGAGATTGCAAATTATCCACTGCCTGCTCTACTGGATAACCGCCTCCGAGCCACCGTTAATGAGACCCTGCTCCTCTATCAACAGGGGTTGAGTGTGGAGCAGATTGCCGAGAAGCGTGAAATTCAAACCAGTGCGGTTTACACCCATCTGGCGGACGCGATAGAAACCGGGCTGCTGCACGCGGCTGAGGTGCTCGATCTGGATGAGGCTGAGTACCAGGAGATCGTACTGGTTATAGAGTCCCTGGAGGGAGAGGCCGCAGGTCGCCTCAAACCGGCTTATGAAGCCCTGGACGCGAAATACGACTACGGCATTTTGAAGTGTGTTCAGGCGGCCCTTTGATAGGGCTGACCAGAGTGACGGGGTTGGTTACCTGGTTCTGGAAACAGATCAATCGGCCCTTGTCGGGCGCCCGCAATTCAGGGTTTCAAACAGATCTGCCCCGCAGTTAATCCGCTGTAACCATTTGGGCGCTTCCGATACCGGTTCACTACGATGAAATGGCGATGCGTTTCACGTCACCCTGCTCGGTCTGATCGCGCGGAATCACCAGCGTCAGGACCCCGTCCTTGAGACCGGCTTGAATATCGTCAGCAGTGGCGTCCGTGGGTAACGACAGCGTCCGCTGGAAAGCACCGTAACTGCGCTCCATGCGGTAAAACTGTTTCTTTTTTTGCTCGGTTTTTTCGTCCTTCTGGCCGCTGATGACGAGCATGTCGCCCCTAAGCTCAATGGACAGGTCATTTGCAGACAGGCCCGGCACATCCAGGGTGATCTCATAGTGACTGTCGTCACCGGACACATCGATATGCGGTCGCCAGCCAATCCCGGGCGTGCTGCTCGGCCAGCCGGCCTGTGCGGGCGTTAAGCGTCGCGATGGCATGCCAAACGCACTGAAAACGTCATTGAATAAGCGGTCGATCTGTTGTTGCAGCTGCATAATCGGGTGCTGTTCCGGTTGTTGCCAGGTCGGCAGCGAAGAGCGCGACGCCTCTTCACGGTGCAGCGGGATCTGGACGCTATCATCCGTTTCGCTGTTTTCGTGTTTGAACCAGTTCCAGGGGTTAAGTTTTTGCAAGTTCATAACAAAACCTCCCATCAAACGTTATTAACTAAATTCTCCTGTGGATAGAAAGGGCGGTGGGGGGGGGGGCG
>JAKLLR010000114.1 GCA_022014175.1 Gammaproteobacteria bacterium | reverse complement strand
AGTCTATCGAACCCTTGATTAAATAACACCGCTGGACGTCGATCTATAATCGGTTGTTTGTGATTAATTAACCTGTCCGTGAAGCCCGGGGTAATTTAAGCTGACCCTATAACTCTATTCTTATCCACCCCGAGGCGCTGGCAAAATCCAGTGGTTTCGCCGACGGGTTCTGTGGACCTGATGTCAACGAAGTGCGTAAAGTGATGCTCAGCAGTATCGTCGATATACTGGAGCTCTCCACCTGAAAAAATGGTGCTGTCCTGCTGTAGGGCGGTCCAATCATTACCACCGGCTGACTTTGTTGACTATGGACTTTTTTGCCGCCCTTCCTGCTTTACCGAATTACCACGCTATTGCCACCATGTCGCTGACGGTGGTGGCCCTTTATCTGTTCTCCCGCGAAGGTCTGCCCCTGGAGCTAAGCGCCCTGGGATTATTGGCGGTGATGACAACCGGCTTTGCGTTATTCCCTTACCACGAGTTTGAGCCGACTCTACTGTTTTACGGGTTCGCGAACGAAGCGCTGATCGCGGTCTGTGCGCTGATGGTGCTGGGGCAGGGGCTGGTGCGAACCGGCGGTCTCGAACCGGTGGGCAGATTGCTCGGCAAGTTATGGGGTCGGGCGCCGAGGCTGAGTTTTCTTGCGGTACTGGTGGTCGCGGCGACCCTGTCCGCGTTTGTAAACAATACGCCGGTTGTCGTTCTGCTGTTGCCGATTCTGATTAGCGTCTGCATCCGCAGTGGCAGTTCACCCGCCGCGGTGTTGATGCCCATGGGGTTTGCCACGCTGGTGGGTGGCATGGCAACGACCATCGGCACCTCAACCAATCTGCTGGTGGTTAGTGTTGCCGCTGACCTCGGTCTTGAACCCTTTGGCATGTTCGATTTCGTTGCACCGGCGGCTATTGCCGCGTCGGTTGGGACGGTGTATCTGTGGCTTATCGCACCGCGTCTGCTGCCTGATCGTAAAATGGAACTGGTTGACGGATCGCCGAGATTGTTTGAAGCGCGCCTGCTACTGCCAGATGAGTCCCTGGCCTGTGGCAAAAGTCTGGCGGATGTCGTTGCTCTAACGGGCGGCGAGATGCGCGTGATGCGAATTAGACGCGGCGAAACCTTTATCACGCCGCTGCCAGACGTGGTGCTGAGGCCCGGCGACCGGCTACGTGTGCGCGATACTCCGCAGAAACTTAAAGCTTTTGAAGAAGATCTCAAGGCGGTGCTCTATTCCGGGGAGCAGCGGGTGGATGATGAGCATCCTCTATCTGCGGAGAACCAGACGCTGGCGGAGATCGCCGTGGTGCCCGGCTCCAGCCTGGATCGCGAGAACTTGGCTTTTACCCGTTTTCTGGACCGCTATCAGTTGGCGGTGCTGGCCTTGCATCGGGCCGGTAAGGACATCTGGAAGCCCAGTGAAGATATCCATCAGGTTACCCTGCAGGCCGGCGATGTATTGCTGGTGCAGGGCTCCCGGGAACAGGTTGCTAAAACCAAGCAATCCACCGAGCTGGTGGTGCTGGATGGCAGTATTGAACTGCCCAGCAGCGACAAGGCTTATACCGCGTTATTCATACTGTGCGTAGTGGTGGTGCTGGCGGCAACCGGGGTGCTGCCTATTGCAATTTCCGCCATGGCGGGTGTTTGCCTGATGCTACTTACACGTTGCCTGGACATGGGCGCGGCGATCCGCGCCATCAGTCCGTCTGTCTATTTTATTGTTGTCGCCAGTTTGGCCCTTGGCACTGCCCTGCAGGTCACTGGCGCGACGGCTTTTATCACAGATGTATTTCTCGTTGTGACCGCGGGCATGGGGCCGACGGCGGTATTGTCTGCGTTAATGCTGTTGCTGGCGATTTTGACCAATGTGATATCCAACAACGCCGCGGCAGTCATTGGTACCCCCATTGCCGTGGGCATTGCCTCCAGCCTGCAGTTACCGGCTGAACCCTTTGTACTGGCAGTGTTGTTTGGTGCAAATATGAGCTTTGCCACCCCCATGGCCTACAAGACCAACCTGTTGGTTATGAGCGCAGGAAATTACACCTTTGCTGAGTTTGTTAAGGTTGGTGTGCCGCTGACCCTCTTGATGTGGCTCACCTTGACCTGGGTGTTGAGCGGAATGTATTTTTAAAAAACTTGCACAGGGATCGGTGCCACCTTCAGGCATGATTCTGCTGTGCTCCAACGCTGAGCAGGTCAATACAAACAGAGCTGGCAGGCGGATCTTTAACGCATTGCTTCAGGATCAACAGGATTAGATTCGGTTTCACCTGGCAAGCACTACATCTGACCGTAAAAAGCACCGGGCATGTCGTCGCTCAGCTTTCCAGCGCGGCGGAGCCTGTGGGTTATATTCACGGGGAATTTATGAATCACTCAAATGCGAAACTCTGTTTAGACCTATGAGCGGTAGTTTGGGGCTCAGGTCTGTTTTGGCCCTGGGCCTGTTGTGGTTGTGGGGTTGTGCCAGCACGCCGCAGGCGCCACCGGTTAGCGACGGCATTAACCCGGTTACCCGGGCGCGGGTCGGGGCCTGGAGGACGCTGATAGAGCAGGGTGCCGGTTGGCCCGAGATGAAAAAGCTCAACTCGGTCAACTATTTTGTTAACGAGGTGAAATTTGTCGATGACATCGATCACTGGCGGCAGCCGGATTACTGGGCCACGCCCCTGGAGACCCTGGTGACTAACGGGGGAGATTGTGAGGATATCTCTATCGCCAAATATTTTACTTTGAGCGCAATGGGCGTTGATGAGAACAAGATGCGGCTCACCTATGTGAACGCGCTGGAGATCAACCGGCCCCATATGGTGGTGAGTTACTTTGCACGACCGGATTCTGAACCGCTGATTCTGGATAACCTGAACCCGACCATTTTGCCCGGCTCCCAGCGACAGGATCTACTGCCGGTCTACAGCTTTAACGGCTCCGGTTTGTGGCTGGCCAAACGTGAAAGCGATGGCCAGTCTGCCGGGGGCTCCGCACGACTGAGCTTATGGCAGGGTGTGTTGAGCCAGATGGATGCGGAAGCTGCGGATGAAAGCACCATGATCTGCCGGTATCAGTATTATGATTTACCCAACAGTAAAGCGAAAACACTATGCCCTTGATGGGTTCGAATCGCCGTTAACCCAGGGTGGCCCAGATCAGCTGCTGGGGGAGCGCCGTTGGTGGCAGCGCCCCCGGTTTATAACCCATCGATTTGATTAGAGCTTAATGCAAACATTGGTGAGTTCGGTGTAGAACTCAAGGGAGTAGTGGCCGCCTTCCCGTCCAATACCTGACTGTTTGGCACCGCCAAAGGGGGTGCGTAGATCCCGCAGGAACCAGCTGTTGATCCAGCTGATACCCACCTCCATTTGCCCGCCGACCCGGTGTGCCCGGGAGGCGTTCTCAGTCCACACCGCAGAGGCCAGGCCGTAGGGACTGTCGTTGGCCATGCGTACGGCCTCCTCTTCGGTATCAAAGGGGGTGATGTGGCAGCAGGGACCAAAGATCTCCTCCACTATGGGGGTGGCATCTTCTGCCAGGCCGGTCCAGATGGTGGGCTGAATCCAGTTACCCCCGGCCAGCTCTTCAGGCATATCCGGTATGCCGCCGCCGGTGATTACCGTCGCACCCTCTGCCACAGCCTGCTCGTAGTAGCGCAGCACCTTCTCCCGATGTGTGGCGCTGATCAGCGGCCCGATGGTGGTCTCGCTATCTTCCGGGCGGCCAAATTTGAGGCTTTCGGCCTGCGCCTTCAGGCGGGCCACGAACTCATCAAAGATTGACCGTTCTACGTAGACCCGCTCGGTGCCGAGACAGACCTGGCCACAGTTGACGAACGCCGAACGCATGGTGCCTTCGATGGATTTATCCAGATCACAATCCGCAAAAACGATAGCCGGATTTTTGCCGCCCAATTCCAGGGAGGCATCCCGCAGGCCAACAGAGGCAGCCTGGGCAACCCGCTCGCCGGTCTGGGTGGAGCCGGTGAAGGTGATGGCATCCAGCCCCGGATGGGTTATGAGTTTGTCACCAACCCGGGAGCCGGGGCCAAGCACAGTGTTGAACACGCCTTTAGGTACGCCCGCTTCGTTCATGACTTCACCCAGCAGGGTCATGGTCAATTGGGTCTCTTCGGAGGGTTTCACGACCACGGTATTGCCACAGGCGAGAGCCGGGCCGATTTTCCAGGTCATCAGCAACAGGGGCAGGTTCCAGGGCCCGATGACGCCGATCACCCCCTTGGGTTTACGCACCGTGTAATTGAGCGCGCCAGTGCCATCCGGTGTGGGCATGTGGAAGGCCTCATCGGCGGCATTCTTGATGGTGTCGGCAAAAATTCTGAAATTGGCTGCGCCCCGGGGAATGTCGATATGGCGGGCCAGGGAGTAGGGCTTGCCGGTATCGAGACACTCAGCTTCCAGAAAGTCATCAAACCGGGCGGTAATGCCGTCGGCGATTTTGTACAGGATGTCCACCCGCTGCTGCAGGGCCATGCTGCCCCATTCGCCCTTGAGGGCGGCCCGGGCGGCGTTAACGGCTTCATCAACTTGAGCATCGGTCGCGACAGAGTAAGGGGTGATCAGCTCGCCGGTGACGGGGCTGGTGATGTTGCGCTTCTCCTCGGAGTCCACGTAAACACCATTGATAAAACTTGATACTCGCATCGAAAACAACCTCAATTACCTAGGGATTGATAGAAACGCAACGACCGAGGGGCTCATCGCTGCAGCGACAGCCAGCGGGCGCCGGTTTTTGAGTAGGTGCGGGCTATGAGCGGGCCAGTTGGACGCCGCGCACCAGCCGTCAATTATATGCTGAGTGCAGGTTCAAAAGGGATTCCGGCGGCGACTGTCCTGAGACGGTTGTGACCATTATATTGCGGCTCCAGGGCTGCTATGCTGAGCTCCAGTTATCCGGAATGGAGCCAGCATGATGAGCGGAAACCCTAGTTCGTCGGCACCCAGAAAACCGACGCTGGCCAACACTATGACGGCGTTTCCCTACACCGTCGCCGCCGACGCCAAACTTGATGAGGCGCGTCTGCTGATGCACGAACACCACATTCGTCATCTGCCGGTGATGCGGGCGGGGGAACTGGTCGGCGTGGTCTCGGACCGGGACATCAAGCTCGGGATGGCGGTCGGCGCGGAGTTGCAGGCAGAGCTGGGCAGCCCACTGGTCGGGGATGTCTGTAGTGACCGGGTCTATCAGGCTGATATTCACACCCCCTTGCAGCAGGTGGCCGAGCAGATGCATAGGAATCACCTGGGTTCCGCAGTGGTGACCCGCAACGACAAAGTGGTGGGCATGTTCACCGCCACCGACGCCTGCCGCTGTCTTGATGAACTGCTGCAGGAGCCAAGCCCGCCGGAAAATGATGTGGCCTGATGGGTTGGATTCGGGTGTCGGGGCGGGGGTGCGAACTGCTGTTTAGTAAACAGCAGTTCGTGGCACCAGAACAACTGCAAGCGCAGCACAGTATGGTGCCATTCCCAACCGCAGGAGCTTGAGGAGAAAGCAGGTATGGTTCTGGCCCGGAAGACTCTCAGCGAACTGACGAAGAATGCATGGCACGGTTCAGGGTCAGCCGGCAGGGGGGCGGGTGTTTCGCATAGAGGTTGAAAGATATTTTCTGAGCCGCTGCCGTGCTAACGAGGGTGGGCTGCCATCGGTCAGGCTGGCCTCTGCGCTGATCGCGTTTCTGATTAGTTGGTTCAGCCGCTGTCGATCAAGCAGGGGAAACGTTTCAAGCAAGGATTCGCTGGCGCCTCGGTCATTCCGCAGCAGCGTCTCTATAGTCGCATTGAGGTCAGCCTGAGCGAGCTGGTTGGTCTGTGCGGTCGTTTTGATCTTCGCCAGTTCAGCCTTAATGTGGCCGTTGTCCAGTTCACGCAACAGTCTCCCGATATACCGAAAATGGCGCCGTAGAGCATCCGGGTTTTTAAGGCGATCTGCCTCCTCAAATGCAGCGGCAAGTTGGGGTTCAAGCGGTAGTTTACGCCGGACTCTTTTTGGCAGTGCGTAGATTGACCGGCCCATCTCCTGTAAGGCCTCAGCCTCTCGTTTTATCTGACTTTTGCTGATGACCCGGTCGTCATCATCAAGCTCATTGCTATGCTGGATCATGGTGATTGACAGCCGCTTTCTGCCGGTTTTTCTGCAACTGTTTCGCCGCCCGCCGCTGTGCGGACAGGGTTCTGATATCGCCTCCCAGGTGCGATTCTCCACGCTGTTCGGCCAGTTCGACCTGACGCTGTCGTTACTCAAACCGCTGACGATCTGCGTCGGTGTGTC
>JAKLLR010000113.1 GCA_022014175.1 Gammaproteobacteria bacterium | reverse complement strand
TGAACTGGTAGCCCTCCCACATGTATATGATGGCCTGCTTTGGCTGCACTGAGGGTGACGTGCGCAACATGATTTCGAAATCGCCAATGTCGTTAAAGACCCGAACCATCTCACCATTTTGCAGCCCCATCTCAAGGGCTTCCTGGTCGTTGATATGCACAACCGGACTGCCCCGGTGGAGTTTCATTAGCGCGGGTTGGGCCTGGTGGCTGGAGTGCACGCTGTGGCGGGGGTGGCCGCCGGTCAGTTTGAACGGGTGCTGGGCGCCCCCGACCGGTGGCGTCTCCTTGAACATTGGCAGATGTTCGCCGGCCTCCAGATACCACTCGTGGTCAATATAAAACTGGGCCCGACGGGTATAGGTCGGATAGATCTTCTGCTCTTCTACGTGCCAGCGCATGCTGTAGAAGGGTTTGCCGGGATCGTATTCGTTGGCGCCCATCTTGGCCATCATGCCGTTACCCATTCCGGACAGCTTTACATGGCCGTCTTTGCGCATATCGTCAGCGGTATAACCCGGCGGAATCGTATCGTTCATGGCCGCGATACTGAGAATTTCGTTTAGCGCCTGTTCATGATTGAGCAGCCGACCATCCATCGTGAATTTGTTATAGATGTCGGCGTAGTTACGTTGCTCACCGTAGTAGCTGCTATAGCTGGTTAGCCCCCGTTGCGCCGCCAGCTCCACCAATTTTTCTGCCAGGGCGACATAGATCTCCCACTCGGGTTTGGCTTCTCCCGCGGGTTCAACCGCCTGTTCGATCATGCAGATCTGTGGATTGGCCGGGCCGAAGACGATGCTGTTATCCACCTTTTCGTAATACCAGGCTGCAGGCAGAACAATATCCGCATAGGCGGCGGTGTAGGACATTCGCGGTTCAATTACAAACAGCATTTTGAGCTTGGGAAAAAGGTCCTCAACGTATTTGATTGCGCCGCTACGTAGACGTCGCAAGGGGTTGCTTGAGACGACGCCGAGCACCTGGGGCGTGATCTCTGGCGCCGGGCGGATCTGATCGGGGGTCCACCAGCCTTTGTCGATCGCCTCCTGCATATAGTCTGGGAAGCTCTTGGGTAACGAGGCGTCTTGCCAGTTCTCGTTGTCAAAATAGTCTTTATAGCCGCAGTGGTGGTAGAGCCAGAAGACCGGTGGCACCACCCCCATCTGCTTGGTCAGCAGCTTGGTGGCTTCAATACTAATCAGCTCGTCGCTAACATCCGGGTCTTCCGCCTTCAACTTGGCAGCTAGCTGGTGTTCGAACTCAGCGAAGGGGACAAGCCCTCCTTCAGCTGCGGGCTTCTCTTCAAGCACCAGCATTTCAATATGTTCAACAGGCATGACGTAGCTGGACCAGCCGGTGCCTGGTTTGCCCCAGTTGCCGGACAGGGCCATGGCCAGCAGCATGGCCCGTTCCATTAAATCGTTGTGATAGTACTTGGCCGAGGTGTAACCCATGTAACCGCCCGTGATCTTCGCCGCGACCTTGCGAGCGACCTCCCGGATCAGACTCGGGTGGACCCCGCAGAGGGGCGAGGACTGCTCCGGAGTGTAGTTCGTATTCAGGCGGGTTTTGAGGGCTTCAAAAGCGGGCCGAACAGTGACCTGACTGCCATCTGCGAGTCTTGCCTGGTAACTGCCTTCCAGGGCCGGATTGCCGTTGTGTTTCAGCGTGCCCCTGGGTGCCGGAATAATCTGCCCGGAATCCAGATCGTAGACGTAGAGTTGGTCTTCGCGGCCACCATCTACTTCAATGGCCCGCAAAAAACGGCCTGTATCGGTGCGCACCAGCAGCGGCTGGTCGGTTTGTGATTTAACAAACTCGATGTCGATCAGGTTCTCTTCGACCATCACCTGAGAGGCGGCCAGCCAAAAGGCGGAGTCGGTGCCAACCTTGACCGGTACGTGGATGTCCGCCATATGAGTGCTGGGGTTGTAGTCCGGCGCCAGCATAATCACTTCGGTGCCGTTGTAGCGGGCCTCCGTGAGGAAGTGGTAGATCGGGGTCATGGTGTATGACCAGTTGGTGCAGCTGAGCAGAATCAGCTCACTGTCGTACAGATTGTCGGCGCTGTAGCCCACATGCTGTTTGCCCAGGGTATCGAGATTGCCTTTGTAAAAATCCCCCAGCAGCATGTTCAGATCAGGGCAAACACCACTGAGCAGGGCGGTAAGCCGGTGCATGCCGGCCCAGGCGATCTGGCCGCAGTGGAAGTGGGGTGGGTCAAGCACAAAGCCATCTGACCCCACGGTTTCCATGCTGTCTATCAGGGCGCCCGCGACCTCGGTAAGGGCTTCATCCCAGGTGATTCTTTGCCACTCACCGCTACCCCGTTCACCGACCCGTTTCAGGGGGTATTTGACCCGTTCGTCACCATAGATATTGTGGTGGAAAGAGCAGCCCTTCTGACAACCCAGGGGGTTGTAATCCGGGTAGTCTGGATTAGATGCATTGCTTTTGGCCTGCTGCTCTTCGCGCCAGACAATGCCATCTTTAACGTAGACGTGGAACGAACAGCCAGCGGGCAGACAGGCATTGGTGTGGGAGCCAAAAGTGACCGCATCCCAGGCCCATGTTTTTTGATAAACGTCCTCAGGCGAGTGGTAGGAGGGGCTGGCGGTGCCTGCTATCAGGTCGCTGACGAAGGTAGAGCTAAGCGTGCCGGAGAGGTGCCCAAGCGAGAGGGTCAGCAGTCCACCGCTAGAGTATTTTAAAAATTGTCGGCGATTGATGCTCTGCTGTGCAGCGGGCGCCAGCAGGTCCTGGGTGGGCTGATCCATCTCTTCTCTCCCCTTTTTCGTATTGTCCGTCAGGCCCGCGGGCCTGACGATGATGCCCGGTCTGTGCCGGTTTTTTCCTATGGAACAGGGCCTAGTTGCGTACCATCCGACCTGGCATAAGCCCAGTTTCTTCAGAGTCTACAAGGATGCTTTTGCCGTTGACGATAACGCGGGCGACCCCGGTGGGCCGGGTGATCAGGCGACTGCAGCCTCCGGGGAAGTCATGCACCATTTCCGGCTTGAGGGGTGAGCCAACGGTGAGGGGGTCAAACAGCACGATGTCCGCCGCTTTGCCCGCTTGCACCCGGCCCCGGTCCTTTAAGCCGTAGAAATCCGCCTGGTCCGCGGTCAGACGCTTCACCGCATTTTCCATGGAGATGACCTGCTGCTCCCGGGCCCAGTAGCCCAGCATATAGGTGCTGAACCCGGCGTCACAGAGCATGTCTGCATGGGCGCCGCCGTCGGAGAGACTGACTATCGTGCGGGGGTCATTGAACAGTTCGGAACAGAGTGCATCGTTGGTATTGAACAGTGGCATGTTGTAGCTGACCTCGAGCCGGTCCTCCACCGCGACGTCGAGAAAGGCATCGACCGGATCAGCGCCGCGCTCAGCTGCAATGTCGGCGATGCTGCGACCCTCCAGTGACTTGAGTGCCGGATTGCTGACCCGACCGACCTCAATCCGTGACCAGTTCCAGGGAATAAGGCCGGGTTTGGCCATGTCTGCCCGCAGGGCCGCACGGAAGGCAGGATCACTATAGACCTTGATCTGCTCAGGCAAATCCAGGTTGAAGGCCTGCTGCATCGTAGCCAGCTCTCCCATGACCAGCGGGTTACCTTTGAGTTGCAAGGCGATGATCATCGGCCGTACCGCCACCGCCGGCACAGAGCCCCGGCGGTACTGGTCGTTACATTTGTCGAGGATTGCCATGCCGGCCTCCGGGCGGTCCTCCCGGGAGAGCAGCGCCAGCCAGGTGACTTTGCGGCCACCGGCATCAAGCAGGGTATCGATGAGGCTGTACTCCTCGTCCGTCATTTTGCCCACTTCGCTCAATAGTGAGAGCTGGATGACCCCTTTGTCCATCGACTTGAGCACGCCTGCGTAGGCGGCCAGCTCCTCTGGAGGGGCCAACCGGCTGGCGACGGGTTGCGCTTTGTAGCCGATGTCCAGAGGCAGTTTCGAGGTGCTGAAGCCCAGCGCTCCAGCCTCCATGCTCTCTCGTAACAGGCCGCAAATTGTGGCGATCTCCTCCGGTGTCGAGGCCCGCTCAATAGACTCTTCTCCAACCACGTAGTGGCGGAAGGGTGTCAGTGGGGCCAGAAAGCCCAGGTTTATGGCGGGGTTTCTGGCCTCACAGGCGCGCATGTATTCAGGAAAACTCTCCCAGTTCCAGTCGATACCCGCTTTAAGTGCATCGACGGGCATGCCCTCAATGGAGACCAGATCTTCGGTGGCAATCGCTCGACCGGCGGCGGTAACCGGGGCCATGCCGAGACCACAGTTGCCCAAGATCGCAGTGGTGACGCCGTGCCAGGAGGAGGGCGTCAGCATCGGGTCCCAGCAGATCTGGGCATCATAGTGGGTGTGGTTGTCGATAAATCCCGGGCTGACTACTAACCCATCAGCATCGACAGTCTCTCTGGCGCTGCCGGAGATTTTGCCGACCTCGGTAATGAGGCCGTCGCTGATTGCAACATCTGCACGGAATCCTGCTTCGCCGCTGCCGTCAACAACGATGCCATTCTTGATCACCAGATCATGGGACATGTTCTCTCCTCCTTAAAATTGTTTTTGCATCCGGAACCCCTGAAAGTGCCGCTATATAGCGGCGCTGGTCCGGTTTTTTATAGAGGTCACACTATTAGGCATGGCGTTGGCTGTCAATATTTTGTAGCGATTGGCGGTTCGGGCGCCGTGCGCGCTAAGGTTGCGGCAATGCTGCGGGCTCATGGATCAGACATTCCGCAGCTGCGGAGGTACCTTCTGCCCGCGCTGAAATTCTCTGACCTACCGTTACAATAGTGATCCGGTCGTGCCGACAAGGTGCGATCTTTGCGGTTGTTATATCCGCTCTGGTTGGTCTGAAGCTCAGCGATGGCCGGGACTGGATCTGAACCGGTGAGGGGCGAATCAGGGGCAAATTAGTGGCAGGGTGGTGGGGAAAACTGGTTGGCGGCACCTTTGGTTTTGTGCTGGGCGGGCCGTTAGGTGGGTTGCTGGGCGCTGCCCTGGGCCATCAATACGACGAGGGTCGGGATGGCGGAAAACCGCGTCTCCAGGGCCAGGAATCCCAGACTCAGGGCGCGTTTTTTACCGCCTGCTTTGCAGTCATGGGTCATCTCTGCAAAGCGGACGGGCGGGTCACACAACCTGAGATTGTCGCCGCCAGCAGGTTAATGGACTCCATGGGGCTGAAGGGGTCCATGCGAGGAGCTGCGGTGGATCTGTTTAACCAGGGCAAGGCTGCGGATTTCCCCCTGGATGATGTGCTGCTGCAGTTGCGCCGCGAGTGTCACTACCGCCGCAACCTGTTGCGAGTGTTTCTTGAGATCCAGATTCAGGCGGCCTGTGCCGATGGCAGGGTTGATCCGGCAGAGCGCAGGATCCTTGAGCATATCGGCGGCGTATTGGGGTTTGATGCCGATGAGCTTGGGCACATTGAGGCGCTGGTCCGTCAGGCCATGGGGCTCTCCCCCTCCAGCGCTGACGGCCTTGCTGCGGCCTACGACGTGCTTGGGATCGAGTCGGACAGTAGCGATGCCGAGGTCAAGAAGGCTTATCGTCGGCTGATGAGTCAGCACCATCCGGACAAGCTGGCGTCCCGGGGTCTGCCGGAAGAGATGATTGGCCTGGCGACCGAAAAAACCCGGGAGATTCGCGCGGCCTACGATCAGGTGATGGCATCCCGCTAATCTCTCGTGGTCCGGTGAGGGTTGTTTTTTTTCGGACCACCCCTATCTGAATCACGCGAACTCCATTTTAAGCGGCCGCTATTATTGTTATCATCTGTCGGCTCAGGCGGGGAACAGCGGACCGGGTCCGGAAGGTTTTTAAGGAGTATGCCCCGATGAACAGAACAGTAGCAGCGCCTCTCCCAATCGAACGCCAGGTTAAACCATGTACCCCATAGAAAAGCTCGTCAAACAGTCCGATAAAATTCTCCACAATCCTGATCGGAACACACTGCGTCAGTTGATTGCAAAAATGCCTAATGCCAGATTGACCGGGTTTGGCAATTACAACGTGGCGACTCAGGTCACCGCCCGCAGTAAAGCCAGTACCTACGTCGTAACGGATCGTCCCGAAGAGCATTCGGATCAGTGCATCAGCACCGCCGAATACGCGCGCGTTGCCGCGCTGCAGGACGCCTATATCGCCGATCATGAGATGGTGGTGGTGGATGGCTACATTGGCAATGATCCGGAGTTCCGTATCCCTGCCCGTTTGGTTATTGAAGCGGCGAATGCCAATGTTGCGGCCATGCAGCAGACCCTCTATTTCCCCTTGGCCCCCGAAGATGTTGCGAAT
>JAKLLR010000112.1 GCA_022014175.1 Gammaproteobacteria bacterium | reverse complement strand
AGGAGTCTCGCAGGGTCACCGTTCGATTGAACACCAACCGGCCCTCGGCGCTTTCAACATCCAGACAGAAGTAGCCTAACCGCTCGAACTGATAACGCTGCTCCAGGGTTGCGTCTGCCAGACCGGGCTCCAGCTGACAGCCGGACAACAGGGTCAGGGAGTCGGGGTTCAGACTCTGCCGGTAATCAGCCCCGCTGGCGCCGGGATTGGGCTCGTTGAACAGCCGATCATAGAGCCGCACCTCTGCCCTCACCGCGTGAGCGGCGGAGACCCAGTGAATCGTGCCTTTGACCTTGCGACCGTCTGGCGCATTACCGCCTTTGGTCTCCGGGTCGTAGGTGCAACGAACCTCGGTCACCTCGCCACTGACCGGGTCCCGGGTGAAGCCGGTGCAGGTCACCAGATAACCATACCGAAGACGCACTTCCCGACCCGGTGTCAGGCGGAAATACTTCTTCGGCGGATCAATTTCAAAATCGTCCTGCTCAATATAGAGCTCGCGACCAAAGGGCAGAGAGCGCTCACCCATCTGCGGATTCTGGGGATGATTTTTCGCCTCCAGCTGCTCCACCTGGCCCACGGGGTAGTTTTCGATCACCAGTTTAAGCGGCCGCAAAACACCCATCACCCGCTTCGCGCAACGGTCAAGATCCTCCCGTACAGAGTTCTCCAGCACCCCCATTTCGACGATTCCATCTTTACGGGTCACCCCGACCCGGTCGCAGAAATCACGGATCGCCGCCGGGGTGTAACCCCGCCGTCGCATCCCCGCCAGCGTCGGCAGCCGAGGGTCATCCCAGCCCCCGACCAGTTCACTGGTGACCAGTTCGTTTAACTTGCGTTTGCTCATCACGGTGTAGTTCAGATTAAGCCGTGAGAACTCAATCTGCTGGGGATGACAAGCCAGATCCAGCTGGTCCAGATACCAGTCGTAGAGGGCACGATGATCTTCAAACTCCAGGGTGCAGAGTGAGTGGGTGACCCCCTCAATGGCATCAGAGAGACAGTGGGCAAAGTCATACATGGGATAGATGCACCAGCGATCGCCGGTCATCTGATGGCTGGCTCGTCGAATACGATAGATCACCGGATCCCGCAGATTCAGGTTGGGGGAGGCCATGTCGATCTTTGCCCGCAGCACCAGTGCGCCATCTTCAAACTCACCGGCGCGCATGCGGGTAAAAAGGTCGAGATTGTCGGCGACGGTGCGATTTCGATCCGGGCTGTCACGCCCGGCCTCGGTCAACGTACCCCGATAGGCCCGGGTCTGGTCGCTGTCGAGGCTGCAGACATAAGCCCTGCCCTTCTCGACCAGTTCCAGAGCGTACTGGAACAGCCGCTCGAAATAGTCTGAAGTATGGAACGCCCGCTCACCCCAGTCGAAACCAAGCCAGCGGACATCCCGCTTGATCGCCTCCACATAGATCAGACTCTCTTTGACCGGATTGGTGTCGTCAAACCGCAGAGCACAGGTGGCACCAGCATAATCCCGGGCAATGCCGAAATTCAGGCAGATCGATTTGGCATGGCCGATGTGCAGATAGCCGTTAGGTTCCGGGGGAAAGCGGGTCACAACCCGGCCGTCGTGCTTACCCTGGCGCAGATCTTCATTGATGATCTCGCGAATAAAATTACTGGAGGGCTCAGGTCTGTTGTTATCGTTCATTCAGGATTTTTATGCTGTCGATCGGCGCAATCGGGCCACCGGGGGGGACCACTGGCGGTGGGGCAAGCAGTGGCCATTGTAATGCAGCTTGAGCCGATGGAACCCAAACCCCTCTGGATGTTGCGACGACAGGAGGCGGCCAACCAGGCCAACACAGGTTAAAATGGCGGTTTCGGCCTATCCAGGTCGCTGGACAATGCGCCGCCCCCGCGCGGCATTTCAGGATTCTTATCATGTCTCAAGACAAACCCAAGGCCACATTCAAAGCGTGGCAGGAAGCCGCCGAGAAATCCCTGCGTGGCCGCAGCCTGGATGAGATCAGCTGGAACACCCCGGAAGGTATCAAGGTCAAACCCCTCTACGTAGCCGCAGATCTGGAAGAGGTCGAACAGCTCGATACCCTGCCCGGCTTCGAACCTTTTGTCCGCGGCCCCCAGCCCACCATGTACGCCGGTCGACCCTGGACTATCCGCCAGTACGCGGGATTCTCCACCGCCGAAGAGTCCAAGGCCTTTTATCGCAAGGCTCTGGCCGCGGGTGGCCAGGGTGTTTCAGTCGCCTTCGACCTGGCCACCCATCGGGGGTATGACTCGGACCACCCCCGGGTAACCGGTGATGTCGGCAAAGCCGGCGTGGCCATCGATTCAGTCGAGGATATGAAAATCCTGTTCGACGGCATCCCCCTCGACAAGGTGTCGGTCTCCATGACCATGAATGGCGCAGTGCTGCCGATTCTGGCGGGGTATATCGTCGCGGCGGAGGAGCAGGGCGTGGCCCCGGAACAGCTGGCGGGCACCATCCAGAACGACATTCTGAAAGAGTTCATGGTCCGTAACACCTACATCTATCCGCCGACACCCTCCATGCGGATTATCGGTGACATCATCCAGTTCACCGCCGACCACATGCCGAAATTCAACTCGATTTCCATCTCCGGGTACCACATCCAGGAAGCGGGGGCGAACCAGGCCCTGGAGCTGGCCTTCACCCTGGCGGACGGAAAGGAGTACGTCAAAACTGCCCTGGCCAGGGGTATGGATGTGGACAAATTTGCGCCACGGCTCTCATTTTTCTTCGCCATCGGCATGAATTTCTATCTGGAGGTGGCCAAGTTGCGGGCCGCCCGGCTGCTCTGGCACCGGATCATGCAGGCGTTTGAACCGAACAATCCGAAATCCCTGATGCTGCGGACCCACTGCCAGACCTCCGGCTGGTCCCTGACCGAGCAGGACCCCCACAACAACGTGGTGCGCACCACCATCGAAGCGATGGCGGCGGTGTTTGGCGGTACCCAGAGCCTGCACACCAACGCCCTGGACGAAGCCATTGCCCTGCCCACGGAATTCTCCTCCCGTATCGCCCGTAACACCCAGCTGGTCATCCAGGAAGAGACCCACATCACCAGCGTGATTGACCCCTGGGCCGGCTCCTACATGATGGAGAAACTGACTCAGGAGATGGCGGACAAAGCCTGGGAGATCATCGAAGAGATCGAGCAGCTGGGGGGGATGACCAAAGCGATGGAGTCCGGTATGCCGAAGCTGCGGATCGAAGAGGCCGCCGCCCTGAAACAGGCCCGGATCGACCGGGGCGAAGATGTGATCGTCGGGGTCAACAAATATCAGCTGGAGGAGGAGGCTGATGTGGATATTCTGGATGTGGACAATGCCGCCGTACGCGAAAACCAGATCGCCCGGCTGAAGCAGATCCGGGCCAGCCGTGACAGCGCCGCAGTACAGGCCGCTCTGGAGGCCCTGAGCCAGGCCGCAGAGAGCGGTGAAGGTAACCTGCTGAAACTTTCAGTCGATGCGATCCGCCTGCGGGCCACCCTGGGCGAAGTGAGTGATGCCATGGAAAAGTCATTTGGCCGCTACAAAGCCACCACCCAATCGGTCTCCGGCGTTTATGGCGGTGCCTATGAAGGCGATCCGGACTGGCAGGCTCTGCAGCGGGATATTGCGGATTTTGCGGATGAGCAGGGTCGTCGACCCCGCATCCTGGTGGTCAAGCTGGGGCAGGATGGTCACGACCGGGGGGCCAAGGTGATCGGCACCGCCTTTGCGGATCTCGGTTTCGATGTGGATATCGGTCCCCTCTTCCAGACCCCGGCGGAGGCCGCCCGCCAGGCAGTGGAGAATGACGTACATGTCGTCGGCGTCTCCAGCCTGGCTGCGGGCCACAAAACCCTGGTGCCGGAGCTGATCCGGGAGCTGGCCGAGCAAGGTGCCGGAGACGTGGTAGTGGTGGCGGGCGGCGTGATTCCACAACAGGATTACGACTATCTCCGGGCTGCTGGCGTCGCCGGAATTTTCGGCCCCGGCACCAAAATTCCAGCCGCCGCGCGGGATGTACTGAAGGCGGTGCGGGCCGCCCGCCAAAAGCCTGATCCAGTAAAACCCGGCCCGGCAAAATCTGACTGAGCGATCCCAGTTCCCTTGTTAAAACAATCTCAGGTCACCGAACTCCTGTCGGGTGATCGCCGCGCGCTAGCCAAGGCGATCACCCTGATCGAATCCGCCCGGGCAGATGATCAAATCGCTGCCCGGACCCTGCTGGATCAAATTCTGCCCCACAGCGGCCAGGCGATCCGGGTCGGGATTTCCGGGGTGCCCGGAGTCGGCAAATCCACCTTTATCGAAGCATTGGGGCTCAGCCTGACCGAACAGGGCCACAAGCTGGCGGTCCTCGCGGTGGACCCCTCCAGCCGACGCACCGGCGGTTCCATCATGGGAGATAAAACCCGCATGGAGCTGCTCTCGCGAGATGAGCGGGCCTTTATCCGTCCCAGCCCGGCCAGTGGCGCCCTCGGCGGCGTCGCCAGCCGCACCCGGGAGACCATGCTGCTCTGCGAGGCGGCAGGTTATGACGTGATCATCGTCGAAACCGTCGGGGTCGGTCAGTCCGAAGTGACGGTGGCGGGCATGGTGGATTTCTTTCTGCTGCTGCAACTGCCCAATGCGGGCGACGAACTGCAGGCCATCAAACGGGGCATCATGGAGCTGGCGGATGCCATTGTGATCAACAAAGCGGATATCGACCCCCAGGCCACCGAGCTGGCCAAAGCCCAGTTCACCAACGCTCTGCATCTGATGAAACCCGCCTCACCAGACTGGATTGTACCGGTACTGCCAGTCAGCGCCCTTAACAATCAGGGAGTTGAAGCGGTCTGGAGCGCCATCGAAACTCACCACAGGACGATGCTCGAAAACGGTGAATTGGCGCAGAAGCGGGCTCATCAGGCTGTGGCCTGGATGGAGAGTCTGATCGACGAGGCACTGCTGAAGGCCTTCCGGGATCACCCTGAAGTCGGCAGAGCCAGCGGAGCGATCATCGACAGCGTTGCCAGCGGCCGTCTCAGCGCCGTCAGCGCCGCCGCCCAGTTGCTGGCAACCTACGGCCTGAACTCATCATGAAGGGGCAGATCCACCGCAGCGGCCCCCTGCTGGAAGCCGGCCTGAATCTCTACAAAGCCAGCTTTCCGGTGATTCTGCCCCTGGCGCTGATTGCTGCCCTGTTGGCCGCACTACCCAAACTGGTTTTTGCCAGCGGCGAAACCGATCCGTCACTCATTGCCCTCTCCATCGCCCTGTCGATTCTGGCATTCTGGCCCTACTCCGCGCTGCTCTATATGCTGGACCAGAACCGCTATCAGCAACGCGGGTCGATCGCCGCTCTGATCCGGGTGCTGCCCCGTCTGCCGCATCTGCTGCTGGCTCTCGGGCTCTACATGAGCATCTGCATACTCTGCGGCCTGCCGGGCGGCCTGCTGCTGCTCCTGCCCGGCCAGTTGCCCCGTCTGCTGGGTCTGCTGCTGCTCATCCCCGGGCTCTGCGCCGGGATGCTGCTGATCCTGTTTATGCCCGCCGTCATTCTCGACAACAGCGGACCGCTGAAAGCCCTGAGCTGGTGCCGGGCCCAGATCCGGGCGCACTGGCGCACCACCTTTGCGGTTGTACTGACGCCGTTTCTGCTGATGGGCGGCCTGATGATGCTGGTCGGCATGACCCTGGGTTTCATCATGCTGCTGGGGGATACCAGTCAGTTCGAGCTGTTTGATCGCCTCACCAGCATGTTCAACAACCTGATTGTGGCGTTGGTGACCCCCCTGCTCTACGCTAATCTGGTGGTGCTTTATCACCGACTGAAGGACACACCGGAACGGATCAAGCCACTAGATCGCAGCTCCCCTCAGACCACACAATAAGCCTGCACGTAACACTCTACGATCTGCCGGGGCTGCAAAGGGGTCTGAGCCCTTGATTTCTATCTGCTTCGTCTAGATCAATATCCTCGCGTCGATCACCCCGTGAAGTCACGTGGTAAAGGGCACCTGAGTGCTCAAGTCTTAACAGTCTCGCCATCGTTGAACGGTTACACCAAATGTTGGAATGTTAGGACCGACCCCTAAAAACATGACGTCTTGCGCAACCGGCTACCCAAACCGCATAGCGAAGCGGCGCGGCTTTTGGTTATCCAAGTTGACGCGATTGTTAGGCAACTCTATTTGCTAGAGCCAAATTCTTTTTCGGACTTTTCCCAGGCATTTTCAAGGGCCTTATATGCGTCAGAGAACCCTTTTTTAATGTGGTCCCACGCATCGACTGAACTTGTTTTCATGCTGCCATACCATTCGGCAACTTGATTCCGTTGCTTGCGAAGAGCCCT
>JAKLLR010000020.1 GCA_022014175.1 Gammaproteobacteria bacterium | reverse complement strand
TGATGTCATTAATCGAGACCTGCACCAGGGTGTAGTTGGCGTCACCCCGCACCAGCTGGCTCCAGACAAACACCATGGCCGTGCAGGGCGCAACGCCGAGCAGAATCATGCCGGCGATATACTCCCGCGCCGTGTCCGGGTCGACCCAGCCCGCGAAAAGATGCTCAAAGAAGAGAACACCCAGCGCTGCCATGGTGAACGGCTTGACCAGCCAGTTGACCACCAGCGTGATGCAGAGCCCCCGGGGCTTTTTACCCACATCCTGCAACGCCGCGAAATCCACATTCACCATCATCGGGTAGATCATGATCCAGATCAGCAGCGCAACTATCAGATTGACGCTGGCGTACTCAACCCTGGCGATCAACCGAAACAGCCCGGGCAGCAGCGCCCCGAGCCCAACTCCGGTGGCAATACCGAGGCCCACCCAGAGGGAGAGATAGCGTTCAAACAGACCCATGGGCGATGTGGTGTCAGAGGTCACAGCAGTTCCTTTTTAATACGGTCATGGAGCAGTTCAAACGCTGCATCGAACGCTGAGTTAATGTCATTCTGGGTGCCTTCGGCTTTGGCGGGGTCCGGCGTGCTCCAGTGCAGCCTCTCGCAGCGGCCCGAAAACACCGGGCAGCTCTCACGGGCGGCTTCATCGCAGACGGTGATCACCAGATCAAAATGCTGCCCCGCGAATTCGTCCCAGGATTTGCTCGATGGCTCACCAGGGTTGATCCCGTGTCGCTTCAACGCCTGGATTGCTCCGGGATGCACAAAACCGGCGGGGAAACTGCCAGCACTCACGGCGGTATAACGCCCCTCACCGAGCTGGTTGATCAGGGCTTCGGCCATCACCGAGCGGCAGGAGTTGCCGGTACAGAGCACCAGCACCTTGCGGATGCTCTTTTCATCAGCCATCACCGGTTTCGCAACACTCGGGCAACAGGCCGTCGAGCACCGGGGTACAGAGCTCGGGGCGCCCCTGACAGCACTCTTCCAGCAGAAATGAGAGCAGGCCACGGGTACCATTGAAGTCAACGCGGTAGATAATTGAACGGCCCTCGCGCCGCGAGTTGACCAGCCCAGCATTTGCCAGAATCGAAAGATGCGAAGAGAGAGTGTTGTGAGGAATATCGAGAGCCGCCGCAATACCGCCAGCAGGCATACCCTCGATACCACAGCGAACCAGCAGCCGGAACGCCTCCAGCCTGCTCCGCTGGGACAGTGCACCAAGCGCCCTGATGGCGTTATTTATATCCATATGTCGAGACTAATCGATATATAAAAGGGCGTCAATAGCAGGCAACCGGACAATTTGGGCTGTCGATCCGGAGCTACGCCACTCGCACCAGACAGATAGAAAACCAAGCAGGTGATCGGCTTCAGCTTTACCCCCAGACTGAGCAATTCCACCCCCTCCGAAAGCATTGGGACTACGGCCACCAAAACCAGGCAAATCCCACGGAAAGCGGCTCAATTATTCAGTCGATTCATCAATCTCACTCTGCCGCTGCCGGGCAGAATCCTGCAGCACCCCATCGACCGCCCGAGCCTTGTCCATAAAATCGGTCTGGGTCTCCCAGGGGTGATGGGTGCCATCATCCTGTTCGGCTTGCGGCACAGCAGAAGCATGCTCCTGGTTATCGTCGGAGCAGGCCGACAGAAGCAAAAGCACCAGCAGGATGAAAAAAGTTACAGTTTTCACAGGGCTGCTTTCCTGAGTTGGCCAACATGGTGCCCGGGGTCGGAATCGAACCGACATGGAGTTGCCTCCGAGGGATTTTAAGTCCCTTGCGTCTACCAGTTCCGCCACCCGGGCAACGGCGGGTATTCTACCAGTCAGCTCAAAAAATCGTTGCCAGAAACAGCGGGCGAGCGTATCCGCTGCCCGTTTTCGGGCTTTATTAACGCGCTGGCGGCGCAAATCACTGACTGAGCTGACAAATGTCTTTTGGCAGACACAAAAACTGCTCAAATTTATCTTGGTACCCTCCCGAGGCTGTCTTAATAGCCGGAAGTTACTGGTGGATGATATCCACCCGGTGCGTCGAGTCACCAGCAACTGCTTGATTGGTGCGGGTCTGGAGCAGATTGATGAGGCTGCGGCAAAAGCATCTGTATGATCTGATGATCACCGACTACCATATGCTGGATGTTAACGGCCTCTAACTCCTGCGCTATCTCCGCGAACACCATATGCAGTCGGCCCTGCTCCCCATTTTCATTTCACCGGATCAAAGGGTACCCGAACCCGCCGAATTGGTCTGACTGCCACGAGCGCCCTGCTCGCCACCCGAGTTGCACTTGAGTGCCCAAACCCCGATGTCGCTGACCTGGCTCCCCACCGCGCCACCACCCCTGACGACTGGCCTGATCAAGGCCATGCCAGAGGAGTTCGTGGTGGGGGAGTCACTCAGCTTCGAGCTGAGCGGCGAGGGCACCCATCACTACCTGCTGCTGCGGAAGACCGGGGCCAATACCGAGTGGGTCGCGCGACAGCTGGCCCGTTTCGCGGAGGTGTCGGGCCGGGTGGTGGGATACGCCGGCCGCAAGGATCGTCAGGCGGTCACTGACCAGTGGTTCAGCGTGGAGCTGCCCGCCCGGCGGGAGCTGGACTGGAACACTCTGAATCTGCCGGGAGTAGAGCTGCTGAAACACCAGCGTCACGGTCGCAAGCTGCGGATCGGTGCCCTGCGGGAGAATCACTTTCAGCTGGTGATCCGGGAGGCCGATGGCGACTGGCAGCAGCTGGAACGGCGGCTGGAGCAGATAATGGAGAGCGGCATCCCCAACTATTTTGGCCCCCAGCGGTTTGGTCATCAGGGTAGAAATCTGGCGAAGGCCGAGGCCCTGTTTACCCGCAAGCTGAGGTTGAAGAGAAAAGATGCGGGGCTCTACTACTCCGCCGCCCGCAGCGCCCTGTTCAATGATGTACTGGCCCGGCGGGTGCAGCAGGGCAACTGGAATCAGGGGATTTCTGGCGATGTACTGATGCTGGATGGCAGTCACAGCCATTTCACCATCGAGCAGCCCGACGAACAGACCATCGCCCGAATTGAGAGCGGCGATCTTCATCCCACCGGCCCTCTGCACGGGCGCGGTGAGTCAGCCGTCCAACTGGAGTGCCTGGGCCTCGAAGAGGAGGCCATGGCTGCTCGGCCAGCCCTGAAATCCGGTCTGGAGCAGGCCCGGCTTGATCCGGACCGGCGGGCACTGCGGGTGCGACCCCGCCATCTGACCTGGCAACAGCACGACAACCAACTCAGGCTGGCGTTTTCACTGCCCGCAGGCAGTTATGCCACTGCACTACTTGCTGAACTGGTAGAGAATATCCGGCAACCGGACCATTTCGAGGAGACAGGAGCCCCATGATTTACGATCTGGCAGCGCAGCGGGTACAGCTTCTGGGGGGTGGTCATTTCATCGCCCCCAACGCCACTATCATCGGCCAGGTGACCCTTGAGGCCAATGTCAGCGTCTGGTTCAACACGGTGATTCGCGGTGACACGGACCAGATCACCATCGGTGCCAACAGCAACATTCAGGATAGCTCCGTGCTCCACACCGATGAAGGCATCCAGCTCACCGTCGGGCAGAACGTGACAGTCGGCCACCAGGTGATGCTGCATGGCTGCACCGTCGGCGATGGCAGCCTGATCGGCATCGGCAGCATCATTCTGAACAACGCCCGCATCGGCCGGGGCTGCCTGATCGGGGCCAACAGCCTGATTCCGGAAAACAGGGAGATTCCAGACGGCGCGTTGGTGATGGGCTCGCCGGGCAAGGTGGTGCGGATGCTCACTGAGGCGGAGCAGGCCAACCTGCTGCACTCCGCTGCTCACTACGTCGATAATGGTCAACGCTTCGCCCGCGATCTGCATCCAGCACAGTAATCGGGCACCCCAATGTGTCTGATTCTGCTGGCCTGGCAGGCGGACCCCCGCTATTCGCTGGTCGTCGCCGCGAACCGGGACGAGTTTTACCGCCGCCCGACGCGACCCGCCGATTACTGGCCTGAAGATCCGGCACTACTGGCGGGCAAGGATCTGCAAGCCGGTGGCACCTGGCTTGGCGTCAATCGGGCAGGCCGTTTCGCCGCAGTCACCAACCGTCGGCAAGCCGATAGAAAATCAGAGCCGGGACCCAGCCGGGGATTGCTGGTGAAGGGGTTTCTGGCTGGGGCCGATGAGCCGACCGCCTATCTGGAGCAGATCAAATCGAAATCCGAGCCCGCCAGCGGCTTCAATCTGCTGCTGGCAAATGGGGCGGGGCTCCATTACAGCAACGATCTGGAGCCTCATAGCCAGGCTCTCACTCCGGGCATCCACGGCCTTAGCAACGCAGAGTTGAACACCCCCTGGCCGAAAGTAGAGCGGGGCAAACGGCGGCTGGCCGCCGCACTGGATCAGCCAGACCCCCTGCCCCGGCTGTTCCAGCTGCTGACTGATCGTGAATCCGCCCCGGATCACGCGCTGCCGGATACCGGCATCGGCCTGGAGTGGGAGCGAAGCCTCTCCCCAAGTTTTATCCACCGGGGGGATTACGGCACTCGCTGCTCTACGGTAATACTGGTTCGCACCACCGGCGAGATGCTCTTTGTCGAGCGCAGTTACCGCGAGGGCGACCCGACCCGGTACGCCGAACAGCGGTTCGAGCTACAGATCGACAAACAGGACTGAGGGTCAACCCAGCAATACCCGAATGTGCTCCGCCACACAGCGGCCCAGGGCATCCAGCGCATAACCACCCTCCAGCATTGAGACCACCCGGCCATCCGCATAGCGGTCTGCGATCAAACAGGCCAGCTCGGTCGCCCAGCGGTAATCCGCTTCAGTCAGCTGAAGTTCGGCCAGCTCTTCTTCCCAGTGACCATCGAAACCGGCGGAGATAAAAATTATCTGGGGCTCGAAAGCCTCCAGCGCCGGGCGCCAGTGGGCCTCAATAACCTCGCGGAAAACCCGGCCATCACTACCCGCAGCGAGGGGTGCATGCACGCAGTTCGGCCGGTCTGTGACCAGATCACTATGGGGATAAAACGGGTGCTGAAAGCTGGAGCAGAACAGCACACCCGGCTCGTCCCTGAAGATCGCCTCGGTGCCATTGCCGTGATGGACATCAAAATCCAGGATCGCCACCCGCTCAACCTCCGCTCGGGTCAGAGCACTGGCCGCCGCCACCGCGATGTTGTTGAACAGGCAGAAGCCCATGGCCTGGTCCGACTCCGCATGATGGCCCGGTGGGCGAACAGCGCAGAAGGCCCGCTCGACCTCGCCGGAGAGCACCAGCTCCGTCGCCAGCACCCCTGCCCCGGCGGCCCGCAGAGCAGCTTTCAGACTACCGGGACCCATGACGGTATCACCATCCAGCCAGACCAGCTCTTTGGTCGTATCAACACTACAAATGCGTTCGACATGGGCTAGGCTGTGCACCCGAAGCAAGTCACTCTGAGCCACCTCCGGAGCCTCATAATGGTGCAACAGATCAAACAGACCTGCGCTGATCAGACGGTCACTGATAGCTGCGAGCCGGGCGGGGGATTCGGGATGATGACGGCTGGGGTTGTGCTCTTTACAATCCGGGTGGGTGATATATGCGGTCGCCACAGAGACTCCTGACAAATAGTTAAGCGCGGCGTCCCTGCCGCAGGCATCATGCTAGCAGAGCCCTGGCCAATAACCACGATAACGACAGCCATTTAATCAACAGGATCATGCCTCAGGCCCACTATCTCAACAGACTCTTCAGCCCTCGATCTGTCGCAGTCATTGGCGCGAGCGACCGTGCCGGTGCGGTGGGTCAGATCGTCTTCAACAACATGCTGGCAGCGGGGTTCAAGGGTCGACTCTATCCGGTTACTCCCAACTACGACTCGGTGGCCGGGCAGCCGACCTATGCCAGAGTCACCGACATTACCGACGCGGTGGATCTGGTGGTTATTGCCACCCCTGCGGATCTGGTGCCAGACATTCTGGAGCGCTGCGGAGAGAAAGGCATCCACGCGGCGATCATTCTCTCTGCCGGATTTGGTGAAATCGGCCCGGTCGGTCGCGCTCGGGAGCAGCTGCTGCTGGAGCAGAGTCAGCGCTACGGCATCCGCCTGCTAGGGCCCAACTGCCTGGGCCTGATTCGTCCCGCCATCGGTCTCGACGCCACCCTCGGCAACGGCTTTGTGCAGCCCGGCAAACTGGCCCTGGTGAGCCAGTCCGGTGCCCTCTGCACCGCCATTATCGACTGGGCCCGAAGTAACGGGGTGGGGTTTTCGGCCATCGTCTCCATGGGTGGCTCCATTGATATCGACTTTGGCGATGTACTGGACTATCTGGCCAACGACAGCCGCACCGAAGGCATTCTGCTCTATATCGAAGGCATTCAGCAGACCCGCGCTTTTATGAGCGCCTTGCGGGCCGCCGCACGCTCCAAACCGGTGATCGCGATCAAGGCCGGTCGCCATCGCAGCGGATCGCTGGCAGCGCGCTCCCACACCGGCGCCGAAGTCGGCGACGATGAGGTCTTTGATGCGGCTCTGCGACGAACCGGTGTCGTCCGGGTGCAGACCATTACCCAGCTGTTTGCGGCGGCGCGAACCCTCACCTCCCGCTACCGGCAATGTGGCCCCCGGCTGGCGGTGGTCACCAACGGTGGCGGCCCCGGGGTGCTGGCCGCGGATCGGGCTACAGATTTGAGTCTGCGGCTTGCAGAGCTGAACGAGGCCACCTATAGCCAGCTCAATGAAGTCCTGCCACCGAGCTGGTCCCACGGTAATCCGGTGGATATTCTGGGTGACGCCCCGCCGGAACGGTTTGCCGCTGCCGCCGAGATCTGTCTCAATGATCCGGAGACCGACGGCCTGGTGGCGATACTCACCCCCCAGGGCATGACCCGCCCGGACGAGGTCGCGACCGCCCTGATCAACCTGGCTAGACGCAACAAAAAACCGGTGCTGGCCTGCTGGATGGGCGGCGCCCTGGTGGATGACAGTCATCGCCAGTTCACTGCGGCCGGCATTCCCGCCTACCGCACCCCGGAGCTGGTGATTCTGGGTTACTACTACCTCACCGCTTACCATCAAAACCAGCAGCTGCTGCTACAGACACCGCCTGCCGGCGCAACCCGGCGGGCTCCGGCGATTGATGATGCCCGAGCTCTCATCAACTCGGTACTGGAGGCACAGCGGACAGAGCTCAGCGATACCGAAACGAAAAAAGTGCTGGAGCACTTCCACATCGCCACCGCTGATACCCAGGTGGTGGAGTCGCTACCAGGCGCGCTGGCCGCAGCGGAATCCCTGGGTTATCCGGTGGCGATGAAAATTAATATCCCAGAGATCCGCAACCGTGCCCAGATCGGTGGCGTGGTGCTCGATATCTGTAACGATGACGAACTGCGTACCGGCTTTCGTCAAATAACCGAGAGGGCCACGCGCCTCGCCCCCGACGCACAGATAAAAGGGGTGATCGTTGAACGGATGCTGAATCGCCTGAGCAGCCGTGAGCTCTTCATCAGTATTCGCCGCAACCCGGATTTCGGGCCTGTCATCACCCTGGGCAGTCCCGGCGAAAATGAGACAGAGGGAGGCCACAGCATCACGCTGCCGCCATTGAACAGTCGGCTGGCCGATGATCTTATCGAGCGGGTGCTACCGGGCAACAACCTGCCCCGGACCCGGCGTCAGCTGCTGATTCAAACCCTGTTGCAGGTCTCGCAGCTTGCCTGCGAGCTGCCTGAAATCATCGACCTCACCATTGATCCGCTGCTTATCGGCACCGGCGGTGCGGTGGTGCTCGATGCCAAAATCAGGGTCGATTCACCCCCGGCAGGTGGCCTGCCATACAGCCACATGGCTATCCATCCCTATCCACGTCATCTGGTGAGTCAACACCGGCTGAAGGACGGCACCAACATCACCATTCGCCCGATCCGGCCTGATGATGCGGAGATGGAGCGGCGTTTCGTAAAAAGCCTGTCACGGGAGTCCCGCTACTTTCGGTTTCTCAGCGCGCTGCACGAACTTTCACCGCAACTGCTCTCCCAGTTCACCAAGATTGATTACGATCGGCAGATGGCTCTGATCGCCCTGGCAGACGGCGGGGATGAAACCGAAGCCATCGGCGTGGCCCGCTACGCTATCAATCCTGATGGCCACAGCTGTGAATTCGCAATTGTCATCGCCGATGCCTGGCACCACAAGGGACTCGGCGCTTTGATGATGAACCTGCTGATCGAAATCGCCCGGCGGCGGGGGCTGAAAACCATCGATGGCGAAGTTCTGGCAGACAATCACAACATGTTGAGACTGATGCGGGAGATGGGATTCCGTGTTGGCAACCATCCCCATGACAGCACTTTGAAAACGGTACAAAAACCACTCTAGTCCATTTAAAACAATGTACTAACGGGACTATCTAATCCTTTTTATACCGGTTGTCGATGTTATGCCATAATGGCGGCTATGTGCGCCTCTAAACCAAGGCCGAAACTGTGCTGGAGCGCCGCCCCCGGGCGACTCCGTGTTCAATTTTCGATGGCCCTGCTGCTGCTGCTGCTAGCCGGGCTAGTCCAGGCGGACTTCGCTGCCGGTATCGCCGCCCGACAGGTCGGGGACTTCGAAACCGCCTTCAACGAATTTCTTGCGGTCGCCAAAACTGGCAACCGATTCGCTCAGTACAACGTTGCGCTGGCCTACGACAACGGCGAAGGTGTGGCCCAGGACTACACCCGGGCGTTCTACTGGTATCGCCAGTCCGCCAGCCAGGGTTACCCCGTCGCCCAGGTGATGATGGGGGATATGCTCACCAGCGGCCTGGGGGTCGCCGAAAACTACCAGGAAGCGGTCTCCTGGTACCGGCAGGCCGCCGAACAGGGCAACAACTACGGCGCCAGCAAGCTGGCGGCGATGTACAGTTACGGACTGGGCGTACCCCAGGACCATTCAGAAGCGCTGAGGCTCTACTTGCGCGCTGCTGAGAAGGGGCACCGGCCCGCCCAGATTGCCCTGATCGATATCTACTTCTGGGGTGAAGGCACTCCGGTGAGTCTGCCCCGCGCATACGCCTGGGCCAGCGTGGCCGCAACCTCGGGAGATGCCGAGGCTCTGGCTCGGAGGGATGAAATTGCCGCCGACATGTCCCCAGAAGCGATCAAGATCGGGCAGGCCCTGGCCAGCCAGATTCACAACAATCTGCCGTGATTCAGCTCCAGGCCGACCCACTCCGCTTATAAAGCGATCGCAGGAACATGAAGCTCAGCCAAAGACTTGCCCTGACCTTCGCCGCAATCCTGGCCCTGTTTGCCCTCTCCCTGGGAGCCGGGCTCTGGGCTGACGGGCAGCGGGCCAAAGCAGTGAGCGAGCTGCTTGAAGCGATAGAGCGTCAGAAACTGGTGATTGAGATCGAGAACCTGTTCAACCAGCGCCACCGGGAGATCAATCTGCTTGGCAACCTGGCTCGCAATGGGGACCAGGACTCCCTGACCGAGGGGGTCGAGATTTTCAAGACCCGCCTGGACCACCTGAAAACACGCATTAAACGGCTGCAAAACCTAACCCCTGAGGAGAGGCAACGGGCCGTCACCGCTTTCGATCGACTCTATGACCATCAGGCCGAGACCTGGTTGACGACCTACCAGCAACTGATTGACGAGGGTAAATCCAGAACCCCGGATTCTGAAACCCGGGTCAAAGCCACCCTGCTCCATCTGAAGGGCCTGAAACAGCAGGAGGACAGCACCGTTGATGCCGCCGCCAAACGGGAGGCAGAGATCGCCCGGGGCACTCGCCAGGCCAATATCGCTATCTTCTCGATCTCCGGAATCTCGACCATACTGCTCAGCACTCTGCTGATGCGCCACACCAGCCGCCGTCTGCGGCAACTGCAGGATGGCACCGAGCGGATCGGCCGCGGTGAACTGGATCATCGCATTGAGCTGACCAACCATGACGAATTGACAGACCTTGCCCAGAGTTTCAACAACATGGCCGGCGCCCTCGAAACAGCCCTGGGAGAGGCCCGCTCCGCCCGCCGAAATGCGGAAGAGGCCAACCGCTCAAAAAGCGAATTTCTGGCCAACATGAGCCACGAGCTGCGCACTCCGATGAATGCGATCATCGGCTACTCCGAGATGTTGCAGGAGGACGCCGAAGACATGGAGCTATCGGATTTCTCAGATGACCTGAAAAAAATTCAGGGGGCAGGCAAACATCTGCTCTCGCTGATTAACGATGTACTGGATCTCTCCAAAATTGAGTCCGGACGCATCACACTGTTTAACGAAACTTTCGCCGTTCATGTCCTGCTGGATGAGGTGGTGGCGACCACCCAGCCGCTGGTGGCGCAGAACAGCAACCAGCTTAAATTGGAAGTGGATGAGCACCTGGGTGCTATGAACAGCGACCAGACCAAAATCCGCCAAACCCTGCTCAATATCATGAGTAACGCAAGCAAATTTACTGAAAATGGCACAATCACTCTGCGGGCCACCGAGCTGCCGGGGCCGACGCAGCCAATGATCAAATTCGAGGTCATTGATACCGGGATCGGCATGACCCCAGCGCAACAGGCCAGGGTGTTTGACGCCTTCACCCAGGCCGACGCCTCAACCACCCGGAAATATGGCGGTACCGGGCTCGGCCTCACCATCAGCAAACGGTTCTGCGAAATGATGGGGGGGGACATAACCCTCACCAGCGTGCCGGGCCAGGGCACCACATTCACTGTGCTGCTGCCCCGGGATGCAGAGCAGAAAACTGCCACGCCCGCTTCCCAAACTGCGCAAACCCAGGTGATCCAGGAGGCCGCCGTGCTGGTGATTGACGATGATACAACCATGCAGGAATTGATCAGCCGCACTCTGGAGCGCGAAGGTCTGACTCCGGTCATCGCCAGTAGTGGTGAAGAGGGGCTTCGGCTGGCGAAAACCATTCATCCCCGGGCAATCACACTCGACGTGCTGATGCCGGAAATGGATGGCTGGACGGTACTGACCCGCCTCAAGGCCGACCCCGAGACCCGGGATATTCCGGTCATCATGCTAACCATGCTCGACGAACAGGAGGTCGGCCTAGCCCTGGGGGCAAACGGTTACCTGACCAAGCCCCTGGATCGGGACAAGCTCACTGGCTTTATTAATCAATTCTGCCAGGATCAGGAGAGCGGTCGGCTGCTGATCATAGACGATGATCCGACCGCCCGGGCGCTGATGCGCAAGGCGGTACAGAACGGGAGCTGGAGCGTCACCGAAGCAGCCAACGGGCGCGAGGGGCTGGAGCAGCTGACGAAGCAGATCCCGGACCTGATTCTGCTGGACCTGATGATGCCGGAGATGGATGGACTGGAGTTTCTCCAGCACATCCGGGGAAAACCGGAATGGACAGGGATCCCGGTGGCTGTCATCACCGCGCTGGATCTGGATGACTCATCCCGGGCCTGGATCGAGCAGCGGGTCGGCGCCGTGATCGACAAAACCGCCTACAGCCCCGAGGAGCTGGCGAGCCGTCTGCGACAGACTTTAGGGCACATGTACAGCCCCCAATCCCACACCAACGAGACCACACCATGAGCCAAATTCTGCTGGTTGAAGATAATGAGATGAACCGGGACATGCTCTCCCGCCGACTCAAACGAAAAGGGTATGAGGTGGAGATCGCGGTGGATGGGCGACAGGGTGTTGAGATGGCTCGCAACCTGATGCCTGATCTCGTATTGATGGACATGAGTCTGCCGATCATGGACGGCTGGGAAGCGACTCGAACCCTGAAAGCAGACGACTCGACCAAACAGATTCCGGTAATCGCCCTCACCGCCCATGCCATGGTTGAAGACAGAGACAAGGCATTCGCCGCCGGCTGCGATGATTACGACACCAAACCGGTGGACCTGACCCGCCTGCTGGGCAAAATCACGGCCCTGCTGCCGGGTTGATCCCGTTGTTCTCCGGGAATGGAGGGCGCGTTAACCCCGCTTTTTTAGCGCGGCGAGCTTGCCTTTGAGGGACTGAAAATAGTCACTCTCGGTAATTGCCATTACATCCCGGTTTTTTCGCTCTTCGTCGACTTCCAGTTTCAGGGTTTTAATCTCTCTCTTCAACCGCTTCTCCCGCTGGGCAATCTCTGCCACCATGCGGTTAAAGACCCGGGCTAACTCACCGAGGTTATCATCCCGTTCAGCAACTCGGCCAAGCCCTCTTTTTTCCACCGCCCGTTCGCCGCTAACCGCTGCGGCCGCCCCGGTCAAAATTGCCACATCCCGCAGATAGGCGATCTCATGGTCCCGCAAGAGTTTCTTCTCTAGCAACGCATCAATCCGCGCCCGTAACATTACCGGATCAGATGACTTCGACAGATAGTCCTCCGCCCCCGCCTCCAGACAACGAACCGCTGCGTCCATTTCATCCAGCGCGCTGATCATCGCCACCGGAAGATTTTGATAGCGGCTGTCAGCACGGATCGACTCCAGCACAGCGTACCCACTCGGCGGCGGCATAATCACATCCAGCAGAACCAGATCAAACCCACCCAGGGGCAACATATCCAGCGCGTTCTGGCCACCGTCCGTAGCGGTCACGTAGTAGCCGAGGCTGCGCAGCTGCCGCACCAGTATGTCGCGGCTCATCTTATTGCTGTCAACCACCAGCAGGTGGCCAGGAAAGCGAGCCTGAGCCGGTTCACTGCTCAACGCCGGCATCGACTTCAGCGCCGCATCCAGCAGATCCGATTCGTCTGGAGCCAGGCTTTCCACCGACTCCAGCACAGCCCCCTCAGTCAGCTTGTCAACCAACTGCGTCAGATGCGCACCGGCAAACCGGATCCGTTCGAGATCATTGGCAATCAGGGGCGACTCGCCATGTTTGTCCCGCAACAGATCCGCATAACCGGTGACGGTAGCGGCCTGCTCACGCAAGCGAAAATGACCATCCGCATCCACCTTTGGATGTTCGCCCTCGGAGAGCCGCGCATCGCTGAGGAATTCATCAATCAGAGTTTGCAGGCGGGCACCACTCTGGGTGATTTTACCGAGATCCTCCCGATCTTCTGTATCCAGCCCCGGCGCGACCAGCAACATCTCGCTATAACCGATAATCGCATTAACCGGCGTACGCATGTCATGCCGCAATTTGGCTAGCCGCGCCCGGCTGGTCCGCCGGGTCACTCCTGAATTTTGCATCTCGGCTTAGCCTGGAGTGGACCAGGTCTCGGGCGAACTGAACACATGCAGCCCCAGATCCTGCGATAGAGCTTCACAGACCGCCACGCCCCGCACGCTGTTACCTTTTTCATCAAGCGGCGGCGAAAACACCCCGATGCCCAGTCGCCCCGGGGCGACTGCTGTCAGACCGCCGCCAACACCGCTTTTAGCCGGCAGACCAACCCGGTAGAGCCACTCCCCCGAAAAGTCGTACATTCCGCAAGAAAACATCACACTTAAAACATCCTGCACATACTCAGCGGCAAGCGCCCGTTCGCCGCTCAGGGGATTGACCCCGCCGTTAGCCAGGGTCGCCGCCATAACCGCCAGATCCTTCGCCGTGACCATAATCGAACACTGCTGGAAATAGAGATCGAGTATTTCGTCCAGATTGGGCGGCAACATGCCGAAATTCAGCAACAGATGTGCGATTGCCCGGTTACGGTGACCTGTGGTCTTTTCAGAGGTGTAGACCGATGCATCAATCGTCGGCTCTCGTCCGATATAACGGCTGAACATCTCCAGTACCCGCTTGAGCTTTGCAGGCGAATCCTCGCCCTTAATCAGCGCTGCAGTGGCGATCGCCCCTGCGTTAACCATGGGGTTGTGGGGCCGATGAGATTGCCCTTCCAGTTTGATCATCGAGTTAAACGCGTCGCCGGTGGGTTCAACCCCGACCCGGGTCAGAACGTGATCCCGGCCATAATCCTCCAGTGCAAGCCCGTGAATAAAGGCCTTGGATACGGACTGGATGGTAAACAGATCCGAGCAGGAGCCCACCTCGAACACCTCACGGGATTTGATATCCACCACCGCGATACCGAAGGCGTCCGGATCGGCCCGAGCCAGCTCCGGGATGTAATCTGCAACCCGCCCCTCCCGGACCGGCAGATAGTCCTCATAGAGAGCGTTCAGGCGAGTGCGAAATGGCGATGCAGCGACCCGAACCTGCCTCAGCAGGTCGCCCAGATCGTCGTTACCCCGGTCACTCATATCCGCGCTTCAATCTGATGGTGCAGATAGTCCGCCAAACTATTTAGTGCAACACTGTAGGCCGAATCCGGCGCAATCAGAGCGTAGAGATCTGCGCTGCCCAGCTCCAGCATGTCTTCTGACTGCTCCAGCACCGCAGCGACATCGGTGCCAAAAGCGGCCTCGGCTTTAGCCCGCAACTCCGTCTTGTTCATACTCGGCAGCACTTTGTTTAGAACGATGCTCATATTCTGTACATCCAGCTGGCGGGCCAACTCGACCGTCACCGCAGTGCCCTGAAAATCCTGCTGGTCGGGCCTGACCAGCAGCACCAGCGCATCGGATATGGCAATAGAGAGCAGAGTCTCTTCGTTCACGCCAGGGTGGGTATCGATCAGCAACAGATCCAGATCAAATGCGGCGATGGCCTGACGAAAGCCGTCGTTCATGCGACCCACATCAAAACCCTGCTTCAAAACCCGGGCTATATCAGCGGTCTCCATACTCGCCGGCATTAAAAACACCTGCCCCTTGCCAACCTCTCCATGGCGGCTCACCGCCCGAGTTACCTCGTGGACCGCTTCCTCAATCGGGCAATCACCCCAGAGAAACGCGTTCAGGGAGCCGTCGAGTTGACCCGAGTCCAGACCAAACAGTACGTGAATACCGGGAGACTGGAGGTCAGTATCGGCCACGCCGATCCGCAACCCTTTGCGGGCGAGGACGGCGGCCAGATTGGCGGTGGTGTTGGATTTTCCAGTGCCACCACGAAACGAATGCACAGACAGAATTGCGGACAAAAGCCCCCCTTATTATTTTTTTGACGGATTCCTGCCGAAGTGACCTCTTCGGGCAATCTATGAAGTGAAGCAGTGATTGTGCCAACAACAGACCTCGGGCCGCAAACGGCGCCGCTCCGAGAGGGCGGGCCAATACAGGGGCAGACCGTGCACATTATCTGTGCATTGGCTATCCTGATTGCCCGACATTCGAGCACTGATCACCAAAGGAAGCCATGTATAAAATCTGTGTTTACGTGCCAACCAATCATCTCGAAGCGGTGAAAGCCGCGCTATTCGCGGCGGGCGCCGGGCGGATGGGCCACTATGAGCAGTGCTGCTGGCAGGTCGTCGGCAGCGGTCAGTTCAAACCCCTGCCCGGCGCACAGCCGCATCTGGGCGAGGTCGGCCAGCTTGAACGGGTCGAAGAGTACCGGCTTGAAATGGTCTGTGAGGAGCGGCTTTTACAGGCCGCAATCCGGGCGCTACGCCAGGCCCACCCCTATGAAGAACCCGCCTGCGATGTCTGGAGGCTGGAGGAGGTGGCCCGCTGAAGCTGCCGCTGGGAGAGCCAGTGATCGGAATCGCTGGAGGATGTATCTGTATGAAGGCAACCCGCTCGCCTCAGGGCAATGGTCGCCAGGCAGTAAAGGTTCAGCGGCAGCTCGTGGAGTGGCGACGATGTTGTGATCCTGGTCAAAATCACTGACTAAGCCCGTTTGAAACATCCATTCGAAGCAGAATTCGTCAGCCACTGGACCAGCTCCTCCGCGGGCAGGGGGCCGCTGATGTAATAACCCTGGGCCAGATCACACTTCAATACCTGCAGAAGATCCAGGGTCTCTTTGTCCTCAACACCCTCAGCGACCACCTTCAACCCCAGGTTGTGAGCCATATTAATGGTGGAGTGAACAATCACCATATCGTCCCCATTCCGAACCATCTGGGCGACAAAGGAGCGGTCAATTTTCAGGACTGAAACCGGTAACCTTTTCAGATAGGCAAGAGAGGAGTAACCGGTGCCAAAATCGTCCACGGAAAAACCGACACCGGCCCCGCTCAAAATCCGCATCACCTCCGTCGCCCGCCCCGAGTCGATCATGATGTCACTCTCGGTGACCTCCAGCTCCAGGGCATCTGCAGGTAATCCGTGCTGAAGCAGCTTGCTCTGCAGAGCCCGGGGCAGCCCATCATCCTCAATATTGCGGGCGGAGATATTCAACGCCATCTTCAGCGGGTGACCCGACGCTCGCCACTCAGCACACTGAGCGGTGGCACGATCAATCACCCAGGCGGTCAGGGAGTGAATCAGCCCGGAGCGCTCCGCCGCCGCAATAAAGGCGTCCGGCGGGACCATGCCGCGACTGGGATGATTCCAGCGGACCAGCGCCTCCACCCCCAAAATTTCACCACTCTCAACCGCAATTTTGGGCTGGTAGTGCAAAACCAGCTGGTTCTCCGCAATCCCCTGCCGTAGCTCGCTCTCCAGAGTCAGCATCAACAGGCTGTGCTCATCCTGATCGGCATTGTAGAAAGCGAAATCGACCTGGTTACGTTTCGCGGTATACATTGCCACGTCTGCACGCCGCATCAGAGTGGCGGCATCCTGACCTGAATCCGGATAACCGGCGATGCCGATGCTCACACCGACCTCCAGGCGATGCCCTTCCAGCAGATAGGGGCGCCCTATCGCCTCCGCTATTTTTCTGGCAACTCCGACCACCGCATCCCGAGTCTCGACATCGACCAGAATCACACCAAACTCATCGCCACCCAGGCGCGCCACCGAGTCACTCGCCCGCAGCACCGACTTGATGCAGTTGGCCACATGTTGCAGCAACATATCACCGACGTGATGCCCGAGAGTGTCATTCACCTCTTTGAAGCGGTCCAGATCCATCATCAGCAGCTCGAGTTGGCTGCCCTGCCGCTCCGCCTCACTGATTGCGTGTTGCAATCGATCATTGAACAGGACCCGATTCGGCAACGCGGTAAGGGGGTCGTGCAGACTCTGATACTCAAGCTGCCGGGTCTGCTCGACCCGATCCGTGATATCACTGATAAAACAGATGAACAAACCGGGGCCCGCCGCCTCAGGAATAAACTGCAAAAATACGGAGACGGCAATGTCCCGGTCATCCCTGCGCCGCACCCGACTATCAAATTTGCGGGACGGGGGAACCCCCCTTCTCACCGATTTAAGCAGCGCAGTCAGCGATTCAGCGGGATAGGTCGCCACCAGGTCGCCGACGCTCATGGCCAATAGCTGCGCCCGGCCAAATCCGAGAATCGTGCAGGCGCCGTGATTGGCATAGATAAACCGGCCCGTGTCCGCTGCCAGCATAATCACCCCATCGAGGGCGGAATCAACCACCGCCCTGAAGCGGTCGTGCTCCATCTCGGTACGGTTACGACTATCGATCATGCTGGAGAGCACATTATCCGCCACGCTCATATGCAAACGGGCCTCGGCCAGATCTTCCCGGGCCTCCACCAGATCCCGCATTAAACCCAGCTGTTGCAGCAGAAGCCCCTCTCCCCCGAGCCCCGACAGAACCTGTAAGCCCGGCACATCATGACTCTCGGGCGGTGGCTCGGAGGTCAGAAAAAACGTGGGAATTTCAGAGAATTCGGCCTCGGAGTGAATCATTCGGACCATCGCCAGAGCGGCGCGCTCCTCAACGATGACAATCGCCAGCAGTCCGCGGCTGCCATCCACCAACAGCGACTCCACCGCAGCGTATCGCTGTGAACTGATTCCGGCGGTGGTCAACCCGCTCTGCAACCGATCGGTATTAGTCTCCGAACCAACCAGCAGGGCGACACGGCACCCCCGCTCTGCGGGACCACCCTCTATGACCTGCAGCTTGTGCCCGGCCATTCTCTTTTCTCGGGGACGATCGACCATCAGTCTCTCCAGCCAGTCGGACACCAACCCGTCATCGACGGTCAGTGACCCTCTTGGCATTTACCGACCAGTTTCATCTGCGCTTAAGCGGTCCCTTCAGAATAACTTGCGGAGGCGTTGCAGCGCCACTCCACCCACCACAAGGGTTGGCAAAAGCATCACCGCAAGGGGTGCTTCATAGGCCAGTGCCATATATCCCACCGACTGATTCACAATATGGAAACCCAGCCCCAGCAGTACCCCAACAAACAGCCGTTGCGGGGTATTGGTCATCCGCTGCAGACCAAACACCAGCGGCAGCGCCAGCACCACCATAACAATCGCGTTGACCGGCTGTAGCAACTTGCCCCAGAGGGCAAGCCGGTAGGTCCCCGCTGCCAGACCGTTGTCTTCGAGATAACCGCTATAGCGATGCAACGCCACCGCCGACATCCGCTGGGGATCGAGCACCGCAGTTCGGAATAGGTCAGGACTGAGCCCGGTCTCCCAGGTCTCTGCCGGGGCTCGATGCACCACCGCCTGATCAGCACTCAAACTCGTCCGGCGCAACTGCTGCAACGTCCAGACGCCACGCTCCAGTCGGCCCCCTTTGGCCTGGGTTACCGAGCTTAGACGGCGATCATCATCGACCCGGTAGATCTGTAGCTGTCGCGGCATGCCATCCGGATCCACCCCTCCCACATTGACGAAGCTGTTACCGTCCCGCACCCAGAGCCGACCGCCAACCGCCAGACTCCTTCCCCTGGCGCTGCTTTTCACCTCCTGAGCATAGGTTTCGGACAGCGGCGCCAGCCACTCCCCAACCCCCCAGGCGACGATAAACAGCAGCCCCGCACCGGTTACCACCGATGCGCTGATCTGCCAATGTGAGACCCCGGCCGCACGCATCGCCACCAACTCGCCACGGCTCGCCAATCCGCCCAAGGCAACCAGGGTACCAATCAATCCAGCGGTGGGCATCAGTTCATATAACAGCCGCGGCGTCGTCAGCAGGATATAGAACAGCATCTGCGCCACCCCGTAACTACCCTGCCCCAGGTGCTCCAGCTCCGCCAGCATGGTGAAGAGGTCAAACAGTACCGCCAGGCCAAACAGCACCAGCAGAATCCCGCCCAGACAGGCGGCAACCAGATACAACACCAGTCGCCTCATCGTCCCCGCTCCGCCAGCCGCCGCCAGACCGGCTCACCGAGGTGGCTACGGGCATCCCACAGGAGAATCGCCAGGGCCAGCAGCAGCAGATGCACCCACCACAGTCCCATCCAGACCGGCATCAGCTCCCGGGCGATCCAGGACTGACCGGCGCCCATCAGCTGGTTGTAGACCAGATAGACCAGAATGGCGGTCAGGAGTTTGCCGCCCCGCGCTGAACGGGGGCCGCTGTGGCTCAACGGCAGGGCCAGAATCGTCAGCAGGAGCACCCCGATCGGGGCCGCCAGGCGCCAGTGCAACTCAGCACTCAGTTCGGCCCGATCCCCGGCCAACAGCAGGGTTGTCGGCAAGGCTTTAGCACGCAGACTCACCGGCAGAGCCGTCTGCTGCTGCACCAGCACCGCGTAACTGCGGTAGTCCATCATTCTGAAATCCGGCTGACCGGCGGTGCCATCGTAACGGCGGCCATCCTGCAGAACCAGATACTCGTGGCCGCTGGGCTGTTCGACCCGGCGAAAAGCAGCGCGGGCGATCAGCAGAATCGGACGGGGCTCCTGGAGCACCCGCACGAAGACATCCTCCAACTGCCCATTATCGGGGTTGAGCCGCTCCGCATAGATCACAACACGACCATTGCTGATGCGACGGAAATTGCCGACGGCCCGATCCAGACTGTCGGCCTCCGCCGCAATCCGGTGCTCCAGCACAGCGCTCCGCTGCGCTGACCAGGGCGCCAGCCAGAACGAGATCAGCCCGGTCACCAGGGCAACCACCAGACCCAGCAACAAAACAGGTCGGGCCAGTTGCGGCAGTCCCACACCGGCAGCGGCCAGCGCATCCGCTTCTGAATCCCGATACCAGCGGCCCAGGGTCGCTACCACTGAAAAAAAATAGGCCAGCGGTACAATCAGAACCAGGCTCCAGAGCAGCTTCAGACCCGCCAACGGCCAGACCATCGCCACCGGCAACAGCCCCTCCGCCACTTCGGCAAAATAGCGCATCAGACGGGTGGAGATAACGATCAGCATCAGCACCACGCAGGCAACCAGCAGGTGCCAGAGCAGTTCTCTGATCAAATGGCGGGATATAATCAAATGCGATCAGCGTCCGTAGGCGAAGCGCTGATTGTACGGCCTGCGCTGATACCCGACTATGATGGGTCACCGCAACGCCGAAATTGCACCTAATTAATCCGGACCCTATCTTTAATACCTATGACCTATTCAGTTGAAATACGCTCACCAGGCACCCAGCCAACCGACTGTCTGATTGTTGGCGTTTACGCGAAGAATTTGCCCCCCTCCACCCGGGCTCTGGACGACGCCACAGACGGCTACCTCAGCCGCCTGCGCAAACAGGGGGATCTGCCGACGGAACCGGGAGACACCCTTCTGCTACCTGAACGGTCCGGCATCGCAGCGACCCGGGTTCTGCTGGTGGGCTGCGGCAAACAGACAGCGCTGACCGAAGAGCGGTATGACCAGATCGTCACGGCTGCCATACGGCATCTGGCCAAAACTCAGGCTAAAGAGTGTGAATGCCATCTGCCGGACCTCAGCATCAAGGGGCGTGACACCGCCTGGATGGTGAGAGCTGCGGCCATGGCGGTACTGGCCCAGCGCTACAGCTATCAGGACCCCCGCGCTAGCGAGAAGAGAAAACCCCCGGCGGACGTGCTGTTTTGCGTTCAGAACAGAGCCGAACTGGCCCTGGCGAAAACCGGGCTGGCCGAGGGCATCGCCATCGGTGAGGGCATGGATCTGACACGGGATCTGGGCAATATGCCCGCCAACCTCTGCACCCCGACCTACCTGGCGGAACAGGCCCAAACCCTGGCTCATGACCACCCTCTCAAGCTCACGGTACTCGACCAGGAGCAGATGGAAGAACTCAAGATGGGCGCGCTGCTAGCCGTCAGCCGCGGCAGCCGGCAACCGCCCAAACTCATCACCCTGGAGTACCAGGGTGGCAACAGGGAGAGCCGCCCCGTCGTGCTGGTCGGCAAAGGCATCACTTTTGACTCTGGTGGCATCTCTCTGAAACCCGGGGCCGCCATGGATGAGATGAAATACGACATGTGCGGTGCCGCCAGCGTTTTTGGCACCCTGCTTGCGGTCTGCAAGCTGAAGCTGCCCATCAACCTGGTGGGCATCATTCCCGCCTGCGAGAATCTGCCGGATGGCGATGCCAACAAGCCCGGCGACGTATTACAATCCATGTCCGGCCTGACCATCGAGGTCCTCAATACGGATGCGGAGGGCCGCCTGATTCTGGCGGATGCCCTGACCTACGCCGCCCGCTACAATCCGGCCACCGTGATCGATATCGCCACCCTCACCGGTGCCTGCCTGGTTGCCCTGGGGCGAATTGCCACCGGCCTTTTAAGCACCCACAACGGCTTAGCCAAGGAGCTGCTCAACGCCGGTCAGCGGATCCACGATCGGGCCTGGCAGCTCCCGCTGTGGGCAGGTTATGAGGAAGGTCTGAAAAGCAACTTTGCGGATCTGGCCAATATCGGCGGGCGGGAAGCGGGCACCATCACCGCCGCCAGCTTTCTCGCCCGGTTTGCCGAGAAGTATCGCTGGGCCCATCTGGATATCGCGGGCACAGCCTGGAACAGCGGCAAGAACAAAGGCGCCACCGGGCGTCCGGTACCACTGCTGACTCAGTTTCTGATCGACCAGAGCAGACATAGCGTCGGCCCCAGCTGATGACCCAGGTCGATTTTTACCTGCTGCCGGAAGGGGAGGCGGACCCGCTGCCTTTTGCCTGTCGTCTGCTGGAGAAGATCTATGGTCTCGGCCACCGGGTCTATGTGCTGGCGGCCAGCGCAGCACAGGCCAGCAAACTGGATACCCAGCTCTGGTCATACCGCCCCGGCTCTTTTGTTCCTCACGGACTGCACGGCCACTGCGATCCAACAGAAGTGGCCATTGTCATCGGTGACTGCGAGACGGACGCGGCCCACAATGAGGTGATTTTGAATCTGCAAACTGAAGTGCCACTGTCGTTCAGCGGTTACGACCGACTGGTGGAGTTGGTTGAGTCGGCGGACCCACAACGGGAGCTGGCACGGCAACGCTACCGCTTCTACCGGGAGCGGGGTTATCCTTTAGAGAGCCATCAGGTACCGGGCTGAACCGGTTGGAGAGAGATGATGCACGGCGATGAAACGGATCCGACCACCCCCGCCGATGAGAGTAGTGAGTTTAATCTGGACGCCGAAAATCGGCGAGCCGGAGCCGAAATTCCGGTCCTGATTGATCAAGTCGGCAGCAGCCCACACAATAGTGGGAAGACTGAGTCTGTAGAAGCAGCAAACTTGCCAGGACAAGAGATGACGAACCAGGCGGCCTGGCCCAGCTTTCCGGTGGTGGATACCACCTTTCTGGGCTCCGGTGAAAACCACCATAAGGATGAATGGGATGATGATATCCCGGTGATCGAACTCACGGGACTGAGCCACTCGGAATTCCCCGGGCCGGCTCATGACGAGGAGTTTGAACTACTCATCGAGGGGCTGGCGGAAGCGCTGCAGAGCGGCATGGCCCGGCGACTCGACGGTATCGTACGGGAGGCGGTCGAAGAGCTGGTACCAAAGGTGATCCAACGCTTTAACCGCGACAGCGAAAACGAGCTGCGGGCATTAATCCGGCAACAGCTCCCCTCCATCCGCGCTCAGATCATGCGGGAGATCGGTGAGAGCACCCAAGACCCTGACGACTGACCGGCCTCGCCGCCCACCCCCGGGCGCAACCAGCAATCTGAATTCCTGATGGACAAAACCTACGACCCCGGACTCATCGAGCGCAAGATCTACCAGCGTTGGGAGCAACTAGGCTGTTTCGCCCCCGAACCGGGGAACAACGCCTACTCAATCGCCCTGCCACCGCCCAACGTCACCGGGGTGCTGCACATGGGGCACGCCTTCCAGGACACCATTATGGATATCCTCATCCGCCACCAGCGGATGAAAGGCAACACGACCCTCTGGCAAGGGGGCAGCGACCACGCCGGCATCGCCACCCAGATGGTGGTCGAGCGGCAGCTGGCGGCAGAGGGTATCTCCCGCCACGACCTCGGCCGGGACGCCTTTCTGGAGAAGGTCTGGCAGTGGAAGGAGCAATCCGGTGACCGCATCAGTCAGCAGCTGCGCCGCCTCGGCGCATCCATCGACTGGTCCCGGGAACGGTTCACCATGGATCCGGCACTCTCCAGAGCGGTCACCGAAGTGTTCGTCTCCCTCTACGAAGAGGATCTGATCTATCGGGGCAAGCGGCTGGTGAACTGGGACCCGGTGCTGCATACCGCCATCTCCGATCTTGAGGTGGTCTCGGAGGAGGAGGATGGCCACCTCTGGCACCTGCGCTATCCGCTGAGCGATGGCAGCGGCCACCTGGTTGTGGCGACCACGCGCCCGGAGACGATGCTGGGCGACTCCGCCGTCGCGGTTCATCCGGAAGATCCCCGCTATTCGGGACTGGTCGGCAAGACGATTCAGCTGCCTCTGGTCGGGCGAGAGATCCCGATCATTGCGGATGACTATGTTGACCCCGAATTCGGTACCGGCAGCCTCAAGATCACCCCGGCTCACGACTTCAACGACTACCAGGTCGGCCTGCGCCACCAGCTGCCGCAGATCAACATCCTGACACCGGACGCCTGCATCAACGATCAGGCACCTGCGCAGTACCGGGGTCTCGACCGCTTTGAAGCACGGACCCGGATCGTCCAGGATCTCGATGCCCTCGGTCTGCTCGATTCAATCAAACCCCACAAACTGATGGTCCCCCGGGGGGATCGCAGCGGCAGCGTGGTTGAACCCTACCTGACCGATCAGTGGTTCGTGCGCACGGAACCCCTGGCGAAACCCGCTATAGAGGCGGTAGAACGGGGTGACATCCGCTTCGTGCCGGAGAACTGGCAGAAGACCTATTTTGAGTGGATGCGTAATATCGAGGACTGGTGCATCTCCCGGCAGATCTGGTGGGGACACCGGATTCCCGCCTGGTATGACGATCAGGGACAGTTCTATGTTGGCCGGGACGAAGCCAGTGTGCGCGCCACCCATCAGCTGGCGGATGATGTGCCACTACGGCAGGACGAAGACGTCCTCGACACCTGGTTCTCCTCCGCCCTCTGGCCCTTCTCCACCCTGGGGTGGCCGGAAAAAACCCCGGAACTCGCCACCTTTTACCCCACCTCGGTGCTGGTCACCGGGTTTGACATCATCTTTTTCTGGGTCGCCCGGATGGTAATGATGGGGCTCAAATTCACCGGTGAAGTGCCCTTCCATGAGGTCTATATCCACGGTCTGGTGCGGGATCACGACGGCCAGAAGATGTCGAAGTCCAAAGGTAATGTACTGGACCCTCTGGATCTGATTGACGGCATCGAACTGGATCAGCTGATCGCTAAACGGACCGCCGGCTTAATGCAGCCGCAAATGGCCGCCAGAATCGAGCAAGCCACCCGCCGTGAATTCCCCAGCGGCATCCCCGCTTTTGGCACCGACGCCATGCGTTTCACCTTTGCTGCCCAGGCCACGCTGGGGCGGGATATCCGTTTTGATATCCAACGGATCGAGGGTTATCGCAACTTCTGCACCAAGCTCTGGAATGCAGCTCGCTATGTGCTAATGAATACTCAGGATCACGACTGCGGACAAAACAATGAGCCGGTGGAGCTCGGCGCCCCGGAGCGATGGATTATCAGTCGCCTGCAGGAGACCGAACTGGCGGTGGACAGGGCCATCGGCGAGTACCGTTTCGACTACGCCGCCAGCGCAATCTATGAGTTTGTCTGGAACCACTACTGCGACTGGATGATTGAGCTCTCGAAACCCTGCCTAAACAGCGATGGCGTCAGCATGGCCGCACAACGGGGCACCCGCCGCACTCTGGTTCGGGTGCTGGAGTCGATCCTGCGGCTCGCCCACCCCTTCATACCCTTTATCACCGAAGAGATCTGGCAGCAGGTTGCCCCTCTCGCGGGCAAAACCGGGCAGAGCATCTCCAGGCAGCCCTGGCCCCAGGCGGATCTGGACAAACTCGACCCGGCGGCGGTGGCTGAAGTTGAGTGGCTCAAGCAGTGCATCAGCGGCATCCGCAATATTCGGGGCGAGATGAACATCCCCCCTGGTCGGCCACTCACGCTACAGGTTGCCAACACCACCGCACAGGACCGCGCCTGGCTGGCAGAGAATGAGACTCAGCTGAAACAGCTCGCCCGCCTCGATAGCATCGATCTACTGGCCGATGGCCAGACCACGCCCGCTGCAGCGGTGGCCCTCTGCGGGGAGATGAAACTGCTGGTGCCGATGGGTGGGCTGATCGACAAAACACAGGAGCTGGATCGACTGCAGCGGGAGATCAGTAAACTGGAGAACGAGATCAACAAGGCCAGCCGCAAGCTTGAAAACCCCAACTTCGTGGATCGCGCCCCGGCCGAAGTTGTCACCCAGGAACGGGAACGGGTCGTCCGTTTCCAATCTGATCTGGGCAAACTCAACGAGCAGAAGACAACCATCGAAGCGCTCTAACTGGCCTGGCCAGGGCGTTCGACGGGTTTCCCCTCAGTGCTCTCGGGTCTCCAGAAAACGAATATCCGGCCACCGCTCCATGGTCAGATCCAGGTTGACCCGGGTCGGCGCGATATAGGTCAGCTCCCCGGCACCATCAATGGCCAGATTGCTCTCCGCTTTGCGGCGAAAATCCGCCAGAATTTTCTCATCGTCAGCCTGCACCCAGCGCGCAGTTGCCACATTCACCGGCTCAAAAGAGCACTGCACGCTGTACTCATCCCGCAGCCGGTAAGCCACCACATCAAACTGCAAAATACCCACAGCACCCAGAATCAGATCGTTGCCCTGTAGCGGTCGAAACAGCTGGGTCGCCCCCTCTTCAGATAGCTGCTGCAGCCCTTTGAGCAGCGCCTTCATCTTCAATGGATCCTTCAGCTGTGCGCGCCGAAACAGCTCCGGGGCGAAATTGGGGATACCGGTAAATTTGAGATCCTCACCCTGGGTGAAGGTGTCACCGATACGAATAGTGCCGTGGTTGTGAATACCGATAATATCCCCGGCCACTGCCCCCTCGGCGGCGCTGCGCTCGCCGGCCATAAAGGTGATCGCATTGTGCAGCTGCACATCCCGCCCGAGGCGCACATGGCGCACCTTCATACCCTTGTTAAACTGCCCCGAGCAGAGCCGCATAAAAGCCACCCGGTCCCGATGCATCGGGTCCATATTGGCCTGAATTTTAAAGACAAAACCGGTCAGCTTCTCTTCATCAGCCGACACCATACGCGCCTCTGCCGGCCGGGATTGCGGCGGCGGCGCCCACTCGACGATGGCATCCAGCAACTCCTCAACCCCGAAGTTATTCAGCGCCGAACCGAAAAATACAGGGCTCAGTTCACCCGCCAGAAACGCCTCGCGGTCCAGCGCATGGCTCGCGCCTCGCACCAGCTCAACCTCGTCGCTCAGATCCGCCACCAGATCCGCCCCCAGGGCTTCAATCAGAGCCGGATTGTCCAGCCCCTGCAGCACCTCTCCATGTTCTGCCGTGGAACCGCCTTTGGCTGAAAACAGGCGGATTTTGTCCTCATACAGATGATAAATGCCGCGAAACTCGCGGCCCATGCCAATCGGCCAGGTCACCGGGGCGCAGGCGATACCCAGTATTTTTTCGACTTCATCCATCAGATCAACCGGGTCACGCCCCTCCCGGTCAAGCTTGTTAACCAGGGTGATAATCGGCGTATCGCGCATGCGACAGACCTCCATCAGCTTGATGGTCCGCGCCTCCACCCCCTTGGCCGCATCGATCACCATCAAAGCGGCATCCACCGCAGTGAGGGTGCGGTAAGTATCTTCAGAGAAGTCCTCATGCCCTGGCGTATCCAGCAGATTCATCATCGCTCCGCCATAGACGAACTGCATCACCGAAGAGGTCACCGAGATGCCCCGTTCCTTCTCCAGCTCCATCCAGTCCGAGGTGGCGTGCCGACTCGCCTTGCGGCCCTTGACCGTACCCGCCAGCTGAATCGCGCCGCCATAGAGCAGGAGCTTTTCGGTCAGGGTGGTCTTACCGGCATCCGGGTGAGAGACAATGGCAAAGGTGCGGCGGCTGGCAACCGCGTCGGGCAAAGAGTTGGAACTGTTCAAGGGTGTCTCAGCGACTTGTAGCCGCCGTTCAAGTCAAACGGGTGTAGACGAACTAATCGGGCGCTCTGTTCAAAGCGGGCAGCTCAAAATGATAGCATCTTCACGCCCCTCTACCGCACGATAATAGTTACTGCGCCGTCCGATCTGGTGAAACCCGGTGCGGGCATAGAGTTGCAGAGCGATCTGATTGCTGGGCCGCACCTCCAGCAGCAGGATCTCCGCGCCCGCTTCCCGGGCACTCTCCCTGGCCAGATGGACCAGCTGCCGACCAAAACCCCGCCCCTGCCACTCGGGATCGATGCTGATGTTCAGCAGATGGGCCTCACCGGCGCCGGAAGAGACGATCACATATCCCACCACCTGATGACCCAGAGTCAGCACCCGGCAGATATAACCCACTGCCATACTGTCGAGAAAGGCGGTTTCGCCCCAGGGAAAATGGTAACAGCGGCGCTCAATCCCGATAATGCGGTGCAGATCTGTCGCCCGCATGGCTCGAGTGCCCAGCAATTCATCAGAGCGGGCAGCCATCAGCCCCTCCGTTCTCCCGATAGCGGCGGGCCGCCAGGCAGAGGTCCTGCCAGCTCTTACGCTTGTCTGTCGGCGTGCGCAACAGATAAGCGGGGTGATAGGTCACCACCAGCGGAGTACCGGTATCACCATAACTCAACTGCTGGCCGCGCAAGGTGCCAAC